>PFNQ01000028.1 GCA_002792115.1 Candidatus Woesearchaeota archaeon CG_4_10_14_0_2_um_filter_33_13 | reverse complement strand
GTTGAGAAAAAATGCACTACTTATGTAAAAAAGAGGGTTTGATACAAGAAAATATCTTGAGGCACAAACAGCAAAGATAAAAGAAAGACTTTCTAAATTTGACAACAAGTTATATTTGGAGTTTGGAGGAAAGATTCTTTACGACGGACACGCATCAAGGGTTCTTCCTGGCTATCAAGCAGATGCAAAAATACAACTGATAAGTAAATTAAAGGACTTAGAAGTGATATATTGTATTAGTGCGAAAGACATCCAAAAAGGGAGAGTACGTTATGATTCTGGTCTTACTTATGACTTACAAACACTTAATGAGATTAATGAGATAAAAGAAAAAGGTTTGAAGATCATGGGGATTGTTATTACAAGATATGAAAGAGAAAATCTTGCTTTAAAATTCAAAAGAAAGTTACAACATTTAGGACATACAGTTTATGTCCATACAGAAATAAAGGGTTATCCTAATAACATTAAAAAAATATTAAGTAAAGGTGGTTTTGCTAAACAACCTTTCATAAAAACCTATTCTCCATTGATTATTGTTACCGGAGCTGGAGGAGGCAGTGGTAAGATGGCAGTTTGTTTATCCCAATTATTCCACGAACAAAAAAAAGGAGTAAATGCTGGTTATGCTAAATTTGAGACTTTTCCCATTTGGAACTTACCATTGAATCATCCCGTCAACACTGCTTATGAAGCAGCAACTGCCGATTTAGGTGATTATAATATGATCGACCCATTTCATCTCAAAAAGTATAAGACAAAGAGCGTTAATTATAACAGAGATGTAGAAAATTTTGTGATTCTTAAGAGAATTATGAAGGCAGTTACTAAAAAAGATAATTATGTGAATAACTATTTCTCTCCTACAGACATGGGAGTTAACATGGCCAAGGTTGGAATTCTTGATGATAAAATTGTTAGAAAAAGTGCCAAAGAAGAGATAATTAGAAGATATTTTCGTTACAAACAGGAGTACACATTAGGAATTGAAACAAAGAGAACCATTGATTATATGGGTCAGATTATGGCTAAATCTAAGGTTAGTGAAGCAAATTATCCTTTAGTTAAAGAAGCAAGAAAAGGAGCATTAGAGGCGAGAGCACGAAAAGAAGGACATAAAGGAGTGTATTGTGGTGCGGCCGTAGAACTGCGAGATGGCACAATAGTTCGTGCACATAATTCCAGATGGTTCCATGCTGAATCAGCAGTTATCATTAAAGCTTTAAAGAAACTGTCTAAAGTTCATAAAAGCAAAAGACTGTTACATCAAGATATGATCACGCAAATGCAATTACTTAAACAAAAGTTGGGTGAAGAAGGAGCATCATTAAATGTAGAAGAAACGATGGTATTAATTGGAATATCTGCCTTAACGGATAGAAACGCAAAGATGGTTTTGGATCATGTTGATAAGTTAAGGGGTTTAAATATGCATTTGACACATATCCCCAAGAATGGAGATGAAGCAGGAATAAAAAAATTAAGATTAAATGTTACAACTGATTCTGAGATGAAACTACAATAGATGTTAATTTCAAAAGAATAATTCTTTAATCACCAATAGTTAAAGTTAAAAATATTTGAAAAATAATTTAATTAAAAAAAAGTTTATTTCATTAAGGCTTCAAACTCAGCAACTATTTGCTTCATAATAATCAAGTGTCCTTCAAGATGTTCTTTTGACTTTCGGTTTGCTTGATGAATGATAAATTCACCCTGTTCTATACAGCGCTTGCCAACAAAAGCTAAGGCCTTAAAATCTGTCTCTTTAATCACTTTCTTACCAAATAACCCCATTTTTACCCCCCCTTACCATCAACATAAATTTTGTTTAAAATAAATTAGATAACAGAGTATATATTTGTTTTGGTGATCTATTGATATAAAACGCTCTCCTCCACATCCTTCCAAGGCATGATAATTGTTAAATGTTATAGTGTCTTTTAAGAGGAGGGGTATTTTTGTATGAAGATTGGTAGTCTGTTCGCCGATCAATTGATGGGATTTCATATTCGCTGGGTTAATCAAAAGAATAATTCTTTAATTACTAATACAACTAAACCAAAAAGAATAATCCATTCTCCGAACTTTCCAACTCTAATTGGGCCACGAATCTTCCACCTTGAAAAAGGATAAAACAATTGTATCCCCATGGGGGTAATAACATCTCCAACAAGATGAGAAGTGTAACCAATCAACAATGCCCAGGCATAATAAATATCCCACAAACTCAAAAGAACAAACAAAACTAATGCAAAGATTAAAGAATGAAGAATTCCTCGATGTTTAAACAAAAAACTAATTACAGAACCAATAATTCCGGATGCTTTCTTGATTTTACTTTTCCCATCGTCAATATCCGGCAGAACACTACCAAGAAGAACAAACAATAAAAATAGCCATTCGTAACCGCCACTGAAGTATTTGTTCAGAAGAAGAAATCCTACAATTCCCAATAGGAGATGGGTATAAAACAACATAAACAAGGAAACGCTTATTCTTTATTTAATTCTTTTCCTTTAGATGATTTTGAAAACCTATTCAAAATCTTCTTTGGAGTTTTTTAAAACTCCTTTAAATCCCATCAACGGGTTAGAATGGATTCCTTTACTTTTCTCAACGGGATATTTTAATTTATTTTTTTCCAACTTTTCTTCAACAGCCTTTAACAGATCAATATCTATCTTATAAGAAAATGTTAGTAAATACATCAAAATGTCAGCAACTTCCTCAGAAACTTTCTGCTTCTTAAGAGGATCCAAATGTATCTTGAAAACTTCTTCAGAACTTAACCAACGATAACATTCAGCTAACTCCCCAACTTCACTTAACAAAGCAATAATCAAGTCTTTAGGATTATGAAATTGATCCCAATCTCTATCAAGATTGAATTGTTTAACTTTTTCTCTTAACTCTTCCAAAGAACTCATTTTTTATTTTTCTAATCTGGCAAGTTCTGCTTGAGGATCAGCTTTTTCAACTAATTGAACATTAAGTTCTAGACGTTCAAACATATCGTTCTTCTTAACTCTGCCAATCAACTTAAACTGTTCCCCTAAAAGGTCGTTCTTGACGTTTTCAAATAAAGAAAGGTTATCCTTAAATTTGGCCATACCATCATTGTCTAATCCTAACAAATGGTGTACCTGATTCTTCCAGAAAACTCCCCTAATCGTGCCCGTTCCATCATCTAAAACTAAATTCATAACATATGATAAATCTGATTTAACAGCTCCGTGCTCCGGACATTGCTCATCATTTGCTCTTTTGCCACAATCCGGACAAACGTTAAAAAAACGGGGATCAAAGACTTGAACTACTGTGCCAAGAATTTCTACTCCATCAGAACCATTCTCCAATTCTTGGATCTTTTTTCTTTCATAATCAGCACTTTGTCTCACTCGTTCAATCTTCTCCCCTTCTGGATTAACCTCAATTTCCCCACGTTCGCCTAAATGAATCTCTTTGTTGTTTCTATTCTCTCGCACATAAGCATCTTTAACTTTGATAATGTCATCTTCATTCACTTTACTGGCAGCATCGACCTGATCATTCCAAAAGACTACACGAATCGTACCGGTATCATCACCAATCATCATAGAACAAACCTTTCCTTTGGATTCTCCTTTTGCGAACTCTCTAACTTCGAATTTTTTAACCACTTTTCCAACAGTAGAAACATTGCGCATTCCAGGATATATTTCTTTGATTTTTAGTTTGTCACTATCCGGTTTAGTTAATTCTATGCCAAACTCATTTGCAATAATGTGGGCAGCCCCCTCTTCACTAATCAAGCCAGACAATTCATTGATTTTTTCTTTAATTTTCTTTTCTAATTTCTCAGAATCAAGCTTACCACTAGAGATAATCTTACTTTTAATTTCAGCTAAAGGAACCTTATACATTTTGAAAACACCACCCTTTTCAGTTAAAATGTAGAGATAAAAATTATTTATAAGGATTTAGATAGTAAAGGATATATTACACGGATAATTCTTTGAAAAATTCTTTGAATTTTTTCAAAGGAGTAGTCAGTAATATCATTTTAATATAACTTCAATATAAATTTAATTAACATTTAAGGAAGTGAAAGATGTTATGGTAGTTTCTTGCGCATCTTGAATTGCGATTACGGCAAATAAATAATTCCCAGTATTCAGAGAGTTATCAATAAAAGAATACATCACCATATTTGAACACAGGTACACATTATTTGGTTCTTTATTTACAGGACAATTGTTGTCAAATGAAGCAAGCGAGAAGTTAATACTTTTTTGGAAATAATCAAATCCTTCTCCTGAAGGCATAGTATAAAATATTTCTGCTGCTTTCTTAGCTGGAGGGATTTGTGATTGGGCAATTAACCAATTTGTGTAATAAATAGTATAGTCTTTGATTCCAGGATATAATTCAAAACTAATGGTGGTCAAGTTTTGGTCTTTATCAAATTCAGTAGATATGCCAGTAACTGCTAATGTCCCTTCAGAAATGAAATCTAAAGCTAATTTATAGTCTCCCTGTCCATCAGTTTTAACACAGAAAGGTACAACACGGCCTTCTTGAGCAAAATAATCTTTTTCACAATAAGTGTAATGCCACGTATTGAGTTTGTTTTTATCAAGACAATCTTTAAGATTTAGTTCTGTACTACAATTAATTAAGAGTGATTTAGCTTGTTCTTTAATTGTTTCATAAGCTTTGCCAAATGAAGAACCAACTTTAACTCTAAATCCAGGGTTATATTCATACCTTAACTCGAATGGTTTGATAAGATAAGATTCATAAGTTGTAAAGAGACCCGCTGTTTTTGTAGAAGTTGGAATGACACCCAAAGAACTTCCAATAACTTTACGTTCATTTGTTTTGCCAATTATTGCTCCTTCAGAATAGATTATTTCTTCATATGGAACGTTTGTTTTATTTATTATTAATTTATTAATATCGGCTTTTATTGTTTCATCTAACTTCAATTCACAAAAACCTTTTTTGTTATTCCACACGGGGTAACCTTTCACTACTCCACAACCCAAATCCTTAGCCAATTGTTCCTTGCCGATGTTATTAACTGCTAGAGCGATTGCATTTCTTGCAGTTTGGTCTATTTCTAAAAGATCTTTTTGTGCATCTTGTGTAGCTCTTACGTAACTTAACTGCCACACCCCTTTAGTGTTCTGACCAGTAACGTTAACATCAATGGATAAAACAAAATACAGCCCAATAGCTGCAACTACTCCAAAGATGATCCAATGAAAAAATGCGCCTTTTTTGTTTATTCTCATTTTTTAAGATTTAACCGACAATAGGAATTGGATCCCCATCACTATCTACTCCCGCAACATAAGGATTATCAGCATAAAAATCTCTCTTCTCTTTGATCTGTCGTTCTATTGAACCATATCTTTTAATGCTAGTGTAACGACTATCTAAGTCCTTTAAGTAGTAACCTTTCTCTAATTGTGATCTTTCCAAAACCAAGAAATCATCAGTATCTTGTACAATGGTAACATGATTCTTCAATTCTTTAGCAACCCTATCTGTACTTGCTACCAAAATCATCCCCATAAACATAAGAATAAAAAAAGCGGAAACCACAGTAAATAAAAAGTCGAAAAAGTCATCAAACCATCCTTTCTTGTTCATTCTTTTCAGGCGAATCATTTGGGATCACCAATTATTTCTTGCACATATACGTAAAGTATATCGTCAGTAGTAGCACCATCTTTTTCCTTAACTAAAACATTTTTGACTATTGTGAAACTATCTTGGTTATAATAATTGTTGGTAATCACTTTTAGATTATGGCCCTTTAATTCTAGACCAAAATTAAAATCTTTATATCCCATCTCTGGATTAGTAAGATAACATTTATCCATCTGTTCTTTAGTAAACTTATTCACATCTATTACTCCGGGATATGGGCGAAGATTGACAGGATCTTCATAAGCAAAACATTCGGGGATATTTGCAAATCTTAAAGACACTAACTCGGCCTTAACTTCCTTTGGTGTTTGTGTTAAATTGTTACGATAATTTCCAAGCATAATAGCAAATCCAAGAACAACCATAGTAATAACTACACCTGCCAACATCCAATAGATTACTTTCCTCGTTGGGCCAAATTCTTCGTCAGCCATTTACACCACACTCAAACAAAGTTATTACATAGCCATCTTTTCTTAAACAAATTTTAGTAGCCTCTTCAGTAATTCCTTCAGCGGAATATTTTTCTGGAAGATAAAATGTTTGGGAAGCTTGTTTTATTTCACTTTCTCCCTTAACAAAAACCTTAACTCCTCCATCACTTAAAACTATGGAAAATTGAGAAACATTTTTTGGGTATTCTACAATACTGTCTCCGGGAGTACCTACAAAAGTGTTAACCATCAAAGCAAGATCTGTTGCAGTATTAACCTTATCAACGGTAGTTGATTCCGCATAACCTTTCGCTACTTGCAAAGACATAAATACGACGGAAGCAACTACTAAAACCTCAAAAATAACCATGATTAAATCGTAACCTTTCTTGTTCATCTTATTGTTCGTAGATTAAAATATTGTTGGGATCTTTTTGGATGAGAAAATTTATTCTTCTACCATTTTCGTAAAAGGCCTTAACATAATCGGCTTCACCGATCACTCCTCTATCAACTAAAAAACCACCATCACATTGATAAGAATTAACTTCTTTTGGAATACCAACTCCACAACCAGGAATACTATTTCTAGAATTATCGTAAATTATTAAAAATTCTTGAGACACACAGATTGATTTTAAAGGAATAACGTCAACTCTTTTATCAGAAAAAGAAGCTTTTGTTTCTACTTCTCGGAATAAGCAAAAACATCCAGGCATACCTTCTTCTTCACACTCAATCGGCCTGCTTAAGTAGATGTCATAATCATAAAGATATTGGCCAGGTTTAGAGGCAGCATCAACATGAACCTTTAACTGTGGGGCAGAAAAGTACGCAACGACAGTTCCAGAATCAATTATCAGAAGACTATTCCTTCTGTCCCCTTCCTTAGCATTCTGTTGCAAATCTTCAATCTCATTTGTAAAAGCAACAAAATTATCTTTCGCTTGCGAACTTAGACGAAAGAATTTTGCTCCAAGGGAACAAGAAGTAGAAAAAATAAGAATAGATACAATCAAAACAAATAATGTTTTGGCTAAAAATCCTTTACGGTTCATTTTTATTTACAACCATCTGCTATTTTTCCACTTGTTTTTGAAGCCTCACAACTGGTAGCATTCTGTCCTTGGGAACACCCGTCATACTTCACATCTCCTGCTTCGCAGGGACATTTATCAAACAGTCCGGCAACATTATCTTTATCACAATCTCCTAACTCGCCGATCTTATCATCAACACTAGTATAAGCTTTCTCACCACTTCCTTTAAACCAGACGATGATAAACACCATAATTAAAATAGCAATAAGTGCTGTAACAATAATCCACCATATTTGTGTTGCGCCTTTTTTAGATTTTATCAGTTTCATAATTATTTGCCTCTTTTTATTCTCCGCCTAGATCTCCTGAACCACAATAAGTTTGCCCATACTTAGTTTCACTAAGATAAACAGAAGTACGCTCTCTTTCTTTGAACATAGTTTCAATGGAAATTTTTGCTGCACTATTGAGTGTGGCTCCCAGTTGAGGAGGAGATTTTGCATCTGGAGCAGTGATGTAATCATATGCTATGGCCCCCGCCGCTACCTTTGCTCCTACAACACCAACCGTTGCAGCTCCTGCTGCTACTGCAGTCCCTCCTGCAGCTGTAACTGACATAAATGGGATTACTGCTGCTGCACATGCCCCACCAGAGATAATAATACATGCACCTATACCTAAGACCGCGACCCCTCCACCAACCCAAGCTAACCAGTTAGTTTGTTCTTTCTCTTTGTTTTTTGGAAGAATAGAAATTGAATACGCGTGCCTAGCCTGAAGACCTTCTTCTTCTATGATATTAATAAACATTCCAGGACCACCATAACTTTGAATATATTGCAAATAATTTATGTCAATGTCTTTTTCACAGATATGATCAATGCATTTTAGGTCTCCACCATTGGAATTACATTCTTTGTCAATATTACAAAAAACACAATTTTTATCTGTTTTGTTATTACATTCTACTCTTGCTTTTAATGGACTTTTATCCCACATAAATCTTAATAACTCTTGTGGAGAGATTGGACAATCTTCAGTTGCACATTTAACCTCATCATCCCCAACAATCTCATCTTGATCAATCATAATATTGTAACAATTGAAACATTGGTTTGGTTCATTATGCACACCCAAGAAGAAAGGCGCAACATTTAAGTCCCCGGTATCAAGAATCTCTTCATATCTGCCTTCACCAAACATCCACCAACATCTGGCAATCTTTTCTGCAAAGGCTCTTTTAATCTCTTCTCGAGTACCTTTCAGTTTAATATCAATTGTTTTACATAAAACAGGAGACATTTTCACATTACCACTTAGCAGATCATGCCAATCTTGATCCTTTCCTTGATTTAACTGGATAGTTGTTGATGCTCTTAAAGCAAGACTATCATGACAAAGCAGTTCTGCTTCTTTATCTTCAGCACTGCCTAAGAATTGAAAAATGACATTAGCAATAATCATAAATGAGACTATCGTAATGATTAAACCTACTAAAAAACTTGCAGTCATCCCTTTCTTGTTCAATCCTTTTTTAATTATTGAAATCATTTTTTCATAAACCGATAGTCACCATCATTATTTTGACAATATTGGGTTTCTCCATTTAGAACAACATAACTACCCACTTTTCTATTATCACATAAGATCCAGTTTTGGTTAGCAACATTGCTACACAATAGATCTCCAGGATACCTCTCGACAATCCACTTATTTCTTAATAGACAAAGCCCATGGTCATCAGAGTCTTTACCAACGTAACTTGGCCCCTTCTCACAATTCTTTTCATTCCCATCACAATGATAGAATGTTCCTGCGTACATATTTACCCATTCTCCAAATGGCACAGATGCATCGGCACAATCATTACCACTATTGTCATCTTCAGAAAGGAAAAGATTACAACTATTAGCCACTTTCCCAGAATGCGATTTAGCATAATTATTGCAATCATAATCCTCTGTCGGACAGTTAAATGTGCCAGAACCAAAATCTGTTTCCTTAACCACTCCCATTGTTCCACGAGCATCACAAGCGAAGTATATATTAGCATCTTGAGTATCGCAACTACCAGGATAACTATTATCATTATCCGTAAATAGTTCTATACTACCATAAGTAAACCAAGGCAAATGTTCGGTGTTATTTACGAACCAAACGCCTCCCCCATTACAAGTGTAAACAACATCCTTACCATTTACTGTCATCTTCTTTTCCATCCCTGTGGTAGTATCTTCACATTGATACCATTTATGAGAAGAACCATCACACAATAATTCTCCTTGTAGTTCATCGGGCATACGCCAATTATAAAATTCTAACAAACATAACGGATCAGTGTTTTCATAGCGTGGAGCACTTTGTTGATAGAGTTTTGTGCCTTTCTTATTCTTACCAGGAATTATTTCTCCTGGACCAACTTCTACCCAGCCACAATCATTATAATCACTGTCGTCATCCTCAGAAATAATTGCCCAACAACCATCTTTGGGAAGAGTTAAAACTCCTTCTTTAAGTAAATGGTCTTTAAAAATATCAGAACAATCTCCATCTTGTCCCGAAGTAGTTCCAAAATTAGGGATTGGTTTAAGAAGTTGTTTCTGCGAATCTTTTTTGAATTTTATTTCGCAATCAAATTCTCCAGCACTAGCATCATCATCGGCAAACAATTCTATTGCTTCATAACCGTTAACTGAAGTGCAAGATGGCAAAACTCCAGTTGCAACTTTCCAAGCAATTGTTCCCTCATCAGCTTTATCATTTACATAATCATTGTCAATTCCGTCTTGGTCATAATTGTAAACTTTATTTGTTGGGATAAAGCAGATTTCATTATCACTACCCTTATACAAAATTCCATCACTTTGATAATTATCACTTTCGTCATTAACTGCAGTAATAGGCCAACCTTCCTGAATAACTCTTAACACATTGCCATTCAATTTTTTTGTATTGTAATATATATTCACACCAGAAACAATTTCTAAACTTAAGTCAATGTTTTTATCGTTATCAATAAACTTCTGCACAAACTTCTTAGGTAAATCTCCTTTAGCAATAACACAAGGTTTCATTTTCGGAACGAAAAAACGATTATAAGTTACACTTTTGTAGGTGTTGATGTCTACCCAAGTTCCTTCTGCATTTGGATCAAAGGTGAAGAGAAATGTAACTGTATCTTCTTCATCCTTTCCTAAATTTTCTCTAAATCCCCCAATATCCTGAAAACAATTTGATCTAGAACCTTCGGCCACCATAGCTAAAAGTCCATCTTCCAATTTCTTAGCTTGGTCACGGATTGCCGGAGGAAGAATTTGTTCGGCTGCACCTAATTCATCTAACCCTGTTTTAATATCGGGGGCATATTCTTTTGCTCCAGCAACTAGTTCTTTAACACTATCCAAACCACCAACCCCCCAATAGGCAACGAGAACAAAAACAATCAACAATAACAAGTACAACACAATCCTATTTTGCATTGCCATTATAACATATTTCCAAATTTATTTAACAAGTCTTTGATTACATCTCCCAACCCAGAATACCAAGCAATAACAAACAATAAGAGAATAACTGCTAGAACTATTAAAATCAGTTGTTGCATCTCCAACCCTTTTTTGTTAATTCTCATGGTGCAAAATTTCCGGACATCTTTTTCCAGACAAAATAAAGAAAAGCAGCTCCCATCAAAACTGCAAGTAATGTCATTAAGATTACTTTAATCGTTTGGGAGGAACCTTCTTGAGCTTTATTGTTCATGGTTTAGCTAGTTTTAGTATAACAATACCCATCTTTACAAGTTTGTTTATTTTCATCTTTGCATGTACCAGCAACACATTTTTCTGGAGCGCCAATGCAACATTTCTTCCCATCTGTACAACTAAAGGCGCTAGAACTAAAACTGTTTAGAGGACATTCTGATTCTGTTGTACAATAACCACCTTTGCCCTCACAATCAGAAAGTCCGCCTTCTAAAGTCCCGGTTTTTCCTGTAAAGATAACCATCAAGATAATCATTACTACCAGAGCAATGACTGCCCCGATAATAATCCACCACATGTTTGCATCAGCTTTGGAATTCATCTTCAACTCCACATGCAGCCGTTTCCTTCACAAACAGATTTATCTGAAAACCCTTTACATCGGGATATTTGATCTAAAAATGCAGCCTTCTCTAATTCTTTTGTTTCAATTGATTCAGCAGCAGTTAACTTTTGATCAAAAGTAACTTCATTAGTAGCAGTAGGTCTACATTGGCCATATTGAATTTTCATCTTAATTATTTCAGCCTGTCCTTCTTTACTTAATCCCTCATTAAAAACTCCAATTCTTCCAGTAAAAATCATTACTAAAACAACTAAAACAATCAAAGCCAAAGCTGCTACAATAATTGTTGTCAAGGAAAGTCCTTGTCCCTTTTTAGAAACCATTCTATCACACCTCATTTTTTCTCTTTATTATAGACTATTATTTTATCTTAAAGAAAGAAATTTTATATATAAATGTTGCTATAAATTCAATCGTGGTCATAAATTTAATCACACAAAAGTAGCTGACTTTGTACTAATCCAGATTCTGTATGTATTGGAAATAAACCTGAACTGTCTCTCTCTTTCTTATAACACCCACCATGACTACCTACAATCTTTTCAAAAAGAGGTTGAGGGACATCAGATTCGGCCTGAATCAATTCGGAAGTGAACTCATAGTTTTTATTCCACCCGCCAAGAGTTTCATTTAACATCTCACTAATAAATTCTCTCAAAAAAATACAAGTATGCTGATTTCTACATCTGTACAAAGAAAACCCATTGTCTTGAATAAAACCTTTGTTACGAGCACAGTCTTCCAAAAGATCTTTGCCAATTTGTGGATTTAAAGAACTTTTAAAGTCACCTTCACATCCAGGTTCATATACTGTGGTTTTCATCAATGCACTCATTGTACTATAAGAAAGACCTTTACGGGTAAATATTTTTTTTTGCGGATTCTCTTTAAGTGCAAACTGAGCAGCAAAAAGCATCCCCAATGAAATTAAAATGACAATTATCACTAATCCAATCATTTCCATTTGTGCAGAACGAGATTTAGACAATCTCATAAATAAACCTCCACCACAACATAACCAAATCCATAATGAGGGATGATTGCGCTTTTGCTTTCATCCTTTAATGTAACAGTAAAGAAAGTTGGTTCTTTCTTTTCCCACCCTTTAGTTCCATCTTCTAAAAAAGGGATTTCTTTATCATACAAAATGTACTGTGTTTGTTCTGGATAAACTTCTTGGACATAAATCCGGGAGTAAGAAAAAAGGTTGAAGTAATATTTGGTGATATATTTTTTAAATGTTTCATTAGCATGGCGCAATTTCATCATGTCAAAACAATTATCTTCTGGTTCAGCCTCTCCTTTAGTACAACTAATTTCGGGAAGAAACAAAACCTTTAATGTTGTGTCCATAGCTCTTGCTCCTAACAACTCTTCCTGTTTTTCTTTAAATGCAACCCCTTGATATTTATAATAAAACATAATTCCAAATAAAATCAAAATAAAAAAGATGAACAGAACTGCAATCGTCTCAGTCATTTGCATTTGCCCTTTTCTTTTACGGGGACATAAATTCTTTTTTTTCATTTTGTAAAATCAGTATAAAGTCAGACAATCTCCTCTTTCCGCCAAATTGGCGTTTGCTTCTCTTAATTTTTCGGCAGCACCGACCATTTCAGTACAATAGTCATAAGAAATTGGAAAATTAACTAAACAGGCATCTAACCTATTTTTTAAAGAACGCAAACTAGATTCCACATTTACCTCATACCCCTGATCGCTGATGTAATTATAACAATCCCCTGCCATCAATTGGGGGTCAGTTTCATAAAATTCTTTCATTTCAGTTAATTTAGATTGATATACTTCTAATAAATATCTTAACCGTAAAAAAGCCTTACCCATACTGCAGACATATGTTTTATCATCCCCAGCAAAAATAGTAGCAAAGCGGGCAGAATCTCTTTCTCCTCCAAGAGAAATTATTCTTACTGGGAGTTTATTCTTCTTTTTCCACATTTGGCCTTCCTTTTGATAATAGTCTACTTGGTCTTGTCCAGTAAAGACTACTGCGGTAACTTTATTGTCATCAACATCAGATAAAGCAGAAGGGATGCCTTGAGAAATGAATTGTCCTCCAGAAAAATCAACAATTTTAAATTGATAATTCCTAGCGGGATCAATTTCTGAAACGTCATTAATCTTTTCAATATTATCAAATCCAGAAGTGGCATTGATAAACTCATTAATAAATGGGGTGTTGCCCATCAAATAAATCTTGCTTTTTCTAGAGGAAACAAAAGTAAAATCAATAACCTTAAACGGAAGTTTATATGGTAAACTCCACAACACTAAAACTGTATCTTTTAGTTCCAATGGAGCAAAAATTGGATCAATGTTATTTTGTACAGGTTTGCCTTTCCCACTAATGCCATATTCTGTTACTCCTTCACTACAACCGAAGAAGAGGGTATAATCTGCTAACCCGCTGATGTCAACAAAATTTTTCGTTTTTTCTGATACTCCCGCACCAGTAAAAATTGATTCCATTACTCTAACTACATCAGTAGCTAAATTTTCTTCTGAAATTGATTTCTGCTTTACTACAATTCCAATAAAAAATAAAAGGATTACTGCTCCAGCTATTAAAATATATACCCAATTAAAGGTTACTGCGATTTGGGCTTTTTTTTTTACTGCCATAATAATCTTAAATTCTGAAGCAAATTAATTTGTTGTTGATATTCTAGTTAAATCACCGCGACCTTCCAAATAAAGGCTAAATGCTCCCTTGACAATTGGTAAGCACAAAAAATTCTTACCCTCATTATCTATAGAGATATGGTATACTTTAAGGGGCACAGGGGCAATTGGTTGAATAAATACATTTTCATCAACTGCATTATAACCCCCCTCTTCTTTAGCAGTTTTCCAAACCGAACAAGCAATTTGATCTTTTTTACATAAATCCGGATCATACTCAGAGTCTAAATCAACAAAACAAATTTGTTCATACTTTTGGGGCAGACTATATCTTTCAATTCTTACCGAACCAAACTCAGTATAAATCTTTTTAACAGATGTTTCTAAACTGGTCTTAAATTGAACAAACTCTACATCCTCTCCACTTTTAGTAAATTGTGTTATAGATTGATAACCAAAAATCATAATTAAGGCAAACGTTATTCCCGCAATAATAAACACAAAAACTTGACCAACACCCATCCCCCTTTTGTTTATTTTATTTATCTTATTTATTTGGTTTATCTTATCTGTTTTTCTGGTTTTGTTTGTTTGGTTTACGATCATTTTTCTTTTCTCTTTTTACTGATATCTTTTAATTTGCTAAAGATATCTTTAGCTTCTTCCTTGCTAACAATCTCAGCAATATCTTTATTTTTTGTTTTATCAGAAATTTGTTCCAACTTGTTGAAAATACTTTTTTCCTCTGGTTTTAACCCCGGTTTAATTTCTTCTTTATGTTCAACATATTTTTGGGCCAAATCTTGTACTTTATCTAGGTGAGGGACTTTCTTGCTTAATAATTCTTCAATGTGAGGAATCTCATTGGATTGCTTATTAAATTCACCAAAAACACTTTGACGCTTACGCTCTTTTAATTTTCCTTCTCTCCCCTTACGCAATTGTTCTAGCTTACTACTCCAATCTTTTCCTGGAACCTGTTCTTGCTTAACACCCGGTCTTTCCGGGAACCTATTTGTTCTAGTTCCTGTAAAGGCAGTAATCTTTGGACCACCCTGGGCAGCAGGAGAATATTTGTAATAATAAATTAAATACCCCGTACCGCCTATAACCATCAACAAACCCATTATGAAAAATATCCATGGAACAAGGCTTCCTTCAGCAGAGCTACTAGGAATGAATTCTTCTCCAGAAGCGGTTGTCTTTTCATCAGTTTCAGTTGTAGTAGTTGTTTCTTCCTCTACTATCTCTGCAGGAGTATCAGCAATACAAGGATTATACCCAACTTTATATTCTTCATAATTACTATACCCATCACTATCATAATCTTCCAAATTATCTGTGATACTATTATCGTCAGAATCAACGCTTGCGTAATTTAAAGAACAATCAAAAGCATCAAAAGTCTTCTCCCAAATGTCTGGTAAGCTATCACCATCCGTATCTTCTTTCTCTTGTTCAGCTGAAACTTCACCATCAGCACAACCAATAGCATTTACTTCTTTACCTCCAGGTGTGCCCGCACATTCATCACAATGATCAGCTACACCATCTCCATCTTCATCAACAAAAGTGATTTTCTTTTGGTCAGTATGGTTGTTTCCAGAATTATCTTCTGCATAATAACATAACCAAGAGTTTTGGTCAAATGAGAGTTTGCTTCCTGAATAGGTTATGTTGGAAGTACATAATGAGGAAGTTCCGTGCTTTCCGTAAAGAAGTTTACTACAACCAACTTCATCTTGACACAATAGTTCGACTTGAACAGCCGTACAAGATGAACTATTCATAATAAATTCTACTGTTGGTTTTTGTGTATCCTCTGCACAGATTGAAAAATTAGAATCAACAACGGAGACACCATTACTCTCAGCAAAGGCCCCTTCATTTCCAGCAAGATCAGTGGCTTTAACTTTAATGTTATACTTTTTTCCTGCTGTTAGTGTTGAAGTAGATATTTCTAAAGGTAAGTCTTCCGTATACTCGCCATTTAAAACCATTTGTCCAGAGGAAGTAGAAGAGTTAGTAGTATTATAAAAAGTTGTGTTGGTTGTAGAAACTTCAGCATTACCAGCGTCATAAACTTCATAAATGTACTTACTAATTCCATTCAATTCTGTGCTATATACCATCACATTAATCTGATCTTTTCCACAAGTATAATTTCCATCTTCGACGTTTGTTATTTCAGGAGCAGTGCGGTCAATAATGAAATGAATTGTTTCATGATCAATATAATCTCCCATAACGCATTTCACTAAAATGTCGTATTCTCCTTCAATCAATCCGATTACACTTGAAGAATGTGTTGTAGTATACGCTCCTGTTTCAAATGGAAGGTATCCTTCCCCTTCAAGGTTATAACTACAAAGGGCATTTTTTGATGTTTGTAAGGAAAGTGTAACATCCTCCGTCCAAACAAATCCCTGTGGCAGTAATGATTCTGGAAGAATATACCCTTTCTGAGAATAATCTACCAAAAATTTAATCTCTTCAGTCGTAGATAATCCTCCTGCCCCATTCTTACATTGAGTGGCCAAAGTATATTCTTTTGAAGGACCAGAAAATCCTAGGTTAAAAGTTTCTTGATGTAAAGTCTTTAAGATCAAATCTTCTGTTCCAGGGAAAGAATACTCCATATTTCCGTATTCACTGCTTCCTTCTCCCTCAGAAATATCACTATATTTACACAAGGTTTTGTCATCAGTATTAACAAATAATTCAGTGCTTATTCCTTCGTAAATTTTATCTGGTTCTGCGTAAGCATCTAAAATTTCTGGAGCAGTAAAGTCGTATTCCAAATTAATAATTGCTTCTGGACCAATTTGATTATCGGAGTTTTTACATTTAATGTATATTCTCTTAATGCATTCATCACTATTACAATCCTCCTCAAATGGTGAGAAAACACTTTCAGGGAAATCTACGAAGAGATACTTCCCTTCAGCATTGATACTTCTGATTTTATGCGCTGGAACAGATTCATAGACAAACCCAGAAGTAAAGTCGATACGGCACTCTACAGTTGGGACTTTAGTAAAGAACTGAAACTCAAATTTAGGTACATTGCTAATACCCCATTGCTCTTCTTGATAATAATGAACTGTCGGTTTTTCTAAAGTTATTCCAAACCCTTCGATATTAACCTGGCCGCATAAAGGCTGATAAATAGTGTTATTTCCCAAATCTGTAGAGTAATAACAGATATATGTTGATTCTAACAATTCCACAAATTCGGAAAATTCCTGGAATTTCTCGTTTTCAATAAAATCGCAATCTTCTCCTAAACAATAATACGTTTTATCACACTCAAACCCTTCTGCAGTACATTCAAAATTAACTATAGCAGATTCAATAAAAAATTCTTCCCAACCAAAGTTTAATGGTTTAACTTCTCTAGTCCCTTCAGTTAAAATAATCTGTGTTTTGGGGGGAGTAAAATCAACAGTAAAGTGGAAATAGTCTTCATACACCTTTTCAGGTTGCAACAAATCACTACAAGCAACCTTGTATATGGCTGCATATTCTCCTTCAACAAATCCACTGACAGCAATAGTTTTATGTTTCTTCCCTTCTGGATCACTAACGAAATCAGCAACCTTTTCATTATTTGCACTTAAATATAATCCACAAGTAGCACCTACTGATGTTTCAACTTCAAAATAAATTTCTGTGGTTGAAACTGCCCCATACATTTCTGGGGAAATTATATCAATATTTTGTTGTAAATCAAAGGTGTAAGATTTTTCTTTTGTATTCTTATTTCCTTGATCATCAGTACATGTTACTGTTAAGTTAACAGTTAACGCTTTCATATTTTCAAAAATTGCTGCTTTATCCACTTCTTCTCTTGGTACAGAAACAGTTTGGGACTCCCCTTGTGGAATTAATTGGTTCAATTTAAAATCGCAAGCCATGATCTCATTTGTTTTTTCCAAATAAACAGATAAAGTAGTTATGTCAGCGGAAGTTTCGATGCTCTCTTTAATCTCAAATTTAGGGGGAACATTATCTACATAAACAAAAGCATCCTTTAACGATTCTCTGTTGTAGTAAATATCCTCAGAATAATATTTTACCCGACGAGTTTCTCCATTAATTTCTTCACTACCTAAATAAGAAGTATTTAACAAATTAATTGCAATAATTTCAGCATCATCTTTTCCAGGATATGGAAAAATAGTAAAATCATCTTCACAATAATTGTCGGCATTGCTGCTAGCTTCAACGATACACAATCCTAAAACGCCCATTTTATTTTTCTGCCCACCATGAGGATGATAACTATCATCTCCTAAAAAGGAAATATTTGATTTTGCTAAAGAGATTACATTAATCCCCTCTGGAATAATCTTGGTTTTTGGCGCAGAATTGTCTATCTCACAAGCTTGTCTTTCTCCAGCGCTGACAAATTCTATACAATCATCCTTAAAATCACCATTGCCGTCTTTAAAACAACCATGCTCACTGAAACCATTAGGTTGTTGATCCCAAAAGCATCTTCCCCAGCCACATCGATCATCTGAAAGAGTAATTTCTCCCAAAGGACTAAGGTCAAACTCTTGATTATTTACACATTCTAACTCCGTGCTATACTCATAACAATTCTTTTCTTTAGATGGATATTGGCCACATGTTCTACATTCATCAACTTCAAACGTTGAAAAACATCTTCCTAATCCAGAACAAACATCAGCAGTACAGAAATAATTTTCAAAGAAGGGAGATTCTTGATTACATAAATCACAATAATCCTCTTCAGGATACTTCTCTTCAACACAATACCCTGCTCCAGTCTCTGGAGTTACCTGCGTAGGTAATCCTATCAAACTATAATCAATTAAATTTACATTACTCGCACCATCAACCCAAGAACATTTAGCACCTAAACAATTGTTTAATGTGCAGGCATCTTTACTTTTGTAATCAAAACAACTATAAACTTTAGTGCAATCATCACAAGTATCGATGATAGTGTTAGTATAATCAAAATAACAATAATTCTTAGCTCCTAATTCTGGAGTATCTGTACCATAACAGCTAGAACGAGAATAATACAACCCAAAAGGATCCGCAGATTGCCCATATAATCCACAACCACCGGCATCACGACAGCCAGCTAAACCAGTAGTAATTGGAGAACAATAGTAATCTTCGACATCACCATCGCGTTCTGCACAATTTTCCGTCATAGATAATTGGTTTAAATTTGTACAGGTGTAAACTTGTTTACGCTGTTCTTTATCTCCCAGAATACAAAATGTTTCCCAACCATTACTTTGGCTGTATCTTCCTTCACACCGCTTATCTCCAACATTAACAGTTATTTCATTGGTATTTTCAACTGCTCTTGCTTTATCATAATGAGCAACAATTCTATAACTATATTCTTCTCCCCATTCTACATTAGCATCAATTAAATAATTCACGGAAGGGGGAGCGGAAAGTGAATCGATCTCTTGACCAGCATAAATTTTCTTGATTTCATAACCAATCACTTCAGGACACGGCTTAGTCCATTCTAAGCGAATTTGTTTTTCACCAACAACAGGTTTACCAGTAAAGTTTTCTGCTTCTTTTTCAGTATCTGGTTCAGTACATTCTCCAATATACGCAGTTAATAACAAAATCTTATTTTGAATAGATTCTCCTTTTTTTATCTTGAATGTTTCTGTTTCAAATTGATAAGTTAAGAAAGAAGCAGCGATGGTGTGTTCTTCCTGCTCTGCAGAAACAGATATTTCAATGGCAAAGGAACCACCCGGGTATTGGGAACGTCCTTTAAAGACATCATCTACATAAATTTCTGCATCATTTTTTGGTTGATCTGCAGAATCAAAAATTTTGTTATTGTTTGTATCAATATACACTTTTCCACTAATACCTTGCAATCCTGCCGGTTCTAACTGGAAATTTATAGGAAATGTTCCCGCTGTTAATGTTAATGGTTTAATTTGCGATTTAAACCCAATTTTGCTAGCAGTGAATTGATAATCTCCTGCTGGAAGTTGGGATACTTCGTAACTACCTTGGGAATTTGTTTTCATTGACCCTTCTTTTGGTCCCTTCCAAGAGATAGTGGCGTCAGCAACAACCTGCATGTTGTCATTCTTAACAGTGCCTAAAACTTTAGCTACTCCGGCTTGTTTAATCAAAGTTAGGTTATATGCTGTTGTTTTTCCTGGAGGTACAGACACAACAGCAATGGCAGTAGAATAATCAAGAAGTGTAGCCTTAACTGAATATGAACCAGGATTAATCTGAGCAAATAATCTTACTCCATTATCATCAGTTAACTCATTTACTCCTGTGCCTTCCAAAGTTACTTTTACCCCAGAAAGTTTATTCCCCAAATCATCACTAACTTGAACAAGCAGATTAGATTGTTGCACATCTATTTGGCAATATTGTTGATTACAAGTCTGGGTATTCATACCAATGGCATTATCAAAAAATATTTTGGTCTTATCGGTAACACCTAATTTCTTAGCTTTATCCTCACAAGAAAATTTCAAAAGGTTAAACTGGCAAAATTTATCGGCAACCTTACAACACCCAGGACTGCACCAAAGATCATATTCGGCATCAGTAATTGCTTGACCGCCTAATTGTAAACATTTTCCTAAAGTATGAATTTGACAATCAGCATTACAAGTAATTTCTTTACATTCAGTTAAATCTGCACAATTTGCTCCAGGTAGGAAATGTTGATTAATGTCACAACCAGGATAAGTTAAACAATCTTCCTTTGCAATGGTATCTAAAACGCCGGGGACACAATACAAGTCTTCACTCGCAGTAGGATACACATAACATCCAGCAACTTCAGCAGAAATAGGGGTTGAAATTAAAATTAAGGCAAATAAAGCTAAGACTAATACAACAGAGCCCCTTTTTTTTACTACCATTATAGTATATA
The DNA here is from genome assembly GCA_002792115.1 of Candidatus Woesearchaeota archaeon CG_4_10_14_0_2_um_filter_33_13. Lineage (GTDB taxonomy): Archaea > Nanobdellota > Nanobdellia > Woesearchaeales > GW2011-AR9. The sequence goes on along the minus strand of PFNQ01000028.1, from coordinate 38,098 downwards.
GAATTAAATTTTATATATTTATAAATCTTCCGAGGAAGCATCTGCTTATTGACCTCTAGCAATTTCTCTTAGTTTTAAAATTAACTCTTCTTTATTTTGCTTTTCCAATAATTGAGGGTCAATCTGTTGATAAGTCTGAACAATTTGTTCCTCTTTTTTCTTTATCTCTCCAGTTAATTCTTCTAATTTCGCAAAATGGTCCACTTTTCTTACTTTTTCAAAATCTTTATGTTTATCTTTGTACTCTTTAAATAAACTTTTAAGACGATAAAAATCTTTATTTCTAATGGTTTTTTCTTTTTTTTCTGATGGCCCAAACACTGATAAAATTTCATCGCGGTGAAAGTCGTCCATCTGTTTTTTGTGCCTCTTTTGCCATTGCCTTTGTTTCCACCTTGATAATGGATTATAAGATTGCGGATTTAACCAAGAAGGTGTTGTATTGATTGCATTTAACTGTTCCGGAGAGGGTAATTTTTTAGTAAAGGATAAGAAAGGAGAAAAATATTCTTTCAATTTTGGGTACAAAAAATAAATTATTGCTCCTAAAAACAAAAGAGCTCCAAAAATAAGAAAAAAATTGGATTTGTTGGTATCACTTGATGTTTGATTTAACGCGGTTTTATTTAGCATAGCATCATTGTTATTTAGAATGCCTGGTTCGGGGACGATTGCAGGGTTTTCTTGACATTTTTGTAACATTTCTTGTTCAGAACAACTTCTTCCTGAAAAGAAAGTACTTTCAAGAGAACAACCATAAAGACCACATTCATCTATGGCAAGTTCAATTGGTATATCTGAACAAAAATAGGGACTATCTTTATTGATAAAACATCCATTTTCCGCAAGACAAAAACTAGCTAAAAGAAAGAAAAGAAAAAAGAATAACAAACTTTTACTCATCTTAATCCTCCTCAAAAATACATTGTCCATTGTTACAGCTCCCGCCCTGACAAAGATTATCCGGCTGATCAAAGTTAGTTCCTTGTTTATTACAAGAGATAATTGCTTCTGGATAATCTTTTAACATTTCATCTATTTGTTCTTGGAGATCATCTATCTGCTCCTGGTCATGCCCCCATTCCTCAAAAGGATAATCTCCTAAAGAAACATCCTTTAAACATATCTTTTGGTTTGGTGTACAGAATGGTTCCATGGGTTGGATCTCTTCTGGTTCTCCGATTAGTGGTTCTTCAACATTAACTGCCTCTCCAAATACACATTCTCCGCCCCGGCATGCACCTTCAAACGTCCCATCTAAATTGGCATCGCAGGGTTTAGCCTCATCGTCTGCCCTACAGCCACAATGCATACCAAAATCTTCATTAGTATTAATAAGACCATTAATGATTCTTTGGTATCGGTAATTTCCATAATTGCCAATTAGATACTCAGCAACTACAGTAGTATTACAACTTCCATCGCTGCAACCCATCTTCCCAGAACACCATAGCTCTGCTTTTTCTGGATCATCGTCTAAATTAACATAACTCCACGCTGGTTGACCTCGACATTTATTAGCGATTCCTGCACACCCGGGTTGATTATCACCACAAATTAATTCTTGTGGAGGATTATCTTTATTTTTGTAATAAGAATAAATTTTCCCCCCACTACAAACATTTCCCCTTGTACCATCACAAGTATCTTTTTCAATTTCTAAAATATATGATCTATACCCCGATAATGAAGTTGTTCCCTCTACACCACCATAACACCCAACAATAGGATTAGTAAAACAAACCTCTCCTTCTTCTTTAAGTTCCCACGTTCCCGGAAGATCTGGATCTCCAGCACAACAGCTGTGTGTTGCTAACAAAGGATTAAAGTTTGTTTGTTTTGGTTTAATATCACTGAAATTAGTTTTACTTTCATTATCTAAGCCAAAAGTGTATTGATGGTACTTCCCAACTGGATTAAATGCAAAGGGGTGTTCTGAATTTTGATATGGCACACATGATTTAACAACGACAGAAACACCCATAGATTTATCTTTTTCTAAACTGTCACAATAATTAGACGCAAACGATAAATTAAGCCAAGCATTTTCCGTTTCTTCTCTGAAGTTATTAAAAGGTGGATTTAACAAATTGGTTTTCCAGTCTATTAAATCATCTTTATATGATTCTGGAGTACAGGTTTTAGGTGTATTCCAAGGGAGAGCATAACAGACAGTATTTGTAGGAAACCAAGTAGTTCCTAATTGATATTGAAATGACTCATTGCCCAGATAATTTGTATAATTTAAAACAATACTTCTCTTATCGCTAGGTATCACTTCAGATTCAACTGGAAAGGTTACGTTAACAAAAACTGGATCTTCTGTGCTAACAAAATATGCCCCTTCCAATTGTGAAGTTATATTGGGGTATGGTAATTCTAAAGAAACGTTAAGTATCATAGGTCGATCAACTAACAATCGAATGGTTTGATAATCTTTTGATCCATGTTGATCTGTAGCGATTGCAGTAATATTATATCTTCCAGAAGTTGGGAAAAATCCATTTGTTAGGTACAACCAAGGTTGAATCAAAACTTCTGGGAAATTCCAGGTAGATTGGGCAAAACTGTAGATGATATTATCTTCGTCTGGATCTCTTGCACAAAGACTCAGTTTAACATCTCCATGGTATGTATCATCAAACTTTAAACAACTTTGATTAATCTCTTCTTGAGGCAAGTATCCAGTACCCTCAAGAAGATAAGATTGAAGTCCAAGAGAAGTGTTTAAAACAAGCTCTGTTGACTGGTTACCATCAATACTAGGTTTGAACTCAACAAATAAAGTATGATTGAATCCAGGTGCAACAATTAAAGGAAATTCCTCTTGAAAAACAACAAAATCAGAATTGCTTGATGTTATTGAATATACATTTAAATCGGTTATTGCTCCGTTATTAATAGTGAAAGGTGTTGTTTTACCACCTAAGTAAAATGTTTCTGGAACATCATCTATGATAACCAAATAATCATAATTATTAGCTAAACACTGTGATCTATTGATGTAATTTAATGCGGGTGGACGATTTTGGCGGGCAAACTTAAATTCATAAAAACCGGGAAGATTAACTATTTGCGGAGAAGTAAAGGTAAATACGTCATCTCCTTTAGCATTTTCTTCTTTATTCATCTGCACCCCCAATAAAGAATATTTCTCGTAAAATAAAGATCGATCACATGAAAAATAATTGTCAAATGGTTGGCAATTTGCAGATTGTAGTGAAGAAGCATACGTAAAAAGTGGTTGTTCTAAAACAGAAGAGTTGTAATCAAAATCAATATACTTCCAATCATAAAGTAAAGGTCGGGTAACTGCTGATTCAATCAACCATTTAAATTGGGTAGGATAAAAAAAATCAAACGTAGAAAGGTAAAAAAATTCTTCTTGTCCAAGACTGAATTTTAAAGGAAATTCCGCCTTAACATTAATTCCATCATCCATCAATTGAAGGTCTAATTGCAAGTTTTCAATCTCTACATCTGCTTTACTAGAGATATTACTTTTAGTGTAGTTATAGATACAAGCGATTGTACGATTAATAACATAATTTTTAAGATCGTCGGTTAAGGTGCTGGGTTTAAGATCTAATTTTCCAAATCCAATTTCTGTATCAGGAAAGGAATATTGACAGAATTCTGGAGAGTTATCTGTTTTGTTTTGACAAGGATAAGCATTAGAGTAAGGGGAATATTCACCTTTACTAATTGCATAAGAAAGCCGATTTTCTGAACCAGGAAAAGATTCTGTGCCAGTTATTCCACTAGAAAATTCCTTGGTGCCACCAGGTTGATCAGACCAAATACGTCCTTGTTGACCCAAAAGAATGAGTCCTTGTTCTAATTCATCGTTAAGACAATCATCAACATAAATTCTAAGAGCTTCTTTTTTGAAAGCTTTAGTTAAAATTTGTTCCTTAGCATCTTGTAGCTGCCCTTTCGTTGTCTGAGATACCAATTGAAACATAAAGATAAAGACAAAAAGTATCAACAGACCAACAATCATGAAAATAGTAATCTGTGCCTTAAGGGACGCCCTCTTTTTTATCATATCCGTTAAGAAAATAATATAACTTATAAAATTATCCAGAAATGAGCTAAATACTTTTAAAAAGGAGTGGTGTTAGAAAAATAAAACGTTTTAATCTGTTTAACTGCTTAGTCTGTTTGAATAATTATTTCATCTCTCCAACACGTAGCTTTCCGGTAAGTTGTGGCCAGAAATAATCTAACCCGGCAATCATCTGAACTTTTTGGATACTACCTTCTTGACTACACTCCAACTTTTTCATATCTGAAATGTCCTCCAATAATTCTGTTTGTAATTCTAAAGGTACTTCTAAATGCTCAACATAACTACAAACAGGAGTTTCAAAATTTTCATACTGAGCAACAAGTGTTTGTTTCTTTCCTGGATACACTTCTTTGATAGCAGTTACTTTCTTGCCATCCTTGCTTAACAGATAAATCTCGTTAAAGTTTTGTGCCTCCTTTACAAACTTAGATTGGTTAGTTATCGCTGTTTCTATGCCAAACAAGTCTTTAAAGAAATCAACAATCTTTTGACCCACGGTTCCACTTAATTGAATTCCTTCCTTGCCATAAACAACTGCATTTAATTTTGGGATATACCAGATGATATTGTTTTCAAAGTTGCATTCAATCAAATCTCCTTCACCAGAACAAACTTCGGCCAGATCTTGTTGTTGCACTCCTAAAGCTAGGAGGAAAGAATCCGGATCAGAAATATTCTTGTTTAAGGTAGTGCCAAACGCAGTTTTAAATGCACCACTTTCTTTGTATTTAACCACACAAACATTGTTGATGCAATTGTTATCTTTACTTGGCACTAATCGTTTTCCTTCTTCGGTCATTAATTCACAAAAACAATTTTGTAAAGATTCTGGACCATTACTTTCTAAAAACGTTTCTTCTAGCCCCGCTTTTTGTTCATCTGTTGCAAAACATTCTCCGCCAAGATAAAGTTCTGGATTGAAGTCTAGTAGAGCTTCACGATAGTTTGTGCAATAGATTATGTATTCATCATTTTGAGCAAATTCTGCTAACTTACTAGAAAGATATTTTGTTCTGGTACTCCAATTTCCATCTTCACAATAATGATCAAGGATATATTCGCTGGTGTTCACACAAATTGGCATATTTCCGTCATAAAAGTCTTCTGAAGTAAAAGTGGCACTTCCTTCACTAGTAATAAAACATTGATTTTCTTCACTACAGAATCCCCACTTATCATTGTTCCAATCCCACTTAATTGGCAAGGCTGTCCATTCTCCCTTTATACACCTATAATCTCTACCAACACCAAAGTGTTCAGTCATCATAGACATTTCTTGCATTGGTTCTGCACAAGTATATCCGTTCCAACAATAATTTTCCGGACAACAAGCTATACCAGTCCTGAAATCAAACAGATCAGGGTATTCTTTATGCACAAATGTATCATTTCCAATGCCTAAACTATCTACTAATTGTAAAGATGGTTGTTGAACTGTACCTTGATTAAATTCAATAATTAGGAAAGTAGCGTTTTTAGAATTAAATGGTTCTGATAATTTGGTATTTGTTATTTTTTCTGTTTCTTTCCCGTTATTGTCAAACAAAGTGATTGTTGTTTTAGCCGTGCCATTGTGTTGAAAATAATAATCATTAGATTGGTTAACAGAAATCTTTTCTGAACGTAAAACTTCATTGCCACTAAGTTTCTTAATAGAATAGGTGTACACATCAACAAAGGCCTTCTCTTCTAAAATAACTTTGTCTCCCTTAATAATCTCCCAATGGGGTATTTGTACTCCGCTATATCTAAACTCGGCATTAGGTACAAAGTTTCTAACCGGAACGATAGTAGAAGTATGGTTCCTTTGTGATGGTGTTATAAACGGAGATGCGTCCTTTAATTCTAAAACCAAATTAGCAAAGTATGTAGAAAGATCGTCTGTTTCTGATTCCTGAACTACATATCCAACCTTCTCTAATTGTTCATCACTCCACGAATTAATTAAAGTATAACTATCTTGACTGCCCACGGCTTCTTTATTCACAGAAGGTGAACAGAATTGATCAGCTTGAATCGAACAATATCCTTTATCTTCAAGTAGAATGGAAATTTTGTTGTTACTCTTGATAAAATCTGCCGCTTGACAACCATAAAATTTTGGATCTTCAGTTGTTTCATTCGCTTCTGCACTAAAAACAATTTGTTGTGAGACCTTTCTAGCTACAATATTTCCTGGTTGATAGAATGTTTCTTTCTTCTCAATAAACTTCTCTTTAACTTCATCATCTTGGTAGTATAAGTAGTAAAGATCGTAAAGGTTAGGATGAAGATTCTCTATCGTTATTCCTTGTGCAGGAATTCCAGGTACGGGATAAAGACATTCTTCTGCATTACAGGGGTAAGAAAAGGTGGAGATGTTCGAAACTAATTGAGAAGAAATATCAAAATTAACATTTTCTAAATTTAATTTGGCAACGATTAAAATTGAAGAATAATATGCATCCTCTCCTACAATATCTTTTGGACTAATTGTTAGTTTTCCATTTTCAAACGTTCCCAATTTTTGAAAAGAAACAGTGCTGTATGCTTCAAGTTCTATTCTATCGTCCTGTTTAGAATTGATTGTTAACCCAAACTTAGTAAGATAATTAGGTGACGCAATCTTTGAAGGAGAAATTTTGGCAATAATCTTCAGTGGTTCTTGGAGATTTATATTAGTCGAATTGGGAATATTATTCCATCCAGAAGTTAAATCGACCTGACATATAACTTCTGTTAAAATTGAGTTTAATGATCCAAACTCTCCGGGACCACAATATTCCGAATACCATCCAAAATCATTTAGAGTTGAATAATTTTCGCGTTCTCCAGGAGTATAATATGTTGCAATTAATTCCTTTGGGTTTTTCACACATGCTTCTTCTTTATATGACTTGGCAGAAGTATACCCCATTTCAATGCAAAATTGAACCGCCCCAGATTTATCAGCATATAACCTACTTTCAGAAACAAGATTATCGGGATCATCTCCCCACTCCCAAATTTCCTTCGATGTTAATTCTTCCTCTAAAAAAGGTTCAGTGTAATAGTCTAACAATAAATCTTTAACTGCAATTTCTTCTTCTGTTCTTGAATAAACTAATTCTTTCCACTCAACATCAAATTCAACATCCATAACTGTTCCTTTATCTGCAATTGTTTTAGAGTTCCAACAAGCAAATTTTGCACCATTGTCATTTTCTTTAGTCTTACCAACATAATATTCGTTTGGATCGTCACCACAACAATTAGCATTTGCAAATCCGGAAGTTAAATCGTTATCCTTACCTAACCAAGAATTATCCCCATAAAGAGTAGTACAAAGATCTTTACCAACGATATTTGATTGAGATGTCCCTTTATCAATATCATCAAGCCAAGAATTTTCATCCGCAGAATCTAACCCAGAACATAATTGGGTTTTGTCTTCTTCTTTACTTAAATACACATTTCTAACCCGCATTTCAATAGTAGAAGGATGGGATTGTAATAATACAGATTTTATGGCTAAAATGTTTTGCGGAATTTTGGTTTTTATATGCAACCACTTGCTGTCCTCGATTGGTCCATTAGTGATATCACTAAGAATTTGTTTTTCAAACAGAACTTCTTTATTTGGGCCATTGAAAGTTAAAGTGATATCTAAAGGTAGAAGTTTCTCTTTTTGCAATTGTTCCAAAGTTAAAATTTCTGCGTCAGTGCATCCACCAGTGCAAAACTGCACCATCAAACTAAAATAGTCATAACCTGAAAAATCTAATAAATGGTTTTCACCGTAAAATTCTGTATAATATTTGAATGAATTGATATCAATAAATCCGCCAACAGAAGATCTAATCTCTCCGATTGTTTCCCCAACATCTAAAGGTAAACTAAACAATCCTTCTCCAGGATATCTTCCTTTAATCTCTTTATTTTTTCTTTTGTCTAGATCGCCGGCACATTCTGCCCAAGCATAATGATCTCCTTCATTATAACAATATAGTCGGTTGTTAATTTGACGAATAATACCATACGCCTCTTCGGTGTCTAAACCTTGTTGTGGATAGTTTGTTTTCTTAAACTCTCCCAAATTGTTGGCATCGCAAGTAAACCATTCTTCTCCATTTGATACAATATCGTAGGATTTTTCTCCGGGTTTGTTTATGGTTAAAATATTAAATTTACCACCAGCAGGACTTACTCCAATAGCGTTAGCTAAACACCAATCATCTTTACAAAATAAATCTCCTCCTGGAACTTCATCTAATTCTGTTCCAGTTAATCCAGTATCTTTTTTAGGTAAGCAAATAAATTCTCCTGATGCACTTTCTGTACCTTTAACTTTTTTACCAATATCATCAACACCCTTAAACCCGCAACAAAAGCCTTCCCCTTCTTTTCCTGTTTGCACCCAAGGAAAAGAACTATCAAATACATTGCCATGATCCTGAAATGTTGCTACAATTCCATCTGGACCTTCTGTTGGTTCTATTGTATCTTGATTACATCCTTCCTTAAAATTATCACAATTGTCATCAGTTGCATCATTACAATCATTTCCTAATCCATCTGTAGGATCATTTACCCCACTGCCAATACCATCTCCACAAATTTCTGGAGCGATTGGATTAATACAGATGGCGCAACGAGAATCTCTCGGCAAGACGCAATCTTCAGGGTGACCAAATTCTGGACATCCTGCTTGTTGAACTCTAAGGTCATCAGGTGTGTTGGCACAATCTCCTTGTGATTGAGTATAACCATCCCCATCATAATCAAAGTCTAGGCGTTGCCACAAAATATTATTGTTTTCGTCCGTTGTACAATTAAATAAAATATTCTTCGCCCAGGTAACTGTTCCAGCATTTCCTTCATTACAAGTATGCCAAAACTGATCATCTGAACAGATGTAAGAAAGAGTTCCATCCTTAGCAGCACGATAATGCGCACCAGTTAATCCGTATTGCGCGTCACTTCCTCCACCCATATCATAACACCAAGGACCGCGAGCAGTACTATCTTCTCTTTGATAACACAAGACCCTCCAGTTATGATCAAAAATAAATCCCTCTTTTATTCTCGCCCAACCCTTCTCATTGCTTGTTACTTCATCTTGTTCTTCTAATACAAACCAACACCCTTGTTGTTCTGGAACATTTAAATATTTACCATCTCCTAAATTAGTTACATCGACATTTATTCCAACCGCTTCTGGACCCTCATCATCTCCACAACGATGTCTAAACTCAGGATCTGGTAAAATTAAGTTCTCTGGATCAGTTGACTGTGGTCCTGGCAATCCACTACAATCGTAAACATAATCCCAATTTTTCCCATGATCATAAAGGCCATCATTATCATACCAACAATCATCAGTCGGTCCGTGGTTACAATAACAAACTGCTCCTCCCGGGTCCATATATTTTCCCAAACTGGCGTGTGCTTCTTGGTTTAAGTTTAACGAAGGCAAGTTTGAAATAGCTAAAGTTAAAATAGAACTTAAAACTAAAAAAAACAATCCAATTAAAATAACCCTCTTTTTGTTTGAATGCATTTTTTAGATAATATAACCTTAGTATAGTATATAAACCTTACTTTATGGCAAACCTTAAATTTGATAAGATCATTTCTGTTTTGAAATGTTATCAAAAAATAAGTTTATTGTTTTGTTATTTGTAATTGGAATTATTTTATCGTTGACATTAATTATAGCAAAATTATTTGGATTTCTTGCGATAAGCGGCACCACTTGTTTAAGCTCGTTGCCATTTTATGTTTTGGGGCTTTGGTTTGTGAAAAGATACAATGAAAACAATAGATGGATAAAACATGTATGGACGGTAATCATCATATTTTTGTTGTTGAGCGTAATTGCCGCAATGATTAGTACAAAATGGAGTTTAGCTATTTTGATGTTGAGCACCGTGGTTTTTTGGGGGCTATTATCTCTTTTTGAAATACAAATAAATTTACTTCAGATGGCTAAACGTAAGTTCCTGCTGATTGGGGTAATCATTCCTATCTTCACATTAGCGCTATTATGTTATTTTATCTCAGAACTGACTTTATTTTTTGCCACTGGTGTTATAGGGGCGTTAATTTTAATTTACTACCAAAAAGATAAGATATTAGTTTTATTTTTTTCGGTGATTGCTTTCATGCACTCTTCATATTACTTTATATTAGAAACATTTTTTCGAACATGCCCCCATTATATGGTCGAAAATGTTTTAAGGTTTTCGATATTCGTCCCCAAATGCGAAAATGTTTTTTTAATAAGCCCTTGCTTCTTTGCACAAATAATATCCTTAACTTTAGTCGTTTTTATAATTACAAAATTGCTATCGGGGAAAACTTGATATTGCCGAGATAATCTCTTCCTTCTTTTTAGCAAAACAACTAACTATTGTTTTAACTTTATATTTCTTGCAAAGTTTTTGGTTAAATGCAATTCTTGCCAGTATTTTAGCACGATCTTTTGCATGTAAAATATCATTTAAAGAAAAGGCGATTATCTTATCGTTATCTGTAGCGATCTTACATAAAACTTGATCTAAACCAGAACGAACAAAATGCAAAGAGTCTTTTTGGTGAAGTTTCTCTAAACCAACAACAATATCGACATCACTCTTTTCTAAAGCAAGGCGTAAAATTTCTTCGCTCTTTGGTTCCAAAATGATAATTTTGTTGCCCGCTTTTCTGATTTCACCCAAAAGAACCTTCTTACTGTCCGTTTGGATAAAAATAAAGTCCCTATCAACAAAAAAAGTTCTTTTCCAACCTAATTTTTTACTAAGTTCTTCTGCTTCTTTGCTATACTTCATTAAAAGGTAATTATCCACTTTGAAGTCTCGCTAAAATTTCTTTTTTAATTGCAAATATCTTTTTAATTAATTCTGTTCCCTGATCAAAATCTACTTTTTGCCCATAATAATTGATACTGTTACGAATCCACCTTACTCTATCAAACTCTTCAAAATAAAGGTTATCTACCAACTTCTTTAATAATTCTCCAATACAAACATGAGACAAGACCTTATACCCACTCTTAACGCAGAACGCTTCCAGTGCTTCTCTTAACGCATCGTAGGCTAAAGAAACATAGGCAGATATGTTAATTTGATTTATTTCTGCGTTATTAACTGCATCTTCTTTTATCTGCGCCATCTCAACCAAAGATTGGATTAACTCTAAATCAACCCTGGTCTTTTTAATCAATCCTTTTCTCAAACAATCATCTAAATCCATTTTACTGCTCCTTGGACGACAATGCCATTCAAAACGTTGTTTATTAGATGTTCGTTCTTTAGATCCTGAACCTTTTTAACAACAAAAAACTGTAATTTACGACTGAGTTTTTTCTCATATTTTTTAACATTTAAAAATTCCTGCGTTTTTTCTGAGATTATTAAAACGTCAATATCACTAGTTTCTGTATCTAGCCCGCGAGCACAGGAACCAAACAAGACAATAGTTGGTTTTAAGTAAAACCGATTTAATTCTTCTACTAACCCACTTTCTTTGATTTTTCGAAGGGTATAATAAACCTTTAAGTCTAAATAAGGTTGCCCATCTAAATTTGCTTTATACAAAAGTAAGTTCCGTTCTTTTCTACCCCTTAATATTCCTTCTTTTGCTCTTAACATTAATTCTTTGCTGGCTGTTGCCGGAGAGATGTGGAGAATCCTAGATACCTCGCGGACATTAAATTCTCGGACGGGCTCCTCAAAAAAGGGCGCAAGAGTGTTTATTATTTTGAACATTTGTTCAGTAAAATGAACACTTGTTTAAAAAATTTTCTCTTTTAATTTACCACTAAGGGGAAAAGAATTCTCAAAAGATTTATAAAATACTTAACAAAATTAATCTTTACCAATGGCTCATTAGGAGCAAGAGGAATACAATGAATATATTAATAAAACGAGAAACAGAACAAAAACAAAAAAATATTTCCTTTTCGAAAAACACTGTTAAAGATCTTTTGGAACAATTAAAGATTAATCCAGAAACGGTTATCCTTACTAGAAATAATGAAGTTTTAACTGAAGATGATGTATTAAATGACAAAGATAGTTTAGAGATTCTAAACGTAGTTTCTGGTGGATAAGATGCAATGTAGTAAATGTTCCGGAAAAGCAGTTATTCAATTACAACATGGTTCTCTATGCAAGATACATTTCTTAAATTACTTTGAAGAAAAGGTTTTCAAAACCATAAAGAAATACAAATTAATTGACAGAAACGACAGGATTTGCGTAGCTGCTTCTGGAGGAAAAGATTCTTTAACCGTACTTTACTTGACAAAAAAATATTTAGAACAATACGACTTAAAAACAAATCTTTTTGCTTTATTGATTGATGAAGGTATTGCTAATTACAGAAAAACCACAATTAAAGATTTAAAAACGTTTTGTAAAGAACACAAAATTAAATTGGTTATTGCTTCAGCAAAAGAAGAGTTTGGGTACACTTTAGATCGAGCTTATCCAATTATCAATAAAGAAACAAAAAAGAAACCATGTAATATTTGTGGAGTATGGAGGAGATACTTGATCAATAAATATGCTAGAAAGAACAAAGCAACAAAATTAGTTACCGGTCACAATTTAGATGATGAAGCTCAGGCAATTATTATGAACACGTTTAAAGCAAATACTAGCCTTTCCGCACATCTTGGACCAGTTTCTGGGATAGAAGATCATGATTTATTTGTTCAACGAGTGAAGCCCCTATATTTTTGTGCTGAAAAGGAAACCAGATTATACTGTTTATTAAAAGGATTTCAAGTTGACTTTACTGAATGCCCTTATGCCCAAGAAGGTTTACGAGCTAAGGTAAGAGATATGTTGAATGACTTTGAAAATCAGTACAAAGGTACAAAACAAAGTATTATCAATTCCTTTTTAGAAGTGTTGCCTTTAATCAAAGAACATCAAATTAAAATTAATAGTTCTCCATTAAATATTTGTAAGATTTGTCAAGAGCCGGCAAACCAAGAGATCTGTAACACCTGCAAGTTAAAAGAGGTCCTTAAAAATGGAAAAAAGAAAAGGGTGTAATCTTAAAACAAACACTTTTGCGCAAGAAAAGTATTCTAGGCAAACTATTTTGAAAGAGATTGGTTACAAAGGTCAAGAAAAATTATCTCAATCAAAGGTTATTATTATAGGAGTGGGCGCCTTAGGCACTAACACTGCGGAACTTTTAACCCGTGCAGGAATTGGTTCTTTAACTTTAATTGATGTGGATCAAATTGAAGAATCTAATTTACAAAGACAAACATTGTTTGTAGAGAAGGATGTCGGAAAGAACAAAGCAGAAATTGCCAAAGAGAAATTAGAAAAAACAAATTCTTTGGTGAAGATTGAAGCAAAAGTAATAGAATTAAACGAAAATAATAGAGAAATTCTTAAAAACGCAGACTTAATTTTGGATTGTACTGATAATTTAGAAACAAGATTTTTAATTAACGATTATTGTAAAAAAAATAAAAAACCTTGGATTTATTCATCTTGTGTTAAAACATATGGATATGTAATGCCTATTCTTCCAGAAGGGCCCTGTTTACGTTGTTTTTTAAAGCAAGCGGATTTAGATTCAGCATGTACTTCCGGCATTATTAATACAATTCCTGCATCTATTGCAGCATTACAAGTTACGTTAGCGACTAAACTGTTGCTAAAAGAAACAGTTGACCCAATCTTATATTATTATAACATTTGGAATACAGAATTTAAAAGATTAAAGATTAAGAAAACATGTTCATTCTGCATAAAAAATTAATTGCTCCTTAATCTCCCTTGGAGTGTAAGCAATTAATGGTTTGAAAACCAAAAGCTGTGTTGAATATTTTTTTGTGTTATCAAAGGTATCGCCAACAACTAAAACGTCAACATTTAATTCATCTAAATTGGTAATTTTCTTTAACTCTAATTTTTGGGGCGAATATTTTTGTAAAAGAGAAAGGTCTCTTTTAGTAAAGGAAAATGGAAGTATGGAACATCCCCTTTTCATGAATAACAATCCTGCTAAGAAACTGGCCTCATTTTCTAATAAAACTGCAACTTTCCCACCGCTACCTGTAGGTAGGCCTCCAAAACAAGAGATATTCTCAAAAAATAGATATGCTCCTTGTTGATTTATTTCAATACTAAGTATTATTTCTGCATTTTTATAATCTGAGATTAAAGAACTGTTTTCTTCCACAAACTTACCAACTTGGAAATTAATTTGTGGAGATTCTATTGGAAATTGCTTATCGGAGCGTTTAGTATTCACTTTGAAGGTACCAATTTTATCTTTTAACATTTCTAAAGCTATTTGTTTTATCTTTTCTATTTCTTTCTCCGTTTTAATAGCAAGGGAATAAGAAGTTAACCCAAAAACCGTTTTTAACTTATGGTGACCCAAAAAAAAATCCATTAAAACCCGACCGCGTAAGAACTGAACTTTTTGTCCAGTTAAGATTTTAATGTTTTCCAAAAGTTTTCGTTCAAAATCCCCTCTATTTTTACCTTTAAGGAAGATTTCCCCATATCGAAGTAAAATGTCGGTATATTTCATTTGTAATGTCAGACTTTCTCTGTTTTAAAAAAGTTTACTTATTTTTAAACCCCCTTCATTGCTTTTGCAACAGATCAATATTTAAACCTTCGTCTATTTCTCCATTAGAAAAGAACCTTAACCACAAAAAGTCAAAACATATACTTTTAATACTTAAGTATATTCAGTTTATTTATAAAGGTAAGATTTAAAAAGAACAAGATTGCTTTATAAAGACGATGAGGTGATTTTGGGGGTTTAAACATGGCAAAAAAAACATCAAAAAAAGAGATTTCCGTTGTTAATATAGTTGTTTCTACAGGATTAGAAAAAGAAATTCCATTAGAAAAAATGGCAGCAACTCTGCCAAATACAGAGTACAATCCCGAACAGTTTCCAGGTTTAGTCTTAAGAATTAAAGAACCTAAAACTTCTGCTTTGATTTTCTCAAGTGGAAAAGTGGTATGTACCGGGGCAAGAACTTTAGAGGATGTTGATAGAAGTATTCAAAGTATTATCAAAAGTTTAAAGAAACTAAATATCAATGTAACTATTAAACCGGTTATTACTATACAAAATATCGTGGCGTCTGGTAGTATTGGCATGGATCTTAACTTAAACGTTTTAGGGGTTCAATTACCAAACACGGAATATGAACCAGAACAGTTTCCTGGGTTAGTACACAAACTAAAAGGAACTAACGCAACATTCTTATTGTTTAGTAATGGTAAAATTGTTTGTACTGGAACAAAAACAGAAGCACAGGTTCATGAAGCAACAGATAAGCTTATTGAAAATCTTAAAAAACTGTTGGATAAAAAATAACTGTTGTGGAACATATAAACCTTTAAATTATTTCCTTTTATTTTTATTAAGTCAATCGGGGGGGGTCTTGTTTTATATGGAAGTAGACGAACAGATAAAAGTATTTCGAGAGTTTATTGAACAGAATTATTATCCCCAGTTATTAGAAGCTGTTCGTAAGGGACAAACTTATTTGGTATTAGACTTCTCATTATTGATTAAGTTTAACACAGAAATTTGTGAAGAATTATTAGAACAACCTGAAGAACTTTTAAAGGCAGGAGAAAGAGCAGTTAAAGAATTTGATCTTCCAAAAAAGATCTCAAAATTTAATCTCCGACTTAAAAACATACCAGAATCACAAAAAATAATTGTCAGTGAAATTAGAAGTAAACACCTTAACAAATTGATTGCTTTAGAAGGGATTGTGCGACAAAAATCAGATGTGCGCCCACATATTACTGCTGCAAAATTTGAATGTCCGTCCTGTGGAAATATTCTGAATGTTTTACAATTAGATAAAAAATACAAAGAGCCAAGTCGGTGCGGGTGTGGTAGAAAGGGGAAGTTCAAAGAAATTTCTAAAGAACTTGTTGATGGACAAGGATTAGTTTTAGAAGAAGCCCCCGATGAACTTGATGGATCTCAACCAAAAAGAATTAATGTCTTTTTAAAAGATGATTTGGTGTCTCCTTTAACTGAAAGGAAAAGCAGTCCGGGTTCGAGAGTAAAGTTATGTGGTTGGTTAGTAGAAGTTCCTGTTACTTTGCGAAGTGGAGGACAATCTGTAAAGTACGATTTGATTATTGAATGTAATTATATCGAACCAGTACAAGAAGATTTAGAAGATTCAAAAATGTCCGAAGAAGATTTAGAACAAATAAAGGAAATCGGAAAAAATCCAAATGCAATTCATCTTTTAGCTCAAAATATAGCTCCATCCATTTATGGCCACGATAAAGTGAAGGAAGCCTTAGTTTTACAATTAGCGGGTGGATGCAGAAAAGTTCGTCCAGATGGTGTGGTCACAAGAGGAGATATGCATATGCTTCTGATTGGGGATCCTGGTTCTGGGAAATCACAATTATTGAAACGAATGACTAAAGTGGCTCCAAAAGCTAGATTTACCAGTGGTAAAGGTGCAACGGGGGCAGGATTAACTGCAGCAGTTGTTAAAGATGAGTTTTTAGGAGGGTGGAGTCTAGAAGCAGGAACATTAGTTTTAGCCAACCGTGGTTTTGCAGTTATTGATGAGTTGGACAAGATGACTAAAGAAGATCGTTCTGCCTTGCACGAGGCATTAGAACAGCAAACAATCAGTATTGCTAAAGCTAATATTCAAGCAACCTTACGATGTGAAACTACTGTCTTAGCGGCAGCAAACCCAAAATTTGGACGATTTGATCCTTACGACTTAATTGCTAACCAAATTAATTTACCCCCAACCTTAATTAACAGATTTGATTTAATATTTCCAATTAAAGATATGCCTAACAGAGAAAAAGATGAACAAACTGCTTCTTTTATCTTAAGTTTACATAAAGATCCCAAGAAAGTGATTTCTGAAATTTCAACAGAAGTGTTAAAAAAATATTTTTCATACCTCAGAAGCAAGGTTAATCCTAAAATGACAGACGGGGCAATAGAAGAATTGAAAGAATACTATATTAGTATGAGAAATTCAGGAATGGCTGATGAGGCAGGAATTAAAAGTGTTCCAATAACGGCTAGGCAATTAGAGGCATTAGTTAGGCTTTCCGAAGCCGCAGCAAAAGTTAGATTGTCAAAAACAGTAACAAAAAAAGATGCTCAAAAGGCAATAGAATTAGTTGATTATTGTTTAAACCAAATTGCTAAAGATAAAGACACTGGGCAGATTGATATTGATCGAATTGGTAGTAGGATTACAGCAACTCAAAGAAGTGGGATTAGTATAATAAAAGATATTATTAATACGCTTGAAGAACAAACAGGAACAAAAATGATTCCAATTGAAGAGATTCATGAAGCAGCAAAGGAAAAGAATCTTTCTAAAGATGATGTTGATGGAGTTTTAGAAAAATTACGTCGTTCGGGAGACATATTTGAACCAAAAAGAGGGGTTGTACAAAGATTATAAAATGGAACAAAAAGAAGAACAAAAAATAGACTTTTCTCGTTCTCCTGCTGTGAAAACCACCATTAAAAATATTTTACAAGGAACATATCTTCAAGAAAAAGATAATGAACCAAATTATTTATTGACAACGGATAATCAAAAAATATATCGCTTGAATTTAATGGCTATTATTCTTACAAAAGAAAGGGTTGGTTCTATAACCAATTTTTTAGTAGATGATGGTACTGGAAGTATAATTCTTCGTTCCTTCGAAGAAAATGTTTTGTATGATAAATTAGATGTGGGGGATTCCGTACTTATTATTGGAAAAACAAGAACCTATAATCAAGAAAAATATGTTTCACCAGAAATAATTAAAAAAATAAATTCTGATTGGTTAAAATTACGGGCAATTGAATTAAAAGATTTGATCTTAAAATTAAATTTGACAAAAACAGAAATAAAGAAAATTTCTACTCCTTATGTTGTTGCTTCTGAAATTTCTGAAGAAAGGATTGATGAAGTCGATATTTTTACAGAAGAAATAAAAGAAGTTGACGACCAACCCCTCTTGCCGATAGAAAAGATTTTGAAATTAATAAAAGATATGGACCAAGGACAGGGTGTATTAATAGAAGAGATCATTGCTAGTTCTAAAATAAATGACACCGAAAAGATGTTGGAAAGGATGTTAGAAAAAGGAGAAATTTTTCAAAATTCTCCGGGGAAAGTAAAAGTTTTGTAAAAACACTATTTTTTGTGAAATTTATTTAAAAGAATAAAGGAGTTACAAATACCTCCACAAACCCTGCAACAACTAAAATACCTAAACTGATTAAAATTAAGTCTAACGCATCAATAAATACTTTGTCTTCTTTAAAATTGTGTTTTATCAACGCAATAGAAATGATTCCCCCCGCTAATCCTGCCACAAAATATGCAGCCATTTCTAATAACCCATGAGTTAAATATTTAAAAACACTAAAAGAGGCGGCCCCAAAATAAGATGATATCTGCGGCAAACCCACTAATAATGCTCCTTTAGCAATTTCTGCTTTAAATGCGTTTCCAATTGCTGCAGATACTACAGAAGCGTTCCATGTTAAAATAAAAATAGCCCCCGTACCATATAAAAATGAAAAGATTATGCAAAAAAATAGTACTTTAATATTATTTAAAATTACTTTTGTAAGCAATCCTATTTGTGTAATATTTCCTTGTACATTATTGTTTGTGTTTATAATGGCTTGTTGTTGTAGGTTAAATGTAATATTGATAATACTTTCTGGCAAAAAAATGTAAGATAAGGATAATGCGGTGGTTATGCCTAAAAAGAGAAACATCAAAAAAATTAAAACTTTGGTGTGCTCTTTTAACATAAAAATTTCTTTATCAAACCTTAAGTCTAATTCTTCCTCATTTTTAATAGTGGTATAAAGTAAAGGGATTGTGGCCATAACAATCAAAAATACAGTTAATATTCCAGAAATTTCCCTAAAAACGATAAATGATAAGATAAGTCCCACAATTGAATATACAAATCCTGCTAAAAACATTTCCCATGGTTTTTTCTTTACCATAAACGGATTAAATAAAGATTCTAGTACCATACCTTAAAAAGTATGTATAAAAGGTTATATAAACATTTCTTCTCTTGTTTTCTTGTTTTATTTGAATATTTATAATTATAATATATATTCTCCCTCCCTATCATTTCTTATGGAAACTATTAAATTAAAAAAATGAGTGTGGTTACAAAATTAATAGTACTTTGATAAAGTTAAAACCATAGAAAACAAGAATAATTATTCAAGGGAATATATAAAAAATGAAATCTCTTCGATTGATTAATATTGTTTTTCTCATGGAAATTAAAATTATAATTCTAATTTAATAATTAATTGTTAAATGTAATTTATTGTTGTGTTCATTTTTAGTTATAAATTCTTTTGTATTTGAATTTTTGTTTATTTATTATTTATCTATTATTTATTTACTATATTGAAAATAATAATAATAATAATAACAATAACAACAACAATTTAAACCTAATTTAATCTGTTTTAATAAAATCGTAAAAAATACATTTAACGTTCTTATCTTCAATCTAAAAAGGAAAAAAGAAGAAAGAAGCAAATAGTATTATTAATATTATATTTTTAAATTAAAAACTGTTAAAAATCATTAAAAATAAAGGAAAAATACAATTGAGATAATTATTTATATAAGTTCCACTTGCAGTATGGGTATAAGAAAGGATAGTTATTGATTTATATTTCAAAAACTCAATTTCCTTATAAAGATTGATTCACAAAATTAAAACTAAGAGCAAATTAATACTTTGATAACAACAACGCAAAAAAGAAAAGAGGGTTTCCATGGGAAACTAAGGGGTGGGGCATATGCAAATTGAAAGTTTTTTTGAGAATTTTTTAAATAAAGAATCGATTTTTTTAGATAAAAACGTTTTATTGTCCTCTTATATTCCCGAAGACATATTATATCGTGAAGAACAACTTCAAGAAGTTGCTAATATTCTTGCTCCTGCACTCAGAACTGAAAAACCATCTACTTTGTTTATTTATGGTAAAACGGGCACAGGTAAAACCCTTTCTGTTAAACATATATTAAAGTCTTTAGGGGAAATTGCTTTCAAAAATAAAGTTCCTTTAAAACCGATTTATTTAAATTGTAAATTAAAACGAGTTGCTGATACTGAATATAGATTAATATCTCAACTGATTAAAGAATTTGGGCAAGATGTTCCTTCAACGGGCTTACCCACAGATGAAATATATAGCATTTTTTACAAATTATTAGATCAAGAAAAAACAGTGGTATTATTAGTATTAGATGAAATAGATCAACTTACAAAAAAAATCGGTGATGAAATATTATATAATCTAACTCGAATCAACTCCGAATTAAAGAATTCACAGATCTGTTTGATTGGTATTTCTAATAATTTAATATTTTCTGAAAATTTGGATCCACGAGTAAGAAGTAGTCTTTCTGAAGAAGAACTAATTTTTCCACCATATAATGCTATTCAAATTCAAGAAATTTTAAGAGAAAGATCAAAAAAAGCATTTAAATCTGAAGTAGTTGAATTGGGAGTTATTGAGAAATGTGCAGCATATTCTGCTAGAGATCATGGAGATGCTAGAAGAGCAATAGACCTTTTAAGAGTTGCTGGAGAAATTGCTGAAAGATCTGGATCAAGTTTAATTAAAATTGAACACTTAGATGATGCAGAAAAAAAAGTCGAAACAGACAAAATAATTAACGCCGTAAATAATCAACCAAAACAGTTTCAGGGAGTATTATATTCTATATTACTCATTTCTCCACAAAAAAAGATGTTTTATACCGGAGAAATTTATGAAGTATACAAAAATATATGTAAACAAACAAAGTTTAATATTCTTACTCAAAGGAGAGTTTCAGATATTTTAGCGGAATTGGATATGTTGGGCATAATCAATGCTAAGATTATTTCTAAGGGAAGATACGGAAGAACTAGAGAAGTTTCATTGTCAATTGAAGAATCCGTCATAATAAAAATCAAGGAAATAATTGAAAAATCATTACATATATCTTAAATTAAGTTAGTAAAAATTAATTTGTTTAATAAGAAAAAATAAACTATTTTAATCATGAAAGACAAATCAAAGATCGTAGAAGAACTATTTGCCAAAGGAATTTTGGTTAGTGAAGACTTCTTGCGAGGAGATATCAATAATGAAACAAAAGAAATTTCTTTAGAAGAAGATCTTCTAGTTATTAATTCTGATTATGCTGAAGTAATTAAACAGCAAACTTCTTTAGTTGATTGGTACGAATTAGATAAGTTTAGAGTTGAATCTGAAAAAGAGAGAGATAATGAATTATATCAAAGTGAAATACAAACCTTAAAACGTACGACAGTAGTTGTGAAAGAAGAAGGAAATTTAACCACCAGTAAAGAAAATAGTCAAGAAATTTCATCTTTAGAAACAGAATTAAAATTTAATTTAGCGGAAAGTAATTTTAGTAATGAAACTACTTTTGTACCAGATACAGAAATTAAAAATGAAGAGATTTTTGCTCATTCAGCTTCCATTATTTCCGGAGTAAATGTTGTAGTGTCATTTAATAATAAACCCATAAAATATGAAGTAAAGGACTTTGCTAATATTTTTTTGTCACGATATCGTTTTTTAGAAGGAATATTAAGACAAAGACAAGATCTACAAGGAACACTTTCAATAAATAGGCTTTTAAGTAAAAGTGAAAAAGAAGCAGTTTCAATAATTGGACTAGTTGCAGAAGTAGGAAACACTAAAACTGGACATATAATATTAACATTAGAAGATCCAACTGGAATGATTAAAGTACTAATTTCAAAAAACAATCGTGACCTTTTTGCAGAAGCACAAGAGATTGTTCCGGATGAAATATTGGGGATTGTAGGTAAGAGCGGAGATAAAATAATATTTGCTGAAAAAATTCTCTGGCCAGATATTCCTGAAAATCGAGAATTTAAAAAGTCTCATGAAGAGGAGCATGCAATATTCCTTTCCGATGTTCACGTTGGTTCTTCTCTTTTCTTGCACGAAGAATTTCAAAAATTTATTTCCTGGATCTCTGGAGAGGTCGGCAACGATGAACAAAAAAAGTTGGCAGAAAACGTTAAATACATTATCATTGCCGGAGATTTAGTTGATGGCATTGGTATATATCCTTCACAAGAAGAGGAATTATCTATTAAAACAATTGATGGCCAGTATAAAGAATTTTGTCGTTTGATTAAACAAATTCCTCAAAACAAACAAATAATAATTTGTCCAGGGAATCATGATATGGTCCATTTAGCAGAGCCGCAACCGATTTTTTATAAACAATATGCCCCCGATTTATTTTTGATGCCTAATGTTACTTTAGTTACTAATCCAGCCGTTGTTAATATTGGTAAAACAAAAAGTTTTTCCGGGTTTGACGTATTGATGTACCATGGATACAGTTTTGATTATTATGTTTCAAATGTGGAAACAATCAGGAACGGAGGAGGATATCATCGTGCAGATTTAATCATGAAATTTTTGTTAAGAAGGAGACACTTAGCTCCTTCATTTAAATCCACTCCTTACTTTCCTGGCCATAAAGAAGATCCGCTCTTAATTAAAATTATTCCCGATTTTTTTATCACTGGGCATATCCATTATTCAAAAGTAGCAAATTATAAAGGAGTTACGATGATTTGTGGTAGTTGTTGGCAAGGCAAAACATCATTTCAAGAAAAGATGGGGCACGAGCCAGAACCTGGTAGGGTGCCATTAGTAAATTTAAAAACAAGACAAGTGAAAATTTTAAAATTTGTTTAATGAAAAATATGGAAATAACAACCTCTCCAGAAATGTTGAATTACTTTAAAAGTATTAATGATGAAGTTAAGCGTGGCTATGATCTTGCCAATATGGCTCGTAAATTAGGTCTTGATCCAGAAGATAAAGTAGGAATTCCAGTAGCAAAAAACATGGCAGAACGAGTAGTTGGATTAATTTCAGTAGTGGCTCCGCAAATTGAAGGAACACCTATTCCCGAAAGAATAATTGAATTAGAAAAGGAATACGGAATGTTAGATTGGAGAGTGGCATTTATTATTGCTGAAGAAGTTGCTAAAGAAAAATATTGCAAATTTAAAGATAAATTAGAAGCGATGGAAGTAGGCATTAGAATTGGATTTTCTTATATCACTTTAGGGGTGGTATCTGCTCCCTTGGAAGGATTTATCGGATTAAAAATTAAGAAAAGAAAAGACAACAAAGAATATTTTGCCTTGCAATATGCTGGGCCAATTAGAGCTGCCGGAGGAACTGGGGCATCATTTTCTGTACTTTTAGCGGATTATATCAGAATTAAAATGGGATATTCACCATACGATCCAGAAGAAGCAGAAGTAAATAGATATGCTTCTGAAGTTCATGATTATCATGATAGGGTTACAAATTTACAATACCATCCTTCTGATGAAGAAATTAAATTTATGGTTTCACATCTTCCAGTTGAAGTTGATGGTGACCCAACAGAAAAGATTGAAGTTTCTAATTATAAAGATTTACCGAGAATTGAAACTAATAAAATTAGGGGGGGTGTGGCTTTAGTTTTAGCAGAAGGCCTTTCACAAAAATCACCAAAATTATGGAAAAAGTTAGCCAAATGGGGCAAGGATTTTGGGATGGAACATTGGGGTTTTTTAGAACAGTTCATTAAGTTAAAAGAAGAAATCCATGCTCGAATTGACAACAAAAAAGAAAAGAAATCTAACGAACCGGAAAAAAAGACCATAAAACCAAACAATACTTATATCATGGATCTCGTTGCAGGTAGACCAATTCTTACTCATCCAATGGCGATTGGAGGATTTAGATTAAGATATGGAAGGGGACGAACGTGTGGGATGTATGCAGTTGGAATGCATGCAGCCACTATGTATGTTTTAAACAAATTTTTAGCTATTGGTACACAATTAAAGGTAGAACGACCCAGAAAAGGGGCATCTGTTACGGTTTGTGATACCATAGAAGGACCGATTGTTAAACTTGTTGATGGTAGTGTAAGACAACTTTTTACTGAAGAGGAGGCCAAGGAAGTCAATAATGATATTCAAACAATTTTATTTTTAGGAGATATTATGTTTACTTACGGAGACTTTAGTGAAAGTGGACATGATTTATGTCCAGCGGGATATTGTCCAGAATGGTGGGCGTTAGAGGTTGATAAATCCATCAAAAATCTTTCTGATAAAGGACAACTTAAAATTGCAGCAAAGAAAACAACCTTGCTCGGGGAAAGAATTACATTATTAATTGAAAATCCACTTTTAAATCTTCCAACATTAGAGGAAGCAAGGAAGATTAGTAAAGAGCTTGACGTTCCACTACATCCTGAGTATATTTTTTATTGGAAATTAGTCAGTGGAAAAGATTTGTTAATGTTAAGAGAATGGCTTTGTGAGGGGAAAGTAAAAATAGATGAAAAAGGAGTTAAAAAAATTATCCTTCCTTATTATGCAAGTAAAGAGGCCCATCTTAATGGAAAAAGGGTGTTGGAAGAGCTAGGAGTAACACACCAAATTGTTAACAAGGAAAATATAGTAATAAATCGTAAGGAAGCTACAATCCTTGCACTTTCTTTTAACTTTAAGAATCAGAAAGAGTTGGAAAAAGTTAATTTTTCAATGGACATGGTTAAGGATAAAAATGGGTTAGATATTATTAATTTATTATGTGATATAAAGATTAAAGATAAAGCAGGGATATTTATTGGTGCTCGAATGGGTAGACCAGAAAAAGCTAAAATGCGGGCATTGAAAGGATCTCCACAAGCAATGTTTCCTGTTGGTGAAGAGGGGGATCGGTTAAGAAGCTTCCAATCTGCATTACAAGCAGGAAAAATAAATAGTACTTTCCCTACATTTTATTGTCAGAAATGTCAAAAACAATCTATTTATCGAAGTTGTGAAGAATGCGGGGAGAAGTGTGTACAGCATTATTATTGTAGATTTTGTGGCGATACTGATAAGGATACTTGCCGCCATGGACCAACTAATACTTATAAAACGGCGGATATTGACATAAATTATTATTTTGAAAAAGCTAAACAGCGGTTAGGAGTCACAATCCATCCTGATTTGATCAAAGGAGTTAAGGGGACTTCAAATAAAAACCATATTCCTGAACACCTTGCTAAAGGTATTTTGCGAGCTCAATTTAATATTTGTGTAAACAAAGATGGTACAACTAGATATGATGCAACAGAATTACCTCTTACTCATTTTAAACCAAAAGAAATTCGTACTTCAATAAAAAAACTACTAGAATTAGGATATAAGAAAGACATTTACGGAAAAGAGTTAAATGATGAAGATCAACTTTTAGAATTAAAGCCACAAGATTTGGTTTTGCCAGGATTTGATTCTTTGGATGAGTCTGCAGCAAATGCAATGCTGAGGGTGGCTGGATTTATTGATGAATTATTAATTAAATTTTACAAATTAAAACCATTTTATAGCGCAAAAACTCCTGAAGATTTAGTTGGTCATTTAGTAATTGGATTAGCTCCCCACATTTCAGCAGGGATTATTGGCCGCATTATTGGATATTCAGAAACACAAGGACTTTTGGCACATCCAATGTATCACGCAGCTATGCGTAGAGATTGTGATGGGGATGAAGCAGGAATAATGATGTTTATGGATGCATTGTTAAATTTTTCTAGACAATATTTGCCAGAAAGACGGGGAGCAAAAACAATGGATGCTCCGTTAGTATTAACTTCAACAATATATCCTTCTGAAGTTGATGATCAAGTTTTAGAGATGGATACTGCGTGGAAATATCCTTTAGAATTTTATGAAGCAACATTAGAAATGAAGAAAGCCTGGGAGGTTAAGGTTGAGCAGTTAAGTAGCAGATTAGGAAAACCAGAACAATACGAAGGATTTGGGTTTACTCATTCAGTTGACAATTTTAACAAAGGAGTGTTATGTTCTGCATATAAAACGCTTCCAACTATGGAAGATAAACTAATTGGTCAAATGGACATTGCCCAAAAAGTTCGGGCCGTTAATATGGATGATGTGGCTAAATTAGTTATCCAAAAGCATTTTCTTAAAGATATTCGGGGAAACTTACGTAAATATTCTATGCAAACCTTTCGCTGTGTGAAGTGCAATGAAAAATATCGTCGTCCTCCCTTGATCGGAAAATGTTCGAATTGTGGAGGAAAGTTAATCTTTACAATTTCAGAAGGTTCTGTGATCAAATATTTAGGACATTCTTTAAGATTATCTGATAATTATGATTTTTCTCCTTACTTAAAACAGACGTTAGAATTACTCAAGCTAAATGTAGATAATATTTTTGGGAAAGAGAAGGAGAAACAAGCCGGTCTGGTAGATTTTTTTGGTTAAAAGAAAAAATCCTACAAATTAAGAATAATCGATAAATCGGAATTTTCTTCTTCTGCGGTTTGTAACCGTTTGGTTAAATAAGCATGAGTTAATAATTCTGTACCAATCTCATAAGAATGAAGGTTTACCTTGGATTTGTGTCTTAAGATATCTACTGTTACACTTATGATTAATTGTGCGTAATGTTCTGGGCGAGTTATCCTATTGATTGGATCAGGAGTGAGAGTTTCGCCACCAACACTTAAACTTCTGTTCGCGCCAAAAAACCAGTGCTTTATCGTACCACCTTCACGAGGAACAGTAGCACTAACATTATATGCTAAAAAGTAAATTCCTGTTGCCATTCTTCCTTTAAATACACCACTAAACGCCGCAAAAGGTGCTGCAGTAAAAGGTCGTGCAGCAATCTCTCCAATTAAGGCATGAATTGAAAATTGTGAATCTGGGTTTTGAAGAGCGGTTTCTAGATCTCCTTGCTCTCTAGATAAACTGGTTAAAATTTTATTTGGGAATTTTGGTCCATACGATTTTGGGCCTTCAGAAAAATAATTTAACTCCATTTTTCTAATACAACTTCAGCATGCGGAACATTTTGAATCCAAATAATTCGATTATTATCAACTAAACCAAGTTCTACACCTAAAGAAACACTATTTTCTCCACTTAAATGAAGAATGTAAGTTGATTTAATTTCTTCTTTAATCTTTTCAATGGTTTTTTCTTCTCCATGATAAAATGGTTTAGAAAGATCAAGTTGTTTTTTCCCTTCAACAAAAACTTTTCCAAGAACTTCTTTATCTGTAATTACTAAAATTGAACCTTCTGGAAGATCTTTTCTTGTAACTACAAAACTCATACTCTTTTCACCGGTTTCTTAGCACCACAGGCTAAGCATTTTAAATACATAATTTCTTTTTCTTCAATTAATTTAGTATCAGGTTTACCACATTCAGCACAAAACACAAATTCAGAAACATATTTCTTAATTTTTTTATTAATGTTTGCTGCTGAAACTTTAGTTCCAAATATTACCCTTTCACCAACAATCTTTCCAGGGGTTGCAAGTTCCCGCAATAAATATTTCAAAAGATGAGTTGTATCTCTGCCGATGGTTTTGGCAATTTGGTGGAGATTACTAATAACTGTTTTGTTCCCCTCTAGGTGCCCCATTACCTTTTCAACGACAAACCTATCTGAACCCAAAACATTTTCTGGTAATTCTTCTTCAGCTTTTTTTAATAGTGATTCGTAATCTTCCATGATATATTTTAGTTTTTAGTTTATTTTATAAAGCTTTAGTTTGTTTTTGTGAGGAATGAGTCGGAAAATACTTTTTCATGTTTGTTGTGGAATTTGTTTTCTTAGTTATACCCCCCTTATTAAAGACGGTAATGTAACACTTTTTTTTTATAATCCAAATGTGCATCCACAAGAAGAATACTTGCAAAGGTTGGAAACAACAAGAAGTATTGCTAAAAAACTAGGACTTCCTTTAATTGAAGGTAGGTATGAACCAGAAAAATGGTTGTCTTTAGTTAAGGGGTTGGAGACGGAACCGGAAAACGGAAAGCGATGTGTAGTCTGTTTTAAAGACAGATTGGAAGAAACAGCTAGAGTTGCTAAAAATAAAGGATTCACTCACTTTTCAACAACTTTAAATATCAGCCCCTACAAGGATATAATCACAATTAATTTTATGGCTAAAACTATTTCCGAAAAAAATGCGGTCTCTTATCTGGATTTTTATTTAAGCAAAGAGGAACGGTTTAAACACTTAAATTCTGCAAGAAAAATGGTTAAAGAATGGAAAGAGGAAATGCCAATACATCGACAGAGATATTGTGGATGTATATATTCAACCAGGCAAAACGTTTAAATACTTTTAAATCTCTCTTCTTTTATTACAATTAAAAAGAGGTGTATCAAAAAATGCCAGGACTAGAATTAGCTGAAGTTATTCTTGCTGTGATTATTGGAACATTAGCAGCAATTGTGTACTCTTTAAGAGTGTTAATCTTGATGGAACGAAGGGTTGCTTCTATGGAACTAAATATCCAAAAGATGACCGCTAAAGTACTCAAGGAAGAAACACTGATTGAAAAAGAAGTTCGCAAAGGAAAGGTTTCTAAGAAGAAAAGAAGATAATCATTTCTTTTTTTTACTTTTATTTTTTGTTTTATCTTTAACAACATCAACCTTTTTCTTTTTTGTGGTTTTAGTAGCCGGTTTTTTTTGCTTGATAACTTTAACTTTTTTAGTGATGTCTTTTATTTTAACGGCGCGTTTATCGATAGATTTTTTTGGTGCTGGTTTCTTTTCTTTAATCTTTTGTTTAACCACTTTCTTTCTTTCTTTTCCAGCAACTTTCTTTTCTTTTTTCTTTTCTTTGTATTCTTCAAGTTCTGCTTCTATTTCCTGAATGCGCCTTTCTAATCCTGCAACTATTTTCTGATTATCATCTTGGTCTAATAAATCTCCGCACTCAGAACAATGGAACTCAAAATCTAATCCTTGATCCAAATTAATCCGCACACAACCTTTCGGACAGACAAAAAACAATTCTTTTTTTTCTACTTCTAAACGATACTTTAGCTTAGCTAAAGTTTCTGTCCTTCTTTTGAAATAAGCAAATTTAACATTTTCTGGAAGAAGAGTCCAATAATAAATATACCATCCTTTCTCTTTATCTTTTTTACGATTAAATCCTACTAGATTATGGTTATAAAGTAAGTAAAGCATTTTCCTAACTATCTTGATATCCAATTTTGTTTTTTTAGAAAGGTCAAATTCAGAAACATTCTCTTTGCTATAAAGGTATTTTATTAAAATTAATCCTTCTTGACTTAAGATAGGTAAAACAATTTCTTCAATTTTACTTTGTGTTAAACGCATGGTTGGACCTTATAAAGAGTTTGTTATTTTTATTGTATGATGACACTTTTAAATCTTTCGGTTTTCGTTACTCAACTGAAGTAATTCTTCTATCTTCAGGCCCTTTCTTTGAGCTTGTTCTAAGGATAGTACAAACCCCTTGCCAGTTCTGACTAAATCTTCTAAAATAACAAAAAACCAGGGGTCGTTAGGAAATTTTACTCCAATCCATGCTTCTGCCCCAAAATTCTTTGAAAAAGTGTCTAATTGTACTATCTCATCATCTTGAAAATATTTCTTTTCTTCTTTAGTCACTTTACACTCAATTGCTAGTCGTCTAATTGCGTTTCCAGCAAGAATATCAGGAGAGGGATATCGTGAAGAACCAGAGCCCGCAATTCTAATTGCACCCCACCCTGCAAGATTAAAAGCCTTAACTAAGTCTCGTTCTCCTTTCGTTCCTTTTGCTTTGTGATTTTTCATAGCATTTAAAATCAGAGTATTACGTTAATGAAATTAAATCAAACCTTTATTTTCAGGAAGTCTTCGGCAACAATAGACTCATCAAAATAAGTTCTGGCTTCCGCAACAATATCTGCGGTACTTTTATATCGCGTACTAATATGGGTAATGATCAACTTTTTAGCATTATTTTCGGAAGCAATAAGGGCAGCATCTTTAATAGTTAAGTGCATGTACTTTTCTGTTTTTTCACTCAAATCACTAAGGTGTGTTCCTTCAGAGATCAAAAGATCGGCGCCTTTAGCTAAAAGATTTGCTCCATCACAAGGCAAGGTGTCAGCGATATAACTGATCTTTTTATGTTTGACGGGGTAAGTGAGATCCAAAAATTTAATCTTTTTCCCTTTATATATTACATCTTTTCCTGATTGCAATTGACCAAGAATTGGTCCAGCTAGACCCAGTTTTTCTGCTTTAGGCACATTAATCCGCAATCGTTCTTTTTCTATGAAACTATAACCTATACAGGGCACAGAATGATTTAATGGGTGTGCTTCTAAAATAAATTCATCGTTTTCAAATATTTTTCCTTCATTGATTTCCTTAATTTCGTATTCAATTATATCTTTTGCAGCAAAAGAGTTAAACATATTTTTGAGATACTTTTCACTTCCTTTTGGTCCATAAATGTATAATTTCTTAGCGAATTGGTCGGCACCCATACTACTCATCAATCCAGGGATACCAAAAACGTGATCTCCATGCCAATGACTAATCAAAAGACGAGTTATTTTAGCGGGTTTAACTCCAGCAATACGCATTTGTCTTTGTATATTTTCTCCACAATCAAAAAGTATATTTTCTGTTTTGTATTTTAACAAAAAACCAGAGTGGTTACGATCTTTAGTTGGTTGCATACAAGAGGTTCCCAAGAAAATTATTTCTACCATTGTTGCATTAAATTATGTTCTCCAATTCTCGTAAATCTTTTATTTTTGGCTGAAAATCACGATTATTCTTCCTATCAATTAGAATAGCCTTCATTCCGATGCGTTTAGCGGACATAACATCACTTTGTATGCTATCTCCAACCATAATACAATCTTCAACATTCAATCCTAACTCACTTAACACGTGTTTGAAAAAGTTCTTGTCAGTCTTAATTAAACCTACTTTATATGATAAAAAAATATTATCAAATAAATTTCGTAATTCAAATTTATCCAAAACTCTTTCAATAGAAATACAATCAGAATTTGAAACAAGTATTAACTTATATTTACTTTTCAATTGATGTAACATTTCTGTTACTTTAGGGTATGGTTTTGCTAGCATCCAAGATTTATTCCATAACCCCACTAATTTTTCAATATTTTGTTCATTTACATTTGTATTAAACTCTTGATAAACAGCATTAAATGCATCTTTTAGTTCTTTAAACTCAGTAGTCATCATCGCACGTTCCATCCGCACAACATATTCAGGGAAGGGCAATTTTAAATCTAAAATGTTTCGAACTTGTTTGATTGGACTCCAAACTCCGTTTTCTACTAAAGTTCCCCAAAAATCAAATAGAATTGCTTTGACCATTTTTTTCACCTAATTTTATGATTGTGTTGTTTCTATTTATATTTTACTACAATATTTACCTAGTTGTAGGTTTAGCATAGTCATTAAGGAAAGGAAGAGTTTGCGAAATCATTGTAAAATACCGCTAATTATTTATATTGGCCGGTTTTGCTAATTAATATGAAACCAGAACAAAATTACAATCTTATTGTAGAAAACTTACAAGAAGTGGTTGGGGAAGAAAAATTGAAGGAGATTCTTCAAAAAAGGGCAGTAAAGATTTATTGGGGGACCGCACCTACAGGCAAGCCACATGTGGGGTATTTTGTTCCGATTTTAAAGATTGCAGATTTTTTAAAGGCAGGAGCACACGTTACCATCCTTTTTGCAGACATCCATGCTTACTTGGATAACATGAAAAGTTCTTGGGAATTGTTAAGTAAAAGAACATTGTATTACGAGTTCATTATTAAAGAAATGTTAAACTTGATTGAGGTTCCATTAGATAAATTAAGATTTGTTAGGGGAACAGAATTTCAACTTAAAGAAAAATATACTCTAGATGTATATAAATTATCAGCACTATCCACATCCAAAGATGCTCAAAGAGCAGGAGCAGAAGTCGTTAAACAAGTTGATAATCCTAGGATGAGTGGGCTGCTGTATCCCATTCTTCAAGCTCTTGATGAGGAGCATCTTAAAGTAGATGCACAATTTGGGGGAGTAGACCAAAGAAAAATCTTTATGTTTGCCAGAGAATTTTTGCCAAAAATTGGTTATGAAAAGAGAATACATTTGATGAATCCCCTGATTCCAGGGCTGGGGGAAAATGGGAAAATGAGTTCTTCTGAGCCAAATTCAAAGATTGATTTAGATGATTCTGATGATCAAATTAAGAAGAAGATCAACAAAGCATTTTCAATTGATGGGCAAATTGAGAATAATGGATTATTATCTTTGTTAAGATATGTTATTTTTAAGAAAATTGAGCTGGAAAAGCGTTCTTTTGTAATTGAAAGACCAGAGAAATATGGGGGGAGAATCTCTTTTAAGACTTATGCAGAAGTAGAATCTGCATTTTCCAATAAAAGTCTTGCTTCTGTTGATTTAAAACAAGGTGTTAGTGATGAATTAATCAAATTTATCTCTCCACTAAGGAAAAAAATTGAGCAGAATAAAAAATTATATCAAGAAGCGTACCCCTAACTAATTGGTAAATTAATTAAAATCAGGCACGTAAATTTATTTTCCTTCTACTAAGACAAACACATGATGTTGAAAATATTTGTTTATGACTGTTTTGATATCATTTATAGTTACAAGTTTTATTCTTTGTAAATATGTTCTAATTTCATTAGCTTGTTTTGCTTGTTCCCAAAAGAGAATTTGGTCTGCAACTTTTTGACCATCTTCCAAATCTAAAAGGTAACTACCTTCTAAGTAGTCTTTAGCTTCTTTTAAGTCCTGTTCCTGCAAATCTTTTAACTTTTCTATTTCTTGGAAGATTAATCTTTTAACTTGATCAATTTTACTTTTCTCAATTGTAGCATATGCGGCAAAATAACCAAAGGTAATTTCATTAATGTTTTGGGTTCCAACGTCATACGCTAATCCTTTTTTTGCTCTAATTTCTGTAAACATCCTTCCACTTTGTCCGCGTCCTAAGATACTATTAATTACTTCTAGGACATAACTATGAGGATGGGTTCTAGGTACTGTTTTAAATCCTAAGATCAAGTAAGTATTAACTATTTTCTTTTTAATTTTGCAGGATTTATTGGTTCTTGATTCCGGCTCAATCACTTTAATTGGGAGGGTCTTCCCAGAAGGTAGTTTTGCAAACTTCTTACGGATTTCTTTTTTCCATTCTTTAATATCACCTACAATGGACAGGACCATATTTTTTGCCACATAATGGCGGTTAAAGTATTCTAACACTTGTTCTCTACTAAGGTTTTTAATGACCTTCTTGTCTCCATAAACTGGATTTTTGGCGGGGTGATTAACAAACATATTTTTTTGTAGTAAATCCCATTGATAGAAGCGTGGTTCGTCATTTACAAGATCAATTTCTTTTAGGACTATGCCCTTTTCTCTTTTGAGGTCTTTATCTTTAAATGAAGGATTAAGAATTATGTCAGATAAAACATCCACAGCAGTTAAAAAATGTTTTTTTAAGACTTTAATGTAATAACACGTTCGTTCATTGGTAGTGTAAGCATTGAATTCTCCACCAATTTTTTCAATCTCATTGGAAATTAACAAATTTGTAGGTCTTTTTTCTGTTCCTTCAAAGAGCATGTGTTCAATGAAATGAGAAATTCCTTTCTCATTTTTGGCTTCATTATTACTACCAGAAGCCACCATAACTTCAATAACTACTGAATTCCCTGGCTTATGTTGATACAACACAGTCAATCCATTATTTAAAACCTCTTTTTGCATAATAAAAGTAATATTTTGAGGTTTATAATGCTTATGGTTATGCCTTCTTGCGGAGATATGAGAAAGGTTTTTTAAACGTAGAAGTTATCCTTGAATCAATGAGGACAAGTTATTTTCAATCAATATTAAAAAAGAAAAGAATAGATTTAGCTTTTTTAGTTCATCCAGACCCATATGTTACCTACTTTACAAAGAAAGAATGGTCATACTCTTTATTGTTGATAAAACAAAGTAACGTTCAACTATTTACTACTAAATTGGATCAATTACCAAAAATAAAAGGGATTATTGTTAAAGAATTAACAAAAGATTGGAATAAAAAATTGCCCAAAAGTGTCAAAGTTGTTGGTTTGAATTATTCTTCCGTTACTGTTAGTGTGTTTAAAAAAATTAAAAGCTTTTTTCCTAAAGCCAAATTTATAGATCTCTCGAAAGAATTAGGTGAAACCAGAGAAATAAAAACCAGGGATGAGATAAAGGCGATCAAAAAGGCTTGTGTTATTGCGGACAACGCATTTCAGGGAGCGATAAAGCAGATCTCTTTAAAGAAATTACATACTGAAAAAGAAGTGGCAACGTATATTGAGGCCTTTATTAGAAGCAAGGGTGCTGAACCGTCATTTCCTACAATTGTTGCTGGAGGGAAAAATGCTGCCGTGCCTCATTATGTAACGGGGAAAGATAAACTTCAACGAGGGTTTCTACTTTTTGATTTAGGTGCAAAAATTGATAATTATTGTTCTGATTTGAGTCGTACAATATTTTTAGGGATTCCCACTAAAGAAGAGAAGAAAATTTATAATATTTTACTTGAGGCTCAAAAATCTGCTTTTAGTTCTGCAAAAGAGGGGTTACTTTTTGGAGATTTAGACATTGAAGTAAGAAAAAAACTTGGGCAGTATTCTTCCAATTTTATTCATTCTTTGGGACACGGGGTAGGAATAGAAATACATGAGCGACCAAACTTTTTAATGGAATCTAAACAACAAATTAAACAAAACCAGGTGTTTACTATAGAACCAGGTATTTATTTTTATAACAAATTTGGAATAAGGATAGAAGATACGGTGGTTTTTAATAAAAAAGTTGTAGCTTTAACAAAGTCACCAAAAGAGTTGATAATTTTGCCTCGTTAAGTAAAACAAGCAAAATTTCCGAAAGCTTTTAAAATAACTACCTTTTCAGCATAACAATCAAAAACTAAAAGTTTTTGTTGTTTCCTCTGGAAACATTTATAAATATACCTTTGGGGCTGTAGTGTAGCTTGGTCTAAGTAGAATCCAGGAATTTTGGGTCGCTCTTAGGAGTAATCTATCACTAATGGTTTGGGACCATTGAACCCCGGTTCGAATATATCATCGAAAATCCGGGCAGCCCCATTCATATTGAGGAGGAATATCATATGCCAACAACAAGATTTGGTCCACGGTATGGGCGTAAGCCCAAAAGCAAGCTTAAAAGAGTAGAAGTAGAACTAAAGAAAAAACACAAATGTCCTTATTGTAACAAGCTAGGTGTTAAAAGGTTAGCTGCTGGTATTTGGAATTGTCCTAAATGCAACGCAAAATTTGCTGGTAAAGCTTATACCATCTAAGAGGTCTTAAAAATGTATTATGTCTGTTTCGATTGCGGAAAGAAAGTAGAAGATGAATATTTAGCTGCTAAGATTAGGTGCCCTTATTGTGGTGGTAAAGTTCTTTACAAAGATCGCCGTTCAGTAGTTAAGATTAAGGCAAAGTAAAGAGAAGATGTCTACAAAAATAAACCAATTGCAACTTCTTCAACAAAATGTGCAGAACCTATTAAACCAAAAGCAACAAATGCAAAATCAGGTTTTAGAATTAGATTCTGCATTAATCGAGTTAAAGACAACTAAGCAAGCATATCGGATTGTGGGAAAAATTATGCTGGCTGCTTCTAAAGAAGAGTTAACTAAACAATTAGAAGAAAAAAGAGAAATTGTGGAATTAAGAATAAAAAATTTTGCTCAACAGGAAGAAAGATTACAAAAACAAGTTAACGATTTACAAAGAGAAGTCATGGAAGAACTAAAAAACAAAAACAGTGAAGAATAAATAATTATTTATTGAATGTTTTTTCTAATTTTTCTTAAGGCGAAATTTTGATTTAAGAAATAAAGAGTTGGGCACGTACAAAATATCATTTCTTTCAGTTTTTATTTCCGTCTCTAAATAACCTATCTTTTCAATAATTCCACTTATTTCTTTAACCTCAATTTTATGCCCTTCTTTAATCTTGTTGTGTCTTTGGATATATATCCATCCTACAAAGTTAGGGATAACATCTTTTAATCCTACAATCATAGTTAGTATGCCTAACATCAAAAGGGCCCCTAAAACCAAATAAAGTACGATTGAACCAATATTGAAATGGTCTAAAAAAACAATTACTGTTGCCAAATAAATTAAGTACATCATACTAGAACTAATTACTGTTTCTAAATCATAGGTGATTCCAATCCGAACCATGATTTTGTTTAATTCAATTTCAGCAAGTAATCTTTGAACAAGTTTCTTAATTAAGATGCCAATTCCAAATCCAATAAGTAGTATAGCAATTCCAATTGCAATGTTTGTAAAGTAAGACGAAGCAGTGTTTACTGCTTCTTGAACTATTGTTTCATTAACCATTAATGTATCATTCCTTCACTTGCTTTATAAAAATTGCGAAAAAATATATAAACCCAGCCATCGAAAGCAAGTTTAATAACTCTTAACAATATTTATGAGTACTAGAAATGGTTGATTATAACAAAAAAATTAAAGAATTTGAGGACGAACTTAAAAAGACAAAATACAATAAAGCTACTCAGGGTCACATTGGTATAGTCAAAGCGAAGATTGCGCAATTAAGGGATAAGCAAGATCAACGGACACAAAAAAAGACGGGAAGATCAGAGTACGGATATTCTGTAAAGAAATCTGGAGATGGTACTGTTTTGTTGTTGGGCTTTCCCTCTGCAGGTAAATCTACTCTATTAAACAAAATAACTGGGGCAAGTTCAGAAGTTGGTGCTTATGCCTTTACAACGCTAACAGTAATTCCAGGAATGTTGAATTATAAACAGGCAAAGATTCAAATTCTAGATGTTCCAGGTATTGTTAGTGGAGCTGCAGCTGGCACTGGGCGAGGAAGAGAAGTTTTAGCTGTTGTTAGGAACGCAGATTTAGTTTTGATGGTTATTGACGTTAATCATCCTGAACATTATCCTGCAATTATGAGGGAAGTAATAGATTCTAATATTCGTTTAAATAAGAAAAAACCAGAGGTCTTTATCAAAAAAACTTCTAAAGGAGGCATTCAAGTGGGAAAAACCGTGCCCCTTGCTGTTGATGATAACACTTTAAAAAATATTTTACGTGAGTTTAAAGTTGCTAGTGCGGATGTTTTAATTCGTAGTCCGATAGATGTGGATGATTTTATCGATTGTATTGAAGGTAATAAAAAGTATTTGCCTGCAATTATTTGTATCACAAAAGCCGATCTTGCAGATGTTGCTACTGTTGATAAAGTGAAAGCCGAATTAAATGCAGACATTGTTGTTTCCGCAGAGTTAGATGTTAATATGGATCTGTTAAAAGAAATGATCTTTCAAAAGATGGATTTTATGAGGATATTCATGAAAGAGCCGAGAAAAGATGCAGATACTAAAGATCCAATGATTATACAAACCGGTAGCACCATCAAGGATGTTTGTGATAAATTACACCGTGATTTTAAGGGAAGATTTCGCTTTGCTAGAGTGTGGGGCAAATCTACTAAATTTCCAGGTCAGAAATTAATGTTAACACACGTTCTTCAAGATCAGGATATCTTGGAAATACATTTGAAATAAATGCGCGTCTTAAAAGGAACTATAGAAATAGTGGTTTCTTTATCTTCCAACCTAAATCCAATTTTAGTTCTTCGATACAACCTCCCCTCCGGCAGTCTCACTCTGCAAGCTTGAACAATTTTGTAAAATCATTTTCAAAGAATCTTTTTTAAACTTTTCTATCTAAACCTTTATAAAATAACTTTTGTAGAAGAGGTTCATGTGTGGCATAGTAGGATTTTTTAATTGCACAGATGCACAAAAGAAAATGGACTTAGCCTTAGCTATGTTGCTGAATCGAGGCAAAGATGGGTTTGGTGTTGGTGATGGAAAGAAAATTGAACATTTTAAATTACTAAAGGATATTCCATCTCTAAAATCTAACTGTTTGATTGGCCACACATTACATTCAGTGGTTTCTTTCGTTTCACAACCTCTCCAAGAACAAGGAATGATTGTAGCGAATTGTGAACTTTATAATTG
>PFNQ01000052.1 GCA_002792115.1 Candidatus Woesearchaeota archaeon CG_4_10_14_0_2_um_filter_33_13 | reverse complement strand
TAGTGATTTATTATTCTTAAATCAACCATATAAAAATAAGATTAATGGAGAAGACAACGGCAAAACGGTTTTAGGATGGTATTTGAATAAGTACATAACTAAAAATACTTCTGATTATTTTATTCACAAAGATTTGAAAGGGTTTTTGCTTCGTGAGTTAGACTTTTACATTAAGAACGAGATGTTTAATATTGACAAAGTAGAAGACGAAGACGAGTTGCGGTTTAATCTACGTAAGATTAGAACATTTAAATCCATTTCTAAGAAAATCATCGAGTTTTTAGCACAGATTGAAGAGTTTCAGAAACGTTTATGGGAAAAGAAGAAGTTTGTTGTTTCAACAGATTATTGCATTACTCTTGATTACATTGATGAAAAGAATTATCCTGAAGTTTTGAAGAATTCTTTACAGATTGAAGAGTGGAAGAGATTAGGGTTTGTTGAAGGAAAAGTTGATGTTAAGTTTTTGAAAGAAAATTCAACATTGAATATTGATACTAAGTTTTTTGATGTTGATTTTAAGTATCAGATTCTTAGTGAAATTGAGGATTTAGAGGAGAATACCAATGGAGTTCTGATTAATTCTGAGAATTTTCAAGCATTGAATTTAATGTTAGAGAAGTACAGAGAGAAAATTAAATGTTGTTATATTGATCCTCCATATAATACAGTACACTCAGAAATCTTGTACAAAAATAATTTTAAACATTCATCGTGGCTTTCTTTATTAAATAATTCAGTGCCTCTATCAAAAGAATTTTTAATGCCTATTTCCTCATTTGGGTTTGCTATTGATGATTATGAATTACACAACGCTTTACTTTACTTAAACCAAGAATTTTGTGATTATGAAATTTCTGTAATTATTGTTAATCATCATCCACAGGGTTCAGGGGGAAAATTATCACGAACTCACGAGTATTATATTGTTTGTTCTACAAAAAAGTTTTCTCCACTTTTAGGAAAAGAGAAAGAGAGATATGAGGAAGACCGAAGTTTTATGAGGTCTGGGACAGGGGAAAATAACTATCGTATAGGGAGATGGAGGAGCTTTTATGCATTATTATATGATCCCAAAACCAATAAAATAATTGATGCTGAAGAACCAGTCCCGTTAGGAAATATAATTCCAAAAGAAGATAAAAACTGTTTAAGGAGAATATATCCGATTAACTCTAGAGAGGAAGAAAGGGTTTGGAGGTCTAGTTATGAAACTGGAAAAAAGAGAGCTCAAAATGGAGAATTGTTTCTTAGTCAAAGGGGAGCAGTTTATCAAGCATTGGTTCATGACGAAAAAAGAGAAGTCTTGTTTAGTAATTGGATGGATTCAAAATTTAATGCAGGTCAACACGGATCTGCTCTACTAAGTAGTTTAGGCTTAGGAGATAAATTTGATTACCCAAAATCAATAAATACCATGGAATTAGGTATTACTGCTCAAACTGAATTAGATAAGAGTGCTTCAATCCTTGACTTCTTTGCAGGCTCAGGAACAACTGGACATGCCGTGCTTAAATTAAATAAAGAAGATGAAGGAAACAGAAAATTCATCCTAGTAGAGATGGGGGAATACTTTGACACAGTAACTAAACCGAGAATTCAAAAAGTAATCTTCTCAGATAATTGGAAAAATGGGAAACCACAAGATAATAATGGCTCTAAGAAACAAATTATCAAATACCAATCATTAGAACAATATGAAGATACTTTAAACAACATTGATTTTAGTAATCCAAGCCAAGAAACTCTCAAAGTGAAAGATTACAAAATCAAATACATGCTAAATATTGAATCAAGAGACAATAATGTTTTCATGAACTTAGAGAATCTTGAGAATCCATTTAATTATAAATTAATCATCAATGGAAAAGAAACAACGATTGATTTAGTTGAAACATTCAATTATTTAGCAGGATTAAAAGTATCCAAAATCTCTAAACAAACACATAAGAAAACTGATTATATTATCGTTAGGGGCAAGAGAAAAAACAAAGACGTAGTTGTGTTCTGGAGAAATATTAAAGATTTAAACAAAACTGAAGATAAAGCATTCATTGAATCTCAAATAAATGATGAGAATGAAATCTTTGTCAATTCAGATTCTTTAGTCAGAAATGCTAAACCTGTTGATTTAATCTTGAAGGAAGAATTGTTTGGAGGAATTTGATGACACGCTCACAATTACTTCAAGACAATTTATTCTTAAATAGATTTTATTGCAATATGTTTAAAGATAAAGGTAAAAATTTCACTTCTTTAGAAGATTTTAGGAAACTTATCAATCAAAATGATGAAAACACAGATTTAGACTTCTTTAACGCTCTTATTGATGATGAAAGATTAAGAGCTAAAATAAAAAATTACAACGAAAACATTCAAGAATATTTAGATCAAATCAACAGTAAAAGAGAGATTCAAATTAATTTAAAGTATTTCCAGTATCTTTCTATCCTATTTACAGAAATTCATTTAGATAGATATTTTGAAGATAAAGATAAATTAAGAAATGACATAATTGAGTTCTGTTATGAGCTTGAAGATGCTCCGACAGACTTTGATGATAAAAACCTAAGAAAAATTGCTATCTGGTCAGCAACAGGAAGCGGAAAAACTTTACTGATGCATATTAATTATCTTCAAGTCTTAAGATATCTTAAAGAACATGATAAATTAGAAGAAGTTGATAATCTATTTTTAATAACACCAAATGAGGGTTTAACTAATCAACACAAACAAGAATTCTTAGAATCTGGAATAGAATCAGAAGAACTTAACCCTTCTGCATTTTCACATAATAGTCTTTCTAAATGGTCAAATAATAAGCTAAAAATAAAAATCTTAGATAATCATAAAATCATAAAAGAAAGTGAGTTGGGAGAAAAAACAAGAACATCCAAAAATGGCGGGAAATCTGTGGATGTTGAGGCACTAGGTAAAAATAATGTTGTTTTTGTAGATGAAGGACATAAAGGAAATAAAAGTATTGGAAGTGTTTGGAAAGAAAATAGAAACCGTTTATTTGAATATAATGGATTTATGTTTGAGTATAGTGCTACATTTGCAGAATCTATTGGAAAAAAGAATGATGATGGTTTTGATGAATACTCAAAATCAATAATCTTTGATTATCGTTACAAATTTTTTCATGCAGATGGTTATGGTAAGGATTATTCTATACTAAACTTGTCTAAAGAAACAGAAGAAAATCTTAACGAGTATCTAACTGGAGCACTTCTCTCATTTTTTGAACAAAAGAAGCTATACAATAAAGACAACATACTAAAAAAGTCTTTTAACTTGGAAAGTCCATTGATGCTCTTTGTAGGAGCAAAAGTTATGGGGGATAAGTCCGATATTGCTAATGCCATCAGTTTTATTGTTAGTTTTGTTAATGAAGAAAAGATTTATATTAATCTTATAGATAAGATTATGTCTGGAAATAGTGATATTAAAAATCAAAAAACAGGAGAATCAATTTATAACAACCGCTTACTAAACTTAAGAGATATTCCTGCAAAACAAATCTATGAAGAAATTATTCGCAAAATCTTTCATGCCGGAGAAAGTAAGAAACTGGGATTACATCAATTAGATGCAGATGGAGAAATTGGACTTAAGTTTAAAGATAAATGGTTTGGTGTTATTAATGTTGGCGATGTTTCAGGAGTATTAAAAGAGATTGAGAAAAAATGTCAACAAGTAAATATTGAAAAATCATCTACTAAGAAAAGCTTGTTTGAGGAAGTTGATGATAATGACGAAATTAACTTTATTTTAGGCTCTAAGAAATTTATTGAAGGTTGGAATTGTTTTAGAATCTCTGCCATGGGAATAATGAACATGGGTAAAAGTGAAGGTGCTCAAATCATTCAATTGTTTGGTAGAGGAGTTAGATTAAGGGGATATAATAATTCACTTAAAAGAACAAGTGCATTAAATAACATCCCTGATTTACCTAAAGGTATTGAAGAGATTGAAACTTTAAAGATATTTGGTCTTGCCGCTCAATACATGGAGCAATTCAATAGTATCCTTGAAAAAGAAGGTTTAGGTAAGAAAGATATTATCCGAAAATTAAAAATTAAGAAAAACTTCCCTGAAAGTGAAAACTTATATGTTCCTACTCTTAGTAAAAAAGAAGAAGAATTCTTTGTTGACGTTCCTCATTTTGAAGTAAATTGTCCTGAAGAAACACAAGAGATTCATCTTGAATCAATTGTTAGTGTTGTGGAATCTAGGCAAGAAATGAATCGAGTGTCTTCAAAAATAAGTCAGACTAAAATCCATAATGAACTACTTAACCTATTAGATATACAAAGGATTTTTCTAAAACTTAAAGATTTTTGTAGTAGGAAGAATATCTCAAATGTTTTTTTAACTTATGAGAAAGTTAAAGAATTGATTTTAAACATTGATTATATAGCTTTTGGAGGAGAAGATTTATTGGATTTAACTAAAGGGAATTTGCATCAGAAAGTTATTAAGATTGAGAATTATGTTTTGAAGATACTACAAAAAATAATTGAAGAAGAAATTTCCGTAAAAACAAAAGAATGGGAAAAAGAGAACTTTACTTACGAAAAAATTACAAAGAATGACAAGCGTTTATTAGATAATGAGGAATACACATTTGAAATTGATTCTTCAATAGGACCAACCATTGTTGAAAGGCTAGACGAAATTGAGAAGGAGATTCATTCTTGGGAGGGAGATAAGCTTATTGAAAAAGAAAGGTTCTTGGAATTTTTATTCTTGCCTAGTCATTTATTCTATCCCTTGGTTTATCTGGAAGAAGACAAAGATGGAAGAAATAAAGAGCTTGTGAAGATTGTTCCAACACCATTAGTGAAAAGTGAAGAAATCTTCTTAACGGGGTTTGTAAATTATGTTGAAGCAAATAAAGAGAAGATTCCATTCAAGAAAATGTATTTATTACGTAATATGCCAAAAATTGGAACAGGATTTTCTTTGAGAAGTGGAAGATTTTATCCGGATTTTATTCTTTGGTGCGTTGAAAAGGATAAACAATATATCTCATTTATTGATCCAAAGGGAATTAGTAGAATGAGTGCTGAAAGTGAAAAGATTAAATTATATGAAGACATTAAGAAAATTGAAAAGAAACTTAAAGGGAAAGATGGAAAGGAAAT
Organism: Candidatus Woesearchaeota archaeon CG_4_10_14_0_2_um_filter_33_13; assembly: GCA_002792115.1. Classification (GTDB taxonomy): domain Archaea; phylum Nanobdellota; class Nanobdellia; order Woesearchaeales; family GW2011-AR9. The sequence continues at coordinate 17,518 of PFNQ01000052.1, read as the reverse complement.
CTTACTTAATTCTTTCATTGTAACTAATACTAAATTTGATCAAATTAAAGATAATTTTAATGTAAAGTCTAAAGATGATTTGAAGAATATGAATCTATTATTTTTAGATGATGAAAGCTTTGTTAAAGATATGTTTGAAAAAATAGTAAAGAATTAATCCAACCCAATCCTCTCAATCACATCTTTCTTAGGAAACCAAAGTTCTCCTTCTCTTCTAAGTTTCTCTAACTGGGCATTGAAGTCATCTTCCAAGGAAGCGAAGTATTCTGCTTTAAGTTGTTCAACAGTTTTAGTTTCTTCATTCTTCATCTCTAACACAATCTCTTTAAGTTTTTTCATATTTCTCACCTCATCTTACCTATTTGATTCACATAATCAAACATCCCCCTCCATTTGCTTAGGCGTATACTGAAACAACAGTTATTGCAAACGTAACTAAGTGCTATCAAAGATACATCTAGATGCCAATCGATGCAATAACAGCAGGGACATCTAATATTAGACATCCTAATACTGGTGGAATTAGGCAATTAAATACTTTTCTAACACTTGTCCAGTGGGTAAGTGGGTAATAGAAAAGATTTAAATAATTGGTTAATACAACATAATATAATCAAATAAATTAAAAGGTGTTAATATGGCTAAAGAAAAGAAACCATTGTATAAACGCTGGTATATGATCGTTCTTTATGTTTTTCTTGGGTTTATTATTCTTGGTTCAATACTTCCTGAAAATCAAAGTTCCAATAATGGTTTGACACAAGAATCAAAAGATTCACAACAATCGCTTCAAACTTCTGTGCAAACAACAAAGTCAAACGACCAAGCCGAAGTTCAACCAGAATCTAAGACTACAGAGCAGAAAACGTTTAATCTTGGTGATAGTGTTGATGTAGGTAGTTTCAAATGGAAAATTACTAAATTTGAAAAGGCATCTCAAATCGGACAAAATTTAATGGGAACATTTATGGGAGTTAAAGCTAATGGTGAATATTTAATTCTAAACGTAGAAGTTGAGAATGTTGGTAAATCTGCTCAGGTATTAATGGATTCATTTGTTAAATTAATCGATGATCAAGGAAGAGAGTTTAGTCCAGATACTGCCGCAGCTTTTTATTTAGAACCACAAGGGTCGGCTTTAATGTTTGAAACCATTAATCCGGGGATTGTTAAAAAAGGAAAGATAGTATATGATGTTCCAAAAGGCTTGAAAGTTGTTGATGTTAGAATCTCAAATAGTTTATTGGAAAGTTCTTTTTACACTATCAAGATGATTAGTTAGTCCTTCTTTTTTTATTTCTTTACTTTAACTTACTAACAATCCAATCCACAATCTTAAATGAGTTCTCTGCTACAACTGGAAAGAATTTGTTGTAATCTTGAACAGCAGTTCCATTTGCTTGATCAGAAACTGTGCGAATAATCAAATGTTTAATCCCATTAACATGACAAACTTGTCCTACAGCAGCACCTTCCATCTCGATGCAGTCTCCTTTAAGCTCTTCAACCAAATATTTATTCTTAAGCTTCTCTTTCTGGGTCATAAATTGATCTCCTGTTAAAATACGACCAGCAATAATCTTATGTTCAACAGGAGCAGATAAAGCTAATTTCAATAACTTCTTATCAGCAGGAAAAAACCTATACTTTGTGTAAGAAATATTCCCTCTTGGAAAGCCTAAAGCAACAGCATCAAAATCATGATGCACAGAATCAACGCTTGCAACAACATCTCCAATTTCTAAAGTCTTGTTCAAAGAACCACCTACGCCAGTAAACAACACCATTTTAACGTTAAATTTGTCAATCAAATGCTGGCAAATCATCGTAGCAAATACTTTTCCCACTCCAGACTTAACCAATACAACATCATGGCTATGAAACCTGCCAGTGTAAAAAGTAAAGATTTTGTTTTTGTGAACCTTAAGATTCTTTATTGCTTTACGATATGCTAAAATTTCCGCATCCATCGCTCCGATTATGCCGATTTTCATTTTAGTATTTCCTCGCTTCTTTGATTTTTGAGATTAAAGATGTTTCTTCTAAAACAATGTCTTGATTGTCTGCTCTAATCTGCTTAGATAAATCAATAAACTCGTTAATGTCCCTAGCAGTTACAGATAAAATGTAATTCCATCTGCCTAAAGACTTCTTGATCCAGTGAATACGTGGATGCTTGTGGATATATGTTTCAAAATGTTCTCTCTTTCCTAATTTAATTTTTAATAGAATATTATGAAATTGTAATCCTAATCTGTTGTAATCTGGATCAATAGAAAAACGAATAATGTGATTAGTTAATAATTTCTCAATTATTGCTTTTAATCTTGGATAACTTAATTTACTTTTTCTTGATAAATTAACCAAACTTTCTAGTGGATTTTCTTTAACTAATTCCAAAACTTGTAACTCTTTCTGCTCAAGAGTTATTCCATTGGGCTGTAAAGGGACATATTCAATAAGAAGTTTAGAATCGTGACAGAACGACTTGTAACCTAGTGTGTCTTCGTAATCATGATCCACAACATCAAAAGTTATTGTGCTTTCTGAAAGCAGATTGCTTACTTTATCAACAATTTCATCTTTAGTTTTTTGGGAGTAAACATCAAATAACATCGAAAGGTCGTAGGCACCAAGTGTTTCCTTAAGTTTCAGCAATCCCTTAATTTTCTTAATTTTTTCCATTAAGTCTGGTTGAAACTTACTTAATTTAACCAAGATAGTAAACCTAAAACGATTATTCTCATTGCTTATTGATAGGGGCTTAATGTAGCCTTTCTTAAAGAGATTATTATAGCGGTTTTCTGCTATCTTCCTGTTGATATTAAGTTCTTTAGCGATCTCCGAAATAGTTATTCTTGAATCTAATGAGAGGAGATAAATAATGTTTTCACTTATTTTATCAATATTTGGTGAAAAGGTATTTATTCTAGCCATTTTATATTTAACTTTTTAACTTAAGTTTAAAGACAAATATATAAATCTTTTTGTAATTATTGTTAATTATGGAAAAATCATTAGATGAAAAGAAGGTGGAACTGATGGGCATTTCTTACATTGTTTATCTTAAAGAAGTGCCTACCAAACTCGCTCCAGGAGGAATAGCTGAAAAAACTACAATTAGAGCATTCATAAAAAAAGAATAGAGGTGGTGGTTTTGAGGCTGTGAAATGCACAAAACTATCTTACAATGGACATCTAAGGTGCAATACAAAAAGGGTACTCCATTTATTTCTATGATTAGACATTTGTCTCAGCATCTGTACAAAGGGACAGAAATTGAATGTAAGTTGGTTATGGTTGAAGGGAAGTTGAGGGTTGTTGTAGAGTTGGAATGAGAGGATCTATTTTTTGTATACCCATCTTAACATCTTTATTGTTGGATTTAATAACAATCTAATTAGAGATTTCAAGAAATTACTTTTTTCAATGTATTTTGCAAATGGGGGACTAATCAAATAATAAATCTTAACAAACTTTCCACCTAAATAATTTTTTAATAAAAATCTATCTCGCCAATATCTCAAAATATTAATCTGATTCTCAAATTCTGTTCCATATGCCGCAGTTGCAATAAAACATGGTCCTTTAACATATTCTGTTAGAATCGAATAATTATTTGAGTTAAATATGCTTGAATGACAAGAAGGGCATTTTGCAGGAATTCTTGGATATTTGGTGTCCCAAACGTATTCACAGAGATCACATTTTAATTGATATCCTGTAATTTTTTTCTCCGGCATATTTTTAATAAGTATGTTGTCATATATAAAACTTTTTTTAGGGGGAGAATTCCCTCCCCTAAATGGGTCAGGGTTACAGATAAATAATATCTTCTTACTAAACCATAAATGGCAAGGTTTAGAAGGATTGAGTGGAGAGTTAACCGTAATGAGTACGAAAGGATTCTAAACAATGCTCAAGCTCAAGGCCATGCTACTCTTTCTTCTTATCTAAGAGAACTTACTTTGAAGAATGATCTGTTTATTCAACAGACCGTAAAAGAAACTAATGATAATGTTAAGAAAATATTGGAGTTTATAAAGGAAGCACACCAAGACGGACAAACCCAGAAGAAACGTTCTGGGGGTGCATTTTAACCCAGAAAATTATATAAACATAAACTGATTTCTTAAAAAGCAATGCATTCCAAGCGGTAAAAACGAAAGTATCGCTTGGGTAGCCAAAGATTTTGGCAAAAATTAGTTAAGTTGGCGGAAGCTTAAGGGCTCAGAATGGTTTTTTTTGAGGTTTTAACGGCTCTCCTACTGGGTGTTCTTAGCGGTATCATTACCGGCTTAATCCCTGGTATCCACGTCAATTTAGTTTCCATAATCGTTCTATCTTTATCACCCTTATTATTAACAATTACTTCCCCAATTGTTTTGGGAGTTTATATCATTAGTCTAGCGTTGACTCATACTTTCTTAGATTCTATTCCCAGCATTTATTTGGGCGCTCCAGATGAAGCTCAAGCACTTAATACGCTTCCAGGACATAGGTTATTACAACGAGGAGAAGGCCACAATGCTATTGTTTATACTATCATTGGTTCCTTAGGATGTTTACTTTTGGGAATAATATTTTTCCCCTTTTTCATTGCTAGCATGGCCTTTATTTATCCTTTAGTTAAAGGTAGCATCGCATACATTTTAATAATTATTATGGCTTTCATGATTCTAAAGGAAAAGGGAAAAAAGTTCAAAAGCGGAGTATTATTTTTATTGGCTGGATCATTAGGATTAATTGTTTTTAGTATTCCTAACCTTAATCAACCACTATTTCCTTTGTTGTCAGGATTATTTGGTTTTTCTATCCTGTTAATTAGCCTGTTACAAAAATCAGTCATCCCTAAACAGAACTTAAATAAACCATTAACTATCACCAAAAAAAACATTGTTAAATCTGTTTCTGCGGCATCAGGAGTTGGTTTTATTGCCGCTTTCTTGCCGGGATTTGGTTCTTCTCAAGCAGCCATCGTTGCTACTAATATTGTAGGAGACATCGGTGATGAAGGTTTTCTTTCCTTAGTTGGTGGCATTAATACTGCTAACATGCTGATTAGTATTGCCACTGCGTATGTTTTGCATAAAGCAAGAAACGGAGCAATCTTAACGGTTAACCAGTTGTTGGGAGAAATTAGTCTAAACGACGTTATTCTGTTTTTGGCAGTAGCTTTAATTGTTGGTGGCGTAGCCTCATTACTTGCTTTAAGAATTTCTAAAATTTTTTCTCGTCTGATTGTTAAGGTTAACTATACCCGCATTATCTGGTCTATTTTAGTATTTATCACTTGTTTGACAATCCTGTTTGATGGTTTTGTAGGTTTAATTATTTTAATTACTGCCACTGCTATTGGATTATTAGCTTCTAGCTGGAATATTGGTAAGAACCATCTGATGGGCTGTTTAATCTTACCTGTAATTTTGTATTTTATACTCTGATATTTGTAATCACTTTAAAACAAATTTTTGTAAAAGTAAATTGTTCCATAAATAAATGCAGATAAAAAGAGTAACAATATTATTTTCAGAATCAGTTTTTTTATAAACTTAAATATTCTTTTCCGTTTTAACTTTTTCTCCTTCTTTTTTTGAATAAGTTTATCTATTACTTTTTTGACCCGAAAAATTTTCAAAGGTTGCTTTAATCCCTTAAATTTATGCTGGCCTAAATAAACAATATCAATTTCATTTTTATTCATTGTTTTATAAATATCTTCACTAAAGACCACATCACCTTGCTTAGCAATACTTTCTATTCTGGCAGTAACATTAACAGCATCACCATAAACATCATTTCCTCTAATAATTACTTCTCCGGTATGGATGGCTACTTTTATCTTTAAGGGCAAGGCAGTTTTTTTGTTTAAGTTGTACTCCTGGAAACTTTCTTGTAAAGCAATACCACATAATACTGCGTTAGTTGGCGATTTGAATGTAACCATAAAGGCATCGCCAATCTTTTTTACAACTCTTCCAGAATATTTGCTAAAGATGGGTAAAGAAATATTGTCAAAAACGTCATGTAAATAATTGAACTCTTCCCTACTTAATTGAGAGGTAATTTTAGTATAATCTACAATATCTACAAACATTACTGTTGTACTCTCGGCCTCGGTGGGACCTTTTACCATCAGTCCTCATTCTCAGTCTTTACTTATAAATTTTCTGGGAAAACTTTTGTTAGTAATAAATAAAATCTTATTTTTAATCAAAAGATTTATCAATAAAATCACTAATCATGTTAATAATGGGAATATTATTTAAGACTTACAAAGGTAAACACCAGCTTCATTTGTACAAAGAAGTTTGGAAGGCTGAGAACAAAAGGCAATTGGAAGAGATTCTTAGTCCATTTAGCAAGACTGAAGCTGCGAAAGCTAAAGTCGTTCCAGAAGGGAAATATATCCTGATAGAACTTAATGCTATGATTATTGATTGTAAGAATACATTAGACCTAAAACAGAAATTTGCTTACTTAGTTGATCTTAAAGCCAAATATCAGCAGATGCAAGAAGCAAAAAAATAAGTTAAACCCTTATTTTAACTTGTTTTTGATTTTACTCTTTTCTTAGTGCATTTATTAACAAGGGAGATACGTCAATTTTATTAGTGGGGTGTTCAATACAATCTGTGGTTACAATCTTATCTACCCCCCATTTTTTCATTTTGTTAACAGCGTCTTCAACCAGTAAACCATGGACCCCAATTGCTATGACACTCTTAGCTCCCCTCTCCTTAGCCATCTTAGAAGCGGCAATCATCGTTTTTCCTGTTGATATGATGTCATCTACAATTACTACATTCTTGCCCCTAACAGAAACTTCATTGATCATCTTTTCTTCTACATGACGGGAGGAAAAACGTGTTTTTCTTAATACTGTTACTGGAACCTTAATATCTTTAGCAATTGTTTCTGCCCATTGATAAGACTCCCAATCCGGTCCGATTATAACTGTGTTTTTTACTTTCTTTTTTATATAATCTGCGATAACAGAATTAGCAGTCAACATTACAGTTGGCATCGTAAAGATGTCTTTCAAAGACTTGTACCTATGGATATGGGGATCGATAGTAATTAATTTATCTATTGATTTGTTTAATAGTTTAGCCATAATTCTACTAGAAATGGCTTCTCCCGGATTAAAACGTTTATCTTGACGCATATAACCAAGATACGGTGCTACTAAAATTACTTTCTTTGCTCCTAAATCTTTTGCAGTATCTGCAGCAAAAACAACATCAAATAAACTCATGTCCGGATGTGGTTGAAAAGATTGAACGAGAACTACTTTTTGGCCTTTTAATGGTGTGTTAAACCGCAAGTATATCTCTCCATCTGGAAATGCACCTATCGTAAGCGGAGAGTATTTTGTTTTAAGCTTTTTAGCTAAGTTTTTAGCTATCTTCTCAGAATTGCCACAACTAGTAATAATCATTAATAAACACCTCTTTTGATTAAGGTAAGAATTAAACCTTTATAAATATAATCCTATTCTCTCAATTTACTTTAACAGAAAGCTTTATAAATAACTCATTTCTCAAGCATGCTAGATGAAAAGAAGCTCACGTAGGTGGAAGAAAAAAGGACAAATGCGTTGGAAGTGGCAACGTAAAAAGATGAAGAAAGCCAAACGTAGAAGGAAGGTTCAAGCTAGCTAATTTCTTAAACCATTAATTAACTCTTCTGCTCTGTTTTTATTGTATCTTTTAATGAGTTCTAGATTGTTCTTTCCAATTTTGATACTTTTTGAACATTCAGCAGAACAAGGAAAATGTGATATTAATACTAAATCTTGTTCTCTTTTTGTTACATTAGTAAAGATGTTCTCACTATTTATTTCCAAGTTGGTTTTTTCCTCATCAAAGTTCTTACAGAAATTGTCTACACAACATTTTGGATATCCTAACAACAATCCCAATTCTGAATCATTTCTAACCAGCTCAAAGTAAGCAGCTAACCATGCTTTTTTTTCATCCTTTGAGATATAAACAAAATACATTCCTAGACTCTTGTCTTTCTCCGGCACTCTAATGCCTTTATTTGAATATACGCTACTTTCTTCATCTGCTAATAAAACTTTAAAGTTTGATTTCACTAAATGAAGATGATTATCTTTGCAAAATATCTCTACTTTTCCTAATTCTGATTCATAAAACCCTTGGCGGACAACTTCTTTAAGATTGTGCAGTAAGTATAGTATCTCTTCAGCTTTACTATAACTTCCAAAAATGAACCCTAGTTTTTTAATCATTCCTTTAATCAAGACCTTAATTTATTTATTATTTTTGGTAATCTTACATAAAAGATAAAAGGAATAAAAAAGAATAGAATTCTTTAGCTTTACTTAATAACATTTATTACTTTCCCAGATTTGAACCCTTTAAGATTATCAATGGTTGTTTGCAAGATTCTCATCAAAGCTTCGTTAGTGTTAAAGGCATTGTGCGGGGTTACAATAACGTTAGGCAGTTTTAAAATGGCGTGATTTTCAACAATTCTGTTAAGATTACAATGTCCACCAAACTCTTTTTTTAATAACTGTGTCTCTTCAACAATCTCACATTCATCCTCTAAAACATCTAGGCCCGCACCAGCAATCTTCTTTTTCTTTAATGCTTTAATTAATTCTTTCTGGTCAATTATTCCTCCTCTAGAGGTATTGATTAAATATGCTGTTGATTTCATTAAATCTAATTTTTCTTTGTTTATCAGGTGGTGAGTATGTTTGTTATAGGGGACGTGCAAAGTTACGATGTCTGAACTTTTAAGCAATGAGTCTAATTCTGCGTACTTAAATCCCATTTTCTTAGCTAATTTTTCATCTTTATAAAGGTCAAAAACCAAAACATTCATCTCAAATCCTTTGGCCATTCTTATAACATGTTTACCAATATTTCCCCCACCTACAATCCCCATAGTTTTTCCCATTAAGTCAAACCCTCTTAATCCCTCTAAGCGAAAACTTCCTAAATGGGTTCTGTTAACACACTCTACAATCTTTCTACTTAGTGCCAGTATTAAAGCAAAAGTATGTTCCGCAACGGTGTTTTCTCCGTATGTTGGAACATTACAAACAGGAATTTTTCTTTTCCGACATTCTTCTAAGTCGATGTGATCATAACCGGTGCTCATAGTAATAATAACTTTTAGTTTGGGAAGTTTATCCAAAACTTGTTTGTTAACTTCAGAATGCACAAAAACGGTGAGGGCATCGATATCTTTATATTTTTGTACATTGTTTTTAGTTAATCTTTTCTCAGAAAAAATTAAATCGTTGTTAGGTAATTGCTTCTTGATTACTTCTTCTTCCCAAGATTCTAACTCAAAAAAACCAATTTTCATTTTTTATTCCTCAACATGTACTTTCATAATCTGAGTTGTAGTAATTACATCAATTATTGTACATGTTTCTACTTTATCAAATTTCCAAGAAAAGCTTTCTCCTGTTTTTAGAAGTGGACTTTTAATGCTAACACATTGTTGACTGCCAGAAATCTGGGCTTTGTTTAAGTTTCCACTTCTGATTACATTCCATTTAATTGTGTCACCTTTCTTTATGGTTATTTCTTTTGGATCAAATCCCTTTGTAACTATCTGGATTGTATGTGTTGTTTCAGAAGGCAGTAGGGATGTTTCTGATATTGGTTCTTCAACTACAACTTCAGTTGGTGTTATTTGTTGTTCTGTTGATATTTCCGTGATTACTGATTCTTCTACAATTGGGTCATTAATAATCTCTTCAATCTTTTCCTGAGCTTGATCAATATTTGCTGCAGGTAATTCTTCGTTTGGTATAACTTCTTTAGAACAGCCAACCGCTAAAATGACTAAGCTTAGCATGACCAAGAGTACCATTAATTTTCTCATCTTCATCTACCTCTTTTTTTTAGATATTAATTGATTTTATTTTACAGATACTTTCATTGTTTCTGTTGTAAAAACACCATCTACAATTGTACAGGTTATTGGTTCTTTAAAAGTCCAACTAAAAGACTCTCCACTTTCAAAGAAGTTACTCTTGACATTAGAACATGCCTGTGCACCTACAATCATGGCTTTTTTTAATGCTCCAGTTCTAACATTCTCCCACTTAACTGTGTCCCCTATTTTTATGTTTAAAGTAGCATCTATTCCAAAACCATCATTTGTCATCTTCACTAAATAAGTTTTATTTTTTGGTTCTATTTTCTTTTCTTCAACTTCCTCTTCTACAATTGGCGTAGGTTCTTCTGTTGTTTGGTTGTTTTGATTGTCAGTTTCTGTTTCATTAGTTAATTCTGGTGGATTGTTTGTAGTTTCATTACTATTAGAAGCATCTATTTCATCTTCTACATTTTTCTCAGGGGCAAACCAACTTCCAACCTTAATGATTGTAGAAAGTATTCCAAATTTTATCTTGTTGAGAAATCCTACTGCTTCATATCTAATCTTACCTTCTTTAAAGGCTAGATTTAATGTTTCAGCCGGGTTTTCTGAATTTTCAATTTCAGTAATAACTTCTTCGGTTGTATAAACTCTTAATGAAGGATTATCTAATTCTCCTAAACTTAGCTTTGAAAATTTGTTTTCTGCCGTAGTTAAGCCGAGAACAACTTCTTCTCCATTTGCTAAAGTAAAATAAAGGTTAATCTTTTCATCAGCTAATAATTTGTCTAAAGGAGCGGGAATTTCTTTTCCAGCTAGTTCCTGATTTAAACTTTCCAGACTTTGTTCATTTGCTGAAAAAACCGAAAGGGACAAAAGTAACAGGATTATACTTAAAATAATAACAATTCTCTTCATTTTCAACACCCCCATTTTTGTATTTTGTATTATAATAAGAGATAAAGAATTATTAAACCTTTGCATGTGGTAGTCACTACTTTAAAATGCTAAAAATACCGAAAGGTTTATAAATAAGTTCCTCTTCGAAAGTAGTAAACATCTATCACCTCTTTTTCCCCAGCAAACCGCTTCGGTGGTTTGCAGGGGTTTATATTCCTTTAATCTTTAATATTAGAATTAAACTTTTTACCCTACAAATCCATTGTTACGTTCTTTTTTATTAATCTTCCTTAGATTTTCTTATTATCTGAATCTTTTGAGGTTTTTTAAAGAACATTTTTTTTAACATAAAACCAGTTATTGCTACTAAAATCCCTGCTAAAAATCCTTCAAATAATAGAACAAAATCTTTGTTAAACTGTAATCGGTTAGTGATTTTATTAATTATCGACTTTTCTTCAGCTGGAAAATAAATACTCAAATCGCTCATATCTAAAGCATACTCTAAATAAATTAAAGCAGTGTATGGTTGCTCTTTAAGTGAATTTGAGTATTGATAATAAGAATACCCTAATATTGGGAAGACATCTTCTGCATTGTTATTGGAAATAACCCTCTCTACAGCTATATTCTTGCTATTAATGAATTCAGTAGCTGTTTCATTATCCACCCCCAAAGAACTAAGAATTGCATTAGATTCTGCTTTAGCTTGGGATGCTTTGATTAAACAAAGTTCATAGTTCTCATTCTCATAAGAATCTCTACTAAGTGTAATCTTCTCTTTAATCTGTTCAGTAATTACTGGGCTTAGAAATAAGTTGACATACTGATTTCTTTCCTCAGCCTCACTAATCTTGTTTAAACAAGAAGACTTTAATTTTTCTTGATCTATCTCTATTTTTTTTCCATTCATTGAGAAAAATTGCATCCATGAAAGTGCTGAGAAAAATCTCTCTTCCGCATAGGCCAAAGTATAATATCTCCCTTCTGTATTATTATCCTGACTATCTTCAGCATACTCTTTGATTTGCTCATCTACATCATTTAGTCTTTCTTTAACAATCATCAAGGTTTGCAGATTGGCGATTGTTTCTATCTTTTCTTGATCTAGTTTGGTGTTTAACGTTTGAAGTTTTTGGTTTAATAGAGAGAATTGTAGGTCAATTTCTTTAATTGAGGGTAATTTATTGGAAAAATATTGTTCTTTAAGAATAATATTATTGCTAAAACAGAAACTTGCCGCAGAATAATAATCTTTTCTTTTTACTGCCTCATTTGACAAATTTTCTTTTTCTAAAGATATATTGATTATAGACTCGTTTAATTGAATTTTTGCTTGGGTGATTTCTTCTTTGATCTGTTTAGTTCTTTGACAAAGAGCTTGTTGTAAGCCCTTCATGATTTCATTATATTCTGGATTTATTACAATGGTGTTATTTTGCTGATTAATTTTTTTGCCAGTAAGTTGATACACAATTTCATCAATGTCCATTACTTCAACAACTTCCAAACTTAAATTCTCATTACCATACGCAATTAAATTTAATTCACTTTCATTCTCTTCTAACTTTACTTTACTATTTCCCTTAGCAATCAATACTTTCTTAACTCCTGCCTTGGATGCAGCCTCTAATTTTTCTTTAACCCCTCCTACCGGCCCAATAATGCCTCCAGAGTTAATAGTTCCGGTGATAGCAATTTCTTCAGTATATTCAAGATCCATAACTGCGATAGTTGTTAAGGCACTTACTGCTGCTCCAGCACTTGGTCCGCCGATAATGCTTGATCTTGATTTAATTGTGTAAATAAAATCGTATCTTTCACAATCTAACTTAAAGTGATTACAAGCAATTTCTTTAGCAAATCTAGTTGAAATTTGTGTGTCTAATTTTGTAAGGGGGTAAGTATCTAAAAAAACTCTTCCTGACCCTTCTTTAAGTTCTAAGAACAAGTCTGCGTCACTGCCAATATATAGTTCACCACTTTCTTGTACAGCCAACAATTTAAGATGATATGGTTGTTCCACTACTGCAAGTGCCGAAAATGAAGCTGCCAACATAATTGTACTAAGTACTAACAACTGAATTAACCACTTTTTTTTCATAGTTTAAGTAGAATACTTATTGTTATTAAAACTTACGATTACTACTCCTTCTTTAGCATTTACCATAAGTTTTTATAATCTCTAAATAACCGTAACCCATTCAGAACAACCGTTTATAATTATCTAAATGGGAAAAATAAAAAAGAGGGTAAAGATTGGTTTGGCTTTAGGTGGTGGTTCAGCTAGAGGGTTTGCTCACATTGGAGTTCTGAAAGTTTTGCATAAAAACAAGATTTATCCTGATTATATCGCTGGAACTTCTGCTGGTTCTATGGTCGGAGCGTTTTATGCTGCTGGTCATACTCCAGAAGAGATTGAAGAAATTGCTACAAAGACTGATTGGAAGAAAATTTTAGACTTTACTCTTCCTAAACATGGTTTGCTTGCAGGTCAATTAATAGAGAAAAAGATTCGTAAGATTGTTGGTGGGAGAAAGTTTTCTGAGCTGAACATACCTTTAAGGGTTGTTGCTTATAATCTTGACGAGCACAAGAAGATTGTTCTTTGTGAAGGAGATGTGGCTAAGGCTGTACGGGCTTCTTCTTCAATTCCAGGAGTATTTACTCCAACTATTATTGGAAAATTTCGCTACGTTGACGGTGGCTTAGTTGATCCTACTCCGTTTGATGTTGTTAGAGATATGGGGGCAAACTTTATCATTGCTGTTGACTTGTTACATCCTGAGAAAACATCTGTTACGGGACCCATTGTTAAGGACAGTAATTTTACCAAAGACTTTACAACAGCTTTTATTGATCAAGGATTATTAAACATTAAGAAGTACATTTTTCCTAAACATTGGCCAAAGTTTCTTCGTGCAATTTTTTCATGGATATTTGATAAATTATTATATCCTGCGAAAGTATTGAGAATAATGTCTCAAAAAGAATTACCTCCTATTGCTAAAGTTGTTAACGAATCAATGGATGTGTTAATGAACAATTTGGCTAGAGAGAGGTTAAATTGCGCTAAGGTAGATTTGAAGATAACACCAAGTTTTGGTCGTTTAGATTGGGCTAATATGGATCAAGCCAAACAGTTTATTCAAATCGGAGAAAATGAAATGAACAAAAACTTGCCTTTGTTAAAAAAGAAACTTAATCTTAAGAGGTTTTAACATCTCGCATATTTTCATATTTAACATGTACTTTCTTCCCGGTCTTAATGTTTTGTAATAAAATATCTTTGACCATTTGTTTAACCTCAAACTCCTCTCCCTGATAAATAACTGTACTTCCTTTTGCGAAGGAAATGCCTCTATACAACACAGTGACTCTATGAACTTCTCTATCTTTCTTTACTCCCCACAAACTGGATGTGATCAAACATTGTCCACCAAACTTTAACTGTAAAGATTTTCCTAACTTTTTCGTTGAGCTAATATCTGAAAGATAATAATCAAACCCATTTTTTAACGTTACAACCTTAGCCACTTTAACCTTTAAACGATAAATTTCTTCTTCCGCATAATCAACAACCTCTTGAGAAACTTCTCTTAATTGCAGGACTGCTTCAAAGTATAAATCGTGCCTGTTACTGGTGGGGGAGTTTGCTTGTGCCATTATTTATTACCATCATTTATTACCATTAGTTGAATGAATTCATACATATCTGTTTTGGCCTATTTTAATCTTTTGTTAATTGAACAACATCACTTGGTTCATCTTTCGCAGTAATTTTATAATCACTTGACTTAACAAGTTCTTTAGAAAATTCTTTAACTTCCTCCCAAGTTGGCACATTTTCTTCTTTTAAACGTTTTCTAGAATGGCCCATAAAAGCATATCCTTTAACCTCAATGTGGGTTGGCCGCATTAGTTCTATAAATGGTACAAAGTTCGTGGCTTTATCCATATTAAAACCTTTTACGGCAGTAATCCTCAGAATTGTTCTCGTTTTATTCTTAATAGTAGAGAGATATTTCATACTTTCAGTTACATTATTCCATGTGTCTTTCGCAACAGGTATGTTAAATTGTTTATGACTTTCTTCGTCAAAAGCTTCTAAAGATAAATAAATGTTGGTTGGAAAATGTTTACTTTCCTTACCAATTTTCTTTAACATCTCTGGAACTGTTCCACTAGTAACTAAAAACACAGTTCTAAAGTTAAAGTCATCAAAAAAAGAGTCGATTAATAAGTGCAGTTTTGGGTACATGCATGGCTCTCCAGTTAAAGAAATAGCGGCATGATCTGGTATAAGGTAAGAATTAAACTTTAGTATGTCAACTTGGTCGTATCCTTTAAACCCCATTAAAAGTTTTTTTCTTTCTTCAATACACCTCTGAATAATCTCTTTTGGTTCGTCGGCGTCTCCTTCCCATTTCTCTGAGAAAACAGATGTGTCTCTCCAACAATGTAAACATCTTTGATTACAAGTTATTGCTGGAGACATTTCTAAACAGTTCACACAATGTACATCATAAAAATGTTCTTTGTAACAAACCTTATCTTTATTTCGAATCCTTTCTTTAGTCCAAAAACAGATCTTTACTGCTGAATGTTCTCCTACAAGACGATATTGTTGTTTGTACAATCTTTCTTTTTGAATATCTGTAAGCATAAATCCTTATTTTTAAAGCGGTTTTAAAAAGTTATTGTAAATAATCACCGTGTTGATTTAATTTGATTAAAGTTATCTTGTAGAAATTAATTTTTGATGTGATTTGTACACGTCTGCTGCAATTAAACTAGCACTTGCAGGAATATATTCGATAGCTAAAGTGGGGTCCTGTGGTACTGTATCTAAGCATACAACCATATCTATACTTCCGCGGTCGTTTGCTCTTTGATATTGTGGTGGCATTGTTACAGCATGACTTGTCCAAACCTCAACTCTCGTTGCTCCAAGTTTCTTTAAAATAGTGGCAACCTTTCCAGCAGTTCCACCAGTAGCATACATATCATCAATGATTATATATGTTCCTTCAGGATCAATATTTTGATTATTGATTCTACTAAATGGTTTAAATTGTGCTAAAGAAACTTCGTAAGATACTCGGTCTTTATCAAAATAAGCTAATCTTGCATAAAGTTCTTCCGGTGACAATTCAGGGAAACCTCTTTCTGTAAAATTTTCAGTTCTCTTTTCTGTACCATCATCAACTGAAACAACATAAAGATGGTTTGAATTTTCTTGCTTAAGTGCTTGGAATCTTTCTTGAAATGGGCGAGTTTCTTGCATTACGGTTCTTGCTCTATCCCCAGTAAGGCCCAATTTATATGGATTAATTGCCCTGGTGGATTGAAAAGGGTTAATGGCATGAAAATCAATTCCTAATTCTTCTGCAATCTGTGCAGCCTTCATAGAATGTGGGTCTATTGTTAGCAAACAATCCAGCCCATCTCCCTTGTAATCCTTAAGTGTCCTTCTTAATGAATCAAATTGGAAGAACCCGCGTTCTTCATATTTTTCTATACTATGTGATCGAACATAAGACAAGTATGGTACTACTAATGTTCTTTGAAGTGTGTCAACGCGTGCAACAACGTCTAGAAATCCTCTGATTGTCATGATGTGATCATTAACAGAAACTATCTGTGAGCTTCCTGGTGAAACTAATCTGTTTGGGGTTAATAAATGCTCTACTAAAACTACATGTTTTCCTCGAACGACATCCTTTAACTCATTTCTTCCAATGTCTACTTGTACTTCTACATCTCCAAAGTAATCTCCCACTAATGGATGTCGGTTGTCTTTACGGCTATCCTTGCCAATTTCAGAACGTCTAGAACTCCTTAGCATCTCTATATCATTTTGTAAGCCGTAATCTGCTCTTAATATTTCAAAAATTTTTTCAGTTAATGAGGCTGTTTCCTGTCCAGAACAAGGTATTAATAAAAGTTTAGGGGTTCTTGCACTCATTTTTTCTTTACCTAGCAACCATAGTTAAATATTTTTCTTTAGTTCTGTGTGTATTTAAGTTATTCTTTCTTGAAATAGTTATTTTGTAATATTAGCAAAAACCTTATAAAATAAGTATTATATTTTACTTCTTATGGATTTAACAAAAGAAGATTTGGTTATATTGAAATTGTTGATAGAGAAAG
Source organism: Candidatus Woesearchaeota archaeon CG_4_10_14_0_2_um_filter_33_13 (assembly GCA_002792115.1). Classification (GTDB taxonomy): domain Archaea; phylum Nanobdellota; class Nanobdellia; order Woesearchaeales; family GW2011-AR9. The sequence goes on along the minus strand of PFNQ01000052.1, from coordinate 595 downwards.
AGCTTGAAGAAGTTAAGAAAGAAGGGCAGAATTTGGTAATTGCCAACTCTCCTTTTTTGAATAAAGAAGTTTTAGATGATTCTGATCTTGACTTTTTAAAATCAGAAGCTAAATATCAACAATATCTAGAAGAATTATTACAAAGATTATAATTTTTCAAAAATGGAAAAAGAAGAAAGAATGAAGGAGTTGTACATGCAGTTCCAAATGCTTAACCAGCAGATGGAACAAGTTTCACAACATTTAGAAATGCTGACGCAGCAGAACGCAGAATTAGATATATCTATTAATGCTATTAGCGAATTAAACACCGTAAAACCGGGAAATGAGTTTCTAGCCCCTGTTGCAGATGGTATCTTTCTTAAAGGAGAGATAAAAGAAACAGATAAACTAATTGTTAATGTTGGTTCTAATACTACGGTGGAAAGAACAATTCCAGAAGTAATAACACTATTAGAAAAACAGAAAAATGAGTTAGGTGAAAGAATGAAAGAAGCAGATGCTTTTATGCAAGAATTAAGTAAAGAAGCGATGCGTATTTACAAAGTAGTCGAGGAAAAATCTGAATAAAATGTTTGGCAAATTAAAAGAAAAA
>PFNQ01000057.1 GCA_002792115.1 Candidatus Woesearchaeota archaeon CG_4_10_14_0_2_um_filter_33_13 | reverse complement strand
TATTAAAGACACAGTTATGGATATCATAACCAAACTCACCGGTAAAATAAAGACCATACTTAACAGAATTAGCAGTGGGGTCAGAATAAACATAATCCTGACAATCTATCTCAATATTATTTCGAACTGTTTCGGCAAAGATATTGCCTTCATAAGCAGAAGCAGAGAGGTTTTCTACAAAAAGGATTGTTTTAGAACTATTAGTATTAAACAAAGCACTGCGTAAATCTTTATAGCTATGTGAACCTCCCCAAGTAAATTCATCGGCAGAAAGGCTACCATTAACAGTACTATTTTGAGAAGGAGAAGGACCACAATCAGTAGAAGGGACTTTCGCTGCGAGAATGGTGTTAGGATAATAATTTCCGTAATGAGAACATAGAGAAACTAAGTCTCCAGTATCAGTACCTGATTCAAGAATACCCATAGCAAAAATATTTCCATAAATAATGCCACTACTACCATCATACTCTATATACATGTCAGACTCAGTTTGTCCAGTAAAGTTATTGTTACTAATATTGAAATTATTTGGGTCACTACTACCATATTGATCAATAAAAATAGCACGAGAATTTCCACTAAATTGGTTATCAAAAATGTTAACAGAATCAGAATCCCTATAAAGATATACACCATAATCCAGACTAGAAAAATTACAATTGTAAATAGTAAGGTTATCATATTCTTGTGTATTTACCCCCTGTTCACCACTACCAATACCAAGTATTGTGTATCCAGCACAATCAATAGTAATGTTATCAGCAGCCACAGTTAAACAAGTAGCAGCAGTACTTATATCTGTAGTAAGGGTGTAAACTTCATTTGCAGTGTTTAAAGTAGCACCACATGCAGAGATTTCAGTTGCTTGAATAGACAAATCATCTGAAGAAATGATTAATTCTGTTGATGATTCAAGATCAGGAAGTTGTTCTTCCAAAGGTAGAGTATTATTTTCTTCAACAATAACTAGAGTTACATTCTCTTCTTGCAACCCAATTGCAGCACCGGTAAGTACATTACTAGAAAAGTAATCAGAATTAAACATAAAAAAATTAGGACTAGATTCTTTATTTGTAATGGTGAAACCAAAAATTAAAGCAAGAGCTAAAACTACGGACAACACAGATATAACCCATTCTTTTTTCTTGCTCTCGCTCTTATTTTTCTTAATCATATTTGATTAAATATACACTTTATGAAAAGATTATTCTTCACCCAACTCTTTTCTTAATTTAGCTAACTTTCTCTCTATATCTTGTAATTCATTACTTGGCATCGGTTCTCTTCCTTCAATGACTTTAGAGATTTGTCTTACTTCTTGTGTCGCTTTCTGCTCTTGAGTAAGTTTCTCTGGAGAGATGTCCTTAGCTGGTTTACCAAACAAGTTCTTTAACAATAACCACGGTTCTCTAACACTATTAACTAACAGGCTAGTTATATGATTAAGTTCACGATTTAACAAAATCCTTTCAATTGTCCTAGTTGGTTTAATCCGATGGAAACTCCACTTCTGTTTAGGGATCAATCTTTCTAATTGTGTCAACTCTTTATTGATAATACTTAACTCATTTTGTAATTCTAAATTTCTTTGTGAAGCTTCTATAATTACTGGCTTTATTTTTGTATATCCATGTAACCGAGCATTAATCTTTTCTAATTTCTTCTGCAGGAGAACCTGTTCAAGATTATACCTTTGCTCTCTTTGTTTTGTTAATTTTCCTGAAATGTGAGGGATATCCGTCACACTTTCTTTTAGTTCAGTTATTCTTTTATTAACCTCATTATACTCATCTTTCAAAGACAACGTTTCTGAAACTGGTTCTTCTCTTAAAGAAGATTGTTTTTCAAAATTTACTGGTTCTTTATACAGATGATCTTTTGTTGTTCTAATTCTTTTGATTAATGCGTAAACTCCAACAATTATCAAAATCAAAACAACAAAACCAATTAAGCCGATTAGATACGGCCAATAATTGATGTCTGTAGGAACTAAAGCAATTGCTCCCCCAATTACTACTGGCATTTGTTCCTCCACAGGTTGTTCTTCTAGCAGAGGTGTTTCTACCACTGGTTTATCTGAAGAAATTTTCTTAACTGCTTTTATGATAGTAATATCTCCAGACTCATTTAAGTAATTTAATCTCACGTTAACATCATAGTAATCATCATCATTGATCTCAAAATAATGATCTTCTCCTAAGTCTAAGAAAGTTGTTTGAGGTACACTTTCAACAATTATTTTAACATAGGAATCAAATATCTTCTCCATAGTTAAAATATGAGACTCACCAGAGTAAGGGAAAATAATTCTGTCTCCTTCATCTAACACTTGTCTATACCCAGCAATCAGTTCTGCTTCAGTAATGGTGTAAGTTTTATTTGTATCTTTAATTGTTCTCTTTGAACTACCTCCGCCACCGCCCCCACCAGATGAAGGAGTAACAATAGGGGCAGTGTAATTTAATAAGATAGTCCTGTTTGCATCAGCCCAAGAAAAATTGCTAGAACTATCATAAGCCAAACAATTCCAAGTGTAATTGCCTGTTGATAATTCTAAAGTCCAATTACTACTATTAGATGTTCCGCCAATATTTGTAGTTTGGTTCAATGCAAAGGACTGATTTGTGGAGTTTGTTAAATATAATGAAATATTCTGCAGTTGATTATCATCAGTAGCATTACAACTGAAAGTGATATTTATTAAGAAAGCAAAATCGTTTGTGTAAGCATCCGCTGGAGAGATTAATGTGACGTTTGGTAGGTTGTCGTCAGGAGTCAACTCTAAAACAATATCAACTTCAGTGCTATTTGTTTCTGTTAAGTTTATTATTGTAGAGTTTGTTGTATAACCTGCTAAAGTTGTATTGATTGTATGTGGAGTACTGTAAACTGTGTCAGTAGAGTTCTGCCAAAATTCTGTTAAGGTATAAGTATCTATAAATCCGGTTACACCGGTCAAAGTACTATTAACTAAACCAGAAGTGTAGTTATAGATCGAAACATTAGCACCACTTAATGGATCAGTACCGTTGGTAACGTTAACATCTAAATAATATTGAACTAAGACGGTTCCATTACTTTCCCCAGGATAATAGAAAGAAACATTTTCGGAATTGAAGGTATTATTAACAAGGGTAGCATTACCTTCACTTATCAGAATACAAGTAGAAGTGCTACACTCAATAATATCTGAAGTAAACGAGTTATTATATCCAGAAGTAAGATATAATCCATAACCTGAAGGAGATGTAACATTTATTAGATTATTCTCAAATTGATTATTAGAACTAATAACAGTAATACCTTCTCCCAAGACGTTTAAAGTATTGTTGTAAATCCGATGACCATGACTATTAGACTCAAAAACAAATCCATACGCAGTAGTATTGAAGTTATTATCATAAATGGAGTTATTTTCACCAATAGCGATTGATATCCCTCTATAAACCACCCCAGAATTACCATAAACTACAGAGTTGGAGGAATACAGATTTATAGCAAAACGAGAGTCATCCTCTGTACTAAAAGTATTATTACTTACATTATGTCCAACGGTGCTCAATCCTAGATCTAATGCACTGGTATAATTATTGTAAAAGTAATTGTTAGTAATAATGGCGTAATTAGAGTTAGAAATGGATAGTGAGTATTCTTTAATAGGATTATAATTGTAAACTCTGTTTTCAGTTATAGTCAAATTGTTAGAAGAACCAGAACTACCAATACCAATTGCGGAATAAATTGCATCTTCACCAATAAAGATTGTGTTATTAATTAAAATTGAGAACCCAGATGAAATTGGAATGATAATAGCATTACCGCTATTATTGTTTGTAGAGTTAATAAAATTGTTGCTAACATCTACAGAAAGGGAATTAAATAGGTAAATACCATGTCCTTGAGTATTTATAATTGTAGAATTAGTGATGGTAGAGTTTTCAGAATAGATTAGAGAAATACCATCTGTGCCCATAGTAATGTTATCATAAGTTACGTTTGTACAATTGTAACAAATAATTGCCCCATAGGTGCTGTTTAAATCAACATTAACAAGAACTTCTTGATTACTCAAAGAATGGTTATATAAGATAGGCAATCCATCTGCAAGATTAGAATCATCTAGAGAGATAGAACTATCATCAATTGTAAAAAATGAATTGGAATACGGCGTAGTAAAATTATTATTACTAAAGTTAACATTTTCAAATGTTTCAACTCTCATAGTTTCATAATTGGATGCAATAATGTTCTGGTTAAACGTTAAATTTACTCCGCCATTTAAATAGACATAATTACCATCGGTGTTAGTTGTACTATTAAACAAGTTATTAGAAATATTGTTGTTATTGCCTCCAAAGTATAATGGGCGATCAGAAACAACAATGTCATTATTTGAGATAGTATTATTAAGAGCCACATCAATATATAATCCAGAAGTACCTCGAAGGGTATTATTATTGATATTACAGTTAAGAGGATACTGAAAATCTGCCGCTATAAGATTAGCACCACTATTAAGATAATTATTTTCAATCAAAGAATCATTAATATAGCTAAAGTATAAAGTTCTGGATGCTGAACTTATTGAGGAGATAGAATTGTTTAATATCTCAATTCCCGAGGCATTGTTTACATTAATACCATAAGTATATCCTGCTGTCGACTTTGTCTCAGTAATAATACAATTTTTGATAGTAACATTTTCTAAATCTGAGACAACAACTCCAAAACCGTATTCGTCAACGATAGAATGGTTAATTCCATAACCATTACAGTCTAAAGTAATACTATCATTTAGAATATTGAAGCAAGTTCCATTAGAAGAAACATTATTAGCGAGATTGTAAGTTTCTCCTTCAATAGTTAAGTTGCCACATTCCGTAAGAGTTGTTCCAGCTTCAGATTGGCTTAAAACAATACCAACTTGTGTACTATTAGTTTCGGTTAAGTTGATTATTGTAGAGTTTGTTGTATAACCTGCTAAAGTTGTATTGATTGTATGTGGAGTACTGTAAACTGTGTCAGTAGAGTTCTGCCAAAATTCTGTTAATGTGAAAGTATTTGTAAATCCGGTTACACGAGTCCAAGTATTATTAACTAATTCAGACGTGTAATTATAGATTGAAACATTAGCACCACTTAATGGACTTGTACTATTTGTTACATTCACATCAACGTACCATTTAACATAAAGGTCTCCATCAGAACTGAAAGATATGCTTGACTGATTGAAAGAGACGTTAATAAAACTATTATTCTGCCCAGAACCACCAACATAAGTAGTACTTTCTGCATTAATAACATCATTATTGAAGGTGTTATTATTTGCATCTTGTTCTAAAATTCCCCACCCACTAGAGTTAATAAAGTTAAATTCAAAGAAATTATTGTCTGAAAAGTATGCTAGTTGTATTGCTTCATAAACACCCCCTGTAACAATATTATTAGATAAGACATAATTGTTAGTAGCAAAATTTTCTATAATTAACCCTTTGGCATTAGTAGTGTAAATATTATTGAAAGTAACGTTGTTCTGTGAAGGCCATAAGTAGATAGCTGTAGCGTCAGCACCAGTCGTATTAATAACATTGTTGCCTATCGTATTTAAACCAGAATCTGATTTTAACCAAATACCATAACTAGAGCCACCAAAAGTAGTTATATTGTTGTTATTAATATAGTTTTCATTGGAACTGGAGTCTAATACTAAACCATAACTCCCAGATGCATCTACTGTTTCAAAATTGTTATTAACAATAGTGTTATTATCAGAGTTAGATGTGTGAACCACTGTTGAAAAATTAACTAAGCCACCAAAGTTTTGAATGGTAACATTACCATAATTAGTAATATTAATACCATATCCGCTACCATTTCCAACAACATAATAGCCAGCACCATCAATAGTAATATCGCTAACATTAACTATAAAACAATCTCCGATTGCAGTAATGTTATCAGTTAGGGTTAAATCTGAATTGATATCGCCACAAGTTGTAGATGTAGCATCAGCTT
>PFNQ01000040.1 GCA_002792115.1 Candidatus Woesearchaeota archaeon CG_4_10_14_0_2_um_filter_33_13 | reverse complement strand
TTGAGTTTGAGTTTAACGAAGACGCTAAGCGCGACTAGAACAACTTTAACTCGGAGTTTTAATTTAACTTTTTTACAATCCCAGAATTAGCATCTAATAATACTTCATCTCCATCCTTTAATACTTCAGTAGCATGGATAGTACCAACAACACATGGAATATTCATCTCCCTTGAAATAATAGAGGCATGACAAAGAGCACCACCATCATTAGTAATAATTCCTTTAACTTTAGAAAGTAATGTAGTAATTGATGGCTTCGTCATTGGAGTAACAATAATATCTCCTTCTTTAATCTTAGGATAATCTTTCATTGTATGAATAATTGTTACTTTACCTCTAACAACTCCTTGACAAGCAGTTCTTCCTTTTAATTCATTTATCTCATCTAAATGCTTTAATTCAGAAACTTCTTGCAATAAAGTTTTTCTAATTTCAGGTGATTCATATTCTTTAGTAATTCCATCTTTTGTAACTAAGAGATATTCTTTTTTTCTCTGATTTATTTTCTCTAAATTCAATTCTTTGTCTTCTAAAAGATTAAGTAAGTCTTTTCTCGACATATATGAAATTAATGATTCAAATTTATTATTGAACTTTCCAAACAAATGCGGAAATTCTTTATCCATATGAGAATCAACACCGCAATTTCTTAGTTTCTCAAATCTTTCTTTATTTTCTTCCAAAAATTTAGCAATAGCTGGTTTGTCTCCACCATATCCTAAATAAACAAAAAATAAATAATAACATAAAAGATTTAAGAATGTTCCATCAAGTTCAATAAGCAATTCTTTAAGATCAGATTTATTTTCACAATCATCTATTTTTTCAACTAAACTATAATATCTTTTCATCAACTCTTCAAACTCATCCATCATTTGAAGCCCTTTTTTTAAATCTGTTGAAAGAAGCTGATTAATCTGTTCATAACAATTTTCAAATTCTTCATTAATTCCATAAAGAGAAACTAAATCATCCTCACCATGAGCTAAATCAAACTTAATTGTAGCTCCTACTTTTTGCATCATTATTTTATAACAATCTACAGCATAACTGATATACAAAAAAGAATATTCTCTAGTAAGATACTTTTTCCATGCTAATTCTGGGATATTTGACATCTTTAAAGTGAGAGATGTGTCTACTTTAAATATTTTTGTTAAAACTCCGAGTGTTGCCCTATAAACTCAAACTCAACTTGCTCACATACGTTCGCACCCCGACATGAAGTCGGGGGGACTTAACATCGTTATGCGTAATTTTTTATTTGCCTCTATCGACTTTCTCGATGTCGTTTTCGCTCTCACATCAAAGCTCGAGCACACTCTGTCCAGAAAGCTACGGACTACGCTGGGAATGTCGACGTTGGCACCTTCGTTTAGCGACTAAGAAAAACGAGAACAATCAGCGAGTAACTGTACATAACGGATGCTAAACAAAATTTTCTGGTACTTTGCACTAACGGGGGGGGTCGCTATAGAAAAAAAATATGATGATTATTTTGTACTAATTTCAGAAAGTATCCGGTCTAAATCTCTCTCAGATTCATTCCACATCTTGCTCATTACATAATCAGGAGCAGGATGATTTCTCAGTTCTGAAGCAGAGAGCGAAGATGTTCCTATTACAACTGTTTGAGGATTTTGTTCTTTGATTCCATTAATGAGAGAGTATCCGACCGGTCTTAGAGATCTTGTAAAGCTATCAAAATCAGTATCTTCAAGATTTCCTACATTCCTAATCGGCATTTGATGATCTAAAAGTATGAGGTCATACCTATTTGAAATCATCTTTTGAGCATCTTCACAGCACCGAGCGGTGTCATAATGGAACTCAGTAGAATAAGCTGGAAAAATGGTTTTAACTGCAAATTCCAGAGCTTCCAACGGCCCACTTTGATCCTCAACGATTAATATTTTTACCATTTTTTTCCTCCGAATAATTTTAAGCTGGATTGCAATAATGTACAGTTATTTTTTCTGGAGAATTCTATCACTTGATTGAGTTTATCTGCGGCAATCATTGATTTTTCTCTTGCTTCTTCTACATCTCCTTTATTTCTTTCAATTAAAGCCTGCAAGAAGCCTGCGCAGTTAATTACAAAATCTGGAACAAAAGTAATCCCTAAATTGTTTAGCTCCTTGTCTAATGATTCGTCCTCTAAAATATTATTTGCCCCGCCAGCTATTACTTTACATTTTAATTCTTTTATGTTATTGAAAGTTATTACAGAACCAAAAGCGCATGGTGATAAAATATCAACTTCTTCTGATAATATTTTTTGTGGTAGTATAGTATTTATTCCTAATTTTTCAGCTTCATCACATTTATTTTTATCGGTATCTGATGCTATAACTTTGCAGCCAAGATTAACTAATCTTTTGGCTAATGCCATGCCTACAGAGCCTAATCCCTGAATTGAAATTTTGCATTGTTCTATTCTTTTGTTGAGTAATTTTTCTGAGATAACCTTGAAACAATGTATCATCCCTTCGGCAGTATTTTCTCCTGTACTTCCTAATCCACCAATATTATGTGATAAGCTGTCAATAAATTTAGTTCTTGAGGCAATTACCTCAGCTTCATTTAGATTAAATCCCAAATCTATGGCCGTTCTGAATAATCCATTTTGTAGTTGAATAAAATCTCCAACTGATTCTAGAAATTCTTTTGTTTTTGGTTTATTAGCCAGTACTATTGCCTTAGCTCCTCCGTCATTAACTCCCAGAACATTGCTTTTTCTCGTCATTGCCCTTGCTAGTTTAATACAATCTTTTAATGTTTCATCCTCATCTATATGCGCAAATCTTGTCCCACCGGAGACCACTGAGGAACTATCTTTTGGAACTGAATCTATAACAAAAATAGCAGACATTCCAGTATCAGGATTAAGATGAAATGTAATCTGCCTACATTTCTCTTTCTTCATTAGTTCTATGATTGACTTTGCCGCATTCATTTTGTTTTATCCTCTCGCTGTAAAAAAAGAAAATAAATTATTCTCTTTTGTATGTTGAAGCCATGACTCCTTCATCTCCAGGTAGTAAGACTATTTCACTTACATCATCAAATCTCCTTAATCCATCTACAAAGTTTCTTAACTCTTGGAGCATTCTCCTGTCTCTTGCAGGGTTTGTTCCAGTTGGAGATTGAGTTTGTCCCATCATTGGTACTTCTATATTTCCTTCATTTTCCCATGCTGATGGGTACTCCATTTGACGCATGAATCCAAAGTTAAGAGGCGTAAATTCTGGCCCACGATAATTACTCCAATCGTTATTGGTTCTGGCTATTTGGTACTCTGTATTAACCCTTTCATTATCGCGGTTTTCTACTTCTTGAATAAAGTCCATAATCGGCTCTCTTCTTTCCATACGCTCATAACGACTTAGTTCTTGTGGTAGACCTATTAGGAATCTCGTACCTTCGCCAAGTCCAAAAATCCCTCTTATGCATTGTGCTTCGTATGTTTCTGCCTCCCATGGAGCTCCGAGTGCTCCCATAGAGCTAGGATAATCCCTTGCAGATCTTTCCGCTGCTCTTCCCCTTTCTTCAAGAAAACTTCTTGCATTCGGATTTAGCATTTCTAAATATCTCTGAATATTTGCTGGGTTGTCAAGTAGTTCTTGTTGGACTCTGAGATAATCATCCATATCTACTAGTGCCATAACCATATTAGGGTGTTCTGATCTCCAAGATAAGCGATTTGGATTTGCGCTAATGTATGGCAAACCTGTAGCTATTGCTCCGTCTATACTCATTCTCATTTGCTGTGTTGGTGTATTTATCATTTTTCATTCCTCCTTCCATTTTTTCAGATGGGATAACTGTTATTTGTTATGTAACAGTAACAACATAGCAACTATATAAACATTCATTCTCCAAAAATGGAGGATTAATAGAAAACTTTAAAAAGAACCATGCTATTCTCTGATTATGGACACCAAAATCCTCGAAGATATCGGACTTTCCAATGCTGAGATTAAAGTATATCTCACCCTACTAGAATTAGGAACATCAACAGCAGGACCTATTCTAGAAAAATCAGGATTACAAAACTCTGTCGTCCACATGACCTTAAACAAACTTATAGAGAGAGGTTTTGTTACTTTCGTCAAAGAGGGCAAGAGAAACCATTACCAAGCCACCAATCCGAAGCATATTATTGATTTTATTAATGAGAAAAAAGAGCGCTTCCAAGAGATTTTGCCAGAATTGTTAGTAAAACAACAACAAGCTAAAGAAAAACCAGAGATTATCACTTTTAGAGGTATTAATGGTATTAAAGAACTCCTCATGGAACTCTTAGAAGCTGGCGGAAAAGAGCATCATACTTTTGGCTCAACCGTAAAATCTCTTATGCTTGGCGATGCCTGGTGGGTTAGCTATCATAAAAAACGAGCAGAACGAGACATTAAAGCAAAATTACTCTTTAATGAATCTCTTGCCTATTGGAAAGCGGAAGTAAAATATCCAAAATCAGAGGTAAAATACACAAAAGCAGGGTTTGAGCCTCTCACAGAAACAATTATTAGAAATGACAAAATAGGAGTTATTGTCTGGACAGATAAACCGCTTGGAGTAATCATTCATCAAAAAGAAGCGGCGGAATCTTACGATCAATTCTTTAAAATAATGTGGAAAACAGCAAAATTGTAGTTTTTCTCCGAACTTTTCAGCGCACTTTATTTCGAACCTACCTTACCCAATAACCTCCTTTTTTTGGACTGCCCCTAAATTCAATTTTTCCCTCCTCTTTTAGCTGCTTAATCCAGCGTTCAATAGTTTTGGCCGGAATACTTAGGATTTTAGCAAGTTGAGGAACTCTTTTCCCTGGATTTTTTCGAATAGATTCAAGCAATGAATTTACTCCCTCAAATACACCCTCACTTACTCCCTCACTTACTCCGACAGCTTCAGAGACGCCCTTTCTCTTAAATGTAACCACAAACTGTCGTCCAACTTCTTCAAAATTGGTGTCGGGTTCTTTGGATAAAATCAAACCGATACCTCTCCCCCATTTCTCAATAAAGTGGACTTGGTGAAACATTTCCGCCAAAAGTTCATTTCTGCGTTCAGATACTTCTTTGGTTTTTATTTTCTCAACCGTTAATCCACCATACAATAAACCGGGACTTCTGATTTCCATTTTGTTCTTGAAAATGGCAATGTTCACAGAGTCATAAAGATAGTAATCCCTATGGCAGAACGCATTAATAACCGCTTCTCGAAAAGCTTCTTTATCAATTTCAGGTACATCAACCCGATACATTCCTTCCAAGCGCATTCCAACGTGGATATTTTCCAAAATATACTTCTCTGCTTTTTCAATCAATGTGAATAAATCCCCAACGTATTCCTGCATATCAATCGTAACTGCTTTTGTTTCACCAAAGACAGCACAACGCAGTTTAGCATTGGGAAAGAACTTTTCTGGATTTCTGCCAAAGAGCATAACAGCAGTATTCAATAATCTTTCTCCTGAAAGAAGACCTAACTTTTTCAAAGAATTTTCAACGGTATCAAAATGTTTTCCTGCTTTTTCCAAAAACCATTTTAATTTCTGAGTGCTGATGTCGTTAATTTTTGCTTCTTTACAAATCTCTTTATCCCATTTCATTCTTTCCTGATTCTTCTGCAAAATAAGCCGTTCTAATTCTTTTGCACTCATTTGCCTATCTTCATCCCCCACTCTCATGTGAGCTCTTCCTTGCGCATAATAGGGAACATTATTTCCCGAAAATTCAACATGAACACAGTTCTTTCTTTCTATTACAACCTCATTAACTGTTGGAAATATCTTTGGTTCAATATGTTCAGAAATAGCTCTTGAGACCTCTCGCAACGTATTCTCTGTAACCATCTGACCGACTACTTTTCCATCACGGTCGACACCAAAATAAAGTTCTCCTTTTTGATGCTTGTTCAGAATAGAAGCTATAGAGATAAGTGCTTCTTTTAGCTCAGATGTTGATTTCTTCAACTCTACCGTTTCAGATTCTTTCATTTCAGCCTCTTTTATCTACAAATATGCCTACTTCATTAAAAAGATTACTATTCCAAAAGCGACCCCCCTAAATCTTGTCTGCTAAAGCAGTTATTTATTATTGGCAAAGTACCAGAAAACTACAGTGCCAACTACATTCCCAGCAAATAAAAAACTCCGTTCGCTAATGAAAATTGCGATTTTCAAAGTTTCTTAATCAGAAACCATCAAAGGCTCCATACGCATAACGGTTGTTGATGCGGTTGCGTTACTCAGAGCATCAAAGCCCTTGCGTTACTCTCCCAAATTTTTTACTTTGCTCACGGGCAAATAAAAAACTCTGCGCACTGCGGTGCTTGCCCCCACTCCGCTCGCTCACTATCTATTAACGAAATTCTACCCTCGCTCGCTAAAGTGGGGGTCGCATAACAACCGTTAAATACAATAGAATTTGAGTTTTAAAAATAATAACGGGGCTTTCCTTGATATTAAAAATCTGAATGTAAAAAACGATATAGGGGCTTTGGCAATAGATGAACAAACTCGCTACTTACGAACTCTTACAACTTTTCCATTATTAGCTTTTAGCAATTCTTTTGAAGATATCTTAACAAGCGAATTTTCAGAGCCACCACCAGAATAAACAACTTCTTTATCCATAACTCTTGGATCAACTAAAAATGTTGCAGTATATCCAAATGATGGAGTCCCTCCGCAGGGAAATCCTGTTTTTTGTAAAATCTCTTCTGGTGTTGCTGTTCGTGGTCTTTCAATGTTCAACGCTTTTTCCACTCGTGAAGTGCTTGCTCTATCCTCTCCTTTGACAATTGCAACAATAAGATTCCCATTAGAATCAATCATACAGATATTTTTCACAAAATCATCAGTATTTGTATTTGCGGCTTTAGCAGCTTCTTCTACTGAGTGACATGATTGTTCAAAGCTAAGATGTTCTCCAAAGATATGCTTTTCTTTCATGTATGCTTTTAACTTTTCTTCATAATCATTCATGTTCTCACCTAATGTTTATGTTAATTTAAGTCTTTCTAAAAAATAAAAAAAGAAAGAAAAATCATTTTACATCACGCCTTTGTGTGTATCGCTCGCATTTACCCAATACATTTTTTTAAGAACTGGGTCAGTATCAAACCAACCATCAGTTCTACGGGCAAATAGGGGGTCAACAACAGTGCTATGATACGCAGCTTGTAAGCCTGGAACTTCTCCAAAAACTTGGGCAAATGTATCTCTAGCTTTGCTATGGGTTGGATGGACATAATTTCCATCAAGCATTTCAGCAACATTTAGGCTACTTGCTTGTGCTAATTCTGGAAATAGTCCTACTGCTGTGTTGTACGCTTCCCCATACGCTCTACTACGTTGACCTCTATCTTCTAAGCGATGCGCTTGTGCTAATTGTTCTGTTAATTGTCCTACATTCATTTTCATCATCTCCGCATTTAAAGTCTGCCGACTATTTTTATTCATTCACTTCATCACAATTAATCTCATTCCAAGAATTCCTCATCAACTTTTTCAGATGAATCCTATAAGCGTATCACCGCCCAAGATACAAATGAACCAAGAAGATGGTTGGTAGAATTTTGACAATGAGAGCTGTTTACACAGCAATGGTAATCTCTATAATAGAAGTATAACTATCAAAAGCATTTACAAAACTTTTGTGATAGTTTTTCTGATTCATACAATGTAGATACTTGAGGATATATTTAAAGATTTCTGAAAATTTTGCTAAAAATATAAACTGAATGCCAAAGCCCCTTACTGAATGTGTATGGAAAGCCCCTAAATGTTAGACTCCCTGCGGTCGGATTGATAGAAAAACTCAAATTCTACTTCTGCGGTTTAATATTCCCTTCGGGAATTTAAACCTTGACCACGCTGCGCTCTCCCTTCGCTTCGCTACGGTCGGGGTATTTAACGACGTTAAGTCCAATTGGCGTGAGAGCTTTATGTAGACTTCAGAAGATGTTTTGTATATCCCAATCGCACCAATTCTTGATACGCTTCCCACACATCATTAGGTATCTCTTGGAAAATTTGGAATCCCTTCTCTGGATATATTTTTATTCTTTGTAGATCTCCAACCATAATATTAATCACATCATCATTAGAAATATCTTTATTTGGATAATCTTCAAATTTAATTGGTGGAGAAGTTACAATTATTTTCTTATTAGGCCAATAAACTTTAATAGTTGCATATGTTCTTCTTTCCATATATGGCTTTTGTACAGCAATAAAAGAATTAAAATTAAGATTCTTTTCTTTCAAAATTTTATTTGTAAAAAGAACATTTTCCCCACAATTTTTTGCTTTATTTTCAATAATGATTTTATCTTCAGCAACCCCTAATTGAATTGCTCTTTCAGCAAACATTTCTGCTTCCGGTTTTTCCCATGGAGTTTCTACTAAATCTCCTTGATGAGCAATTCCACCAGAAAAAATAATTATTGGAGCAAAACCATCAAAAAATAACTTTGTGGCATAATCTGCAACTCTTAAATCATGGCTACAAAGAACAAAAATAGCATCGGCTTTCTCAAGCTTATGATTAACATGATGATAATTCCAAATTTTCATAGCTAACTGATCTACATCTTCTGAAGTCATTAAACTCTAAGAAACCTTATGGTTATTAAAAGTTTTGGCTCTCACACCAACTTGCTCACCACTACGTTCGCACCAAGACATAAAGTCTGGGGGACATAACATCGTTAAGTTGAATCGTTCTCGGAAAATCTTTTTTTACTAAAGTTGGCAA
>PFNQ01000018.1 GCA_002792115.1 Candidatus Woesearchaeota archaeon CG_4_10_14_0_2_um_filter_33_13 | reverse complement strand
AATCTTTCTGGAATCGTTCTTTTAATTATTTCAGAAGCAAAACCTTTCCCTCTCTCAAAAGAATCTACTTTGGTTGTTAAGACCGGAGTAATTGTAGATAACCATAAATTGTATTCTGCTACTGGTCTTCCACGCTGATATAAGACTGCTTGAAACAAGAATTGACCATTATGTTCTCCCCCTGCAGAAAAAGTGTAAGATAAGTTATTGCTCATTGTATATCTGCCGGCTTCAACAATCTTTCAATTAGTTCTGCATCAAGACGAATTACTTTCTCACCATTGCAATAATGCTTTGGCCTATATTCAATATCATCAAAAATTCTGTCACAAACTCCTTTTAATGCTCTCGCCCCAGTTCCAGGAGGAGTGTGAGAAACAATTGCTGCAGGAACATCATCTTGCCAAAATAACTTGTACCCTTGTTTATATAAGACTCTTTGGTGATTAGATAATACAGAACGTTCAGCACTAGCAACAATTCTTTCTAATTGATCTTGTGTTAAAGGATGGGCATGAACCAAAGAACTTAACCTTCCAACTAGTTCTGGTTTAAGACCATAAGCAATAATATCTGCTGGAGTTACTTGAGAAATTAATTGACCGTCTGTTAAGGTTGTAATTTCTTCTGAAGTTGCTCCAAAACCAATTCTCTTCTTCCCACCACCAACTCTTTCACGGATAATATCAAACAATGGTTCTCCTTTTTCAGTATCTTGAAATGCACCGGCGGTGATAAACAAAAGATTACGTGTATTCATCTCTGGCAAGTCTGATCTGCCCCCGTTTTCTCCCAACACAGGGGTTCCACCCAACCAGCCAATCATCTCATCTTGAAGATCCTGCTTAAATTGTGAAGCATTTACGCGAGCCAATTTATCAACTTCGTCTATAACCATAACTCCGTAGGGAGCAATATCTTGAGGATCAGAATTTTTTCTAATAGTCCTAAACATTTGAGCTAGATTATCACCAACGTAACCGGTTGCTGATTTACCAGTACCAGTATAAAGAGCATAGGGAATACCTAAAGCTTCTGCTAAAAGTTTAGCAACAATTTCTGCAGTATAAGTTTTACCAGTTCCGGTAGATCCAGCAATAAGTACATGTTTATGTTCGAGATCATCATCCTTATCTCTAACCTTCAACGCGTAGACCATTGCGGCTACCGCCAATCTTTTCTTGAGTGTTTCTTGACCAACAACAAACCGATCTAAGTGCTCAACTAAATTCTGTGGATCATAAATATTTACCTTTGAAGCGGTAGTAGTTCTATGAGATGACCTTCTTGTAACAGCTGGAACAGATTTAACTGTTTTTGTTGTGGACACTTCTGGTTCAGTTGCAGCAGTATGTTCTGATCTCCAGAATGCTTGAACAATATCATAAATATCTATCTTTTGTTCACAATCAAGAAAGTTAACATCACTTAACCAGAGACTATCTTCTCCATCCATATAAAAAACACCATACTGTGGTCCAGAATCACTTTCTCCCATAATCATCAGTGGCAATAATCCTTGAGAACCTCTTACACCCATGACTTTAAATGGAAATCTTCCTCCACGAGGAGAGATACCAGCTTTTCTTGCACCATCACTCATTCCTTTAGTAGAACGCATAGAAGTAGATTGCAGAGGTAAGTAAATAACTTCTTTCTCTGGAGCAACCATTTCAGTTAATGAATAACCAATCACGTCAATCTGATGATACGTGGCCCCATAAGCTTCTGGGAATGCTTTAAACCCAACCTTTGCTTCAAAATTTCTATCATGACCACAAAAATAACCAACATCTTGACCACGATTTTCAATAGGAAGAATGTAAACTCTGCCGTTATAACTCCACATATCAATTTCTTCAGAAAGTAATAAGGAATCTAAACATTGTGCAGTTTCCCTTCGTTTGATACTATCAGTGTCTGTCAAAGCCATAACTTTAGAAAGAGATTAATAGGAGATTTATAAATATTTTGTTTAATTACTTTTATAAAGTAGTTACTAATCTCCCATCGGATGGATGAAAGCAAACCATTAGATTTTTGGATTAATAACGATGGTCTGACTTGTTTAAGAGTTGATCCAGATAAAAAAGATGGTAAAAAGTTAACTGAATTTTTTGATTATGGTTTCAGTAGAAGAGATTACAAATATGGTGGGCCGGAATATAAAAGAAAAGATCCAAAAACAGGCATTTATAGGACAACACGTTGGGAATTAGCAGAAGCTTTTTTTTCACATTTTCATTCAAAAGAATTTTCTAGATTAATGTTACAATACGCCAGAGATCCAGAAGGACCAATGGAAGAAAGGGTTTCCAGACAAATTAGTGGAATGGACGATTTTTTACATTACGGATTTATTTTTCAGACAATGCGACATAGACACAGAAAACTTGGAACACCTAGAGATCCGATGAAAGTACCAGTAAATTATCAATTTTGGCAAATTTACGTTCCGGGTTATACCTCAGCAGAACTAAAGAAAATTATTCCAAACCGATTTCAAAGTAAAACAAAAGTACAAGGCATGCATATTCCAGAAGGAGTTTCACCCATACTTGTTGAAAGACAAAAAAAAGCAGTGGTAGAAAAGCTGAGAGATTATAGTGCTGGTCACAAAGTACATGATGACCAGATTGCTTTACAAATGATGGCCAGAAGTGGAGAAATTAGTGAGAGAGATATTTTGCAAGCAAGATTTTATCGTCGATGGTGTCATCCAGTGGTGTTATTAGATAACACCCAGCCAGGAGAGAAGGGTTGGATGTCAACAATGAATAACTTAGAGATGTTACTAGACACACTTTCTTTAAAATATCCTCGACTAAGTGGATTACCTTTTGACAGCAGAGGACAAACTAAAGATTTTAGTGCAGAGTATCTTTTTTGTGGATAAGAGCAAAGAGTTTGTAAACTAACTTAGCAAGTGAATAAGCTTCAACGCGATAATTTTCTTGTGGAGAGAATTCTACAATATCTGCACCAACAATTTCTTTCTGTCTAAATATTTCTTGTAAAGAATCAGTCACTTCTTTCCAACTTAATCCCCCTGGTTCAGGAGTGCCAGTATTTCTGATAAAAGAGGGATCAAAAACATCAACATCAATAGAAATGTAAACCTTATCTTTAAGTTTGGGAAGAACTTCTTTCAATTTACTTAAACTAAAATCATGAGCCTTAAGCAAATGAACATTCTTACTTTGATTAATCTGTTTAGCCTCATCGATATCCATAGAACGGATTCCTAATAAAGCAAGGTCATGTCTCTTTGATAATTGTTTAGACACACAAGCATGATTTAAAACAGAGTTATTCCAGGAATCACGGAAATCAGCATGGGCATCAAAGATAATAACAGAAAAATCTTGATGTAATTGTTCTTGCCCTTTGACTAATCCAATAGTAACAGAATGATCGCCACCAAGACCAATAATAAAATTACTTTGATTATCTTTAACAATAGCAGAAACTTTTTCAACCATCTCCTCCGGAGTTTCTGCTTTTATCTCTGGCAATAATTGGATGCCTTCAACAAAAGGTTCGCAACCAAACTGTTCATCATAATATTCTAAATGTTCAGAAGCCTTAATTATTTCAGTTGGGCCTTTAGAGGTTCCTTGTCCATAAGTTAAATCTTTTTCGTAAGCAATAGGTAGAATGATAAATCTTCCATTTCTGTACTCTTCCGGCAAGTTCATCCAATATTTCATTCTACTACCTCCGTTTCTAATTCTTCTAGATCACAAAAGTTTGTTGAAAAGTTATATGCCCCAGCATTTAAAAAAATTAAAGTATCACTAACCTTAGGTTCTTTCAGATAAACTCGGTATCTAAACAGGTCCATTGAACAAGGAGTAATACCTTTTATCACATAAGGTCTACTGTCTGAATCTTCTTTTGTTAATTCTCCTTCAACCAATAATTTTACTGGAACAACTAACGCATCCATATCAGTGTTGTAAACAGAAGCATTAACAACAATATTATTTTCATGAATACCAATTATTTGGGTAATTAATTTTCCTGCGGGTGCAGCAATAAATCTTCCTGGTTCTAACATTAGTTTAATGTTATACTGACTCAACCAATTTCTAAACTCAGTTATTTTACTGAAGATTCCTTGCAACACTTCAACGTTAGTATTTGCATACTCTGAAGGAAGACCACCACCCATATTCAAAATAGAAATATGTTGCAGAGTTTCTTCTTCTAAATTACAAGAAAGTTCGTGAATGTAATTCCACTCGCTCATATTCTGCGTTTTACGATGAAAATGAATTCCTAGTTTAGCAATGTTTTTGTTTTGAGATAACTCTTTAACCCTTTTATTGATTACTTCAGCAGACATGCCAAAAACAAAATATCTTTCTGTACGCAAAGAATTTTCTCTAATCTTCATCCTTAATTGCAAATTAACCTTTAAGTTTGTATTTGTTAAATAATCAAGTAAAGTATCAAGATCAGATTCATTGTCTACAACAAAATTGTTAATCCCCAATCTCACTAATTCTTTGATTTCAACGTCATTCCAGGCTTGTGCTAGAAATAATACTCTGGAACAATCTTTAATATGTTCAAGTTCGTTAAAAAAGTGTACGCTGAAGAAACAATCCGTTTCCTTTTCAAGAATGGTAGTTACAACTTGATTAGTTTTAGAACTATAAGAGATAAAATCTGTTAAAGGAACAATTTGTTGGTATTGTTCCAATACTTTACTTTTTGATAAGACAAATTTTACTTTATTCATTTTATTGCCACCATTCTTCCTTTTTCTTTTTGATAAACATACTCGTCAGTATAAAGGAGGCCACCATCCTTTAACAAAGTTCCTTCCATCATCAGTATATCTTCATAACTACATCCCTCAACATTAGAACGATATTCAAATGCTGCAAAATTATCAACAACAAGATCAGCAACCTCACCTAATTGATTTCTAGCTAAAGCCTGACTTAACCTGATATTTAACAGCTTCACTTGTTTTGGATTCAACATTCGATTACAACGACCCAATACTTCTTCAAATCTACCTAAGTCTTTATCCACAACATAAGGTCTAAACGTTAGCAACATACTCCTCATCAATTGAAAATCTGCTGGATCAATGACTATAACTCCAGGGAGAATAGTAAACTCTCCCAAGCCGGCCCCCACTTCAAGATATGTTTTTTTTGGATCTGGATTTCTAGCAATTTTCGCTAAATCGGGGTGGTAAGCAGAACCAACAGAACTCTCAAGATTTCTAGCAGTGATACTAACTCTTCTCTCTCCGATAGTTGTAGTGCTAAACCTAAACAATAAAGGGAGTCTTTGATCATACTCCAAGCGATAACCTTTATTATAGCAATGTAATAATGTACGATCATCACTTTCTCTTTCAAATTTATAATCAATAGTATCCATTATACACCTAAAGTTCTTGCCAACACTTCTAAATCTTTGTTGCACCAGATTTTATAAAAAGTATCATCCAACTGAGGGTTAGTAACTCTAGCACTATCTAAATCAATTATTCCCGCAGAATCTCCTGAAGGAGTTGCAACAATGTTTTTTCCATGAAGATCAAGATCATGGAAACCTCTTCCGTGCAAACGATCAACAACATCAAACAAACTTTTTTTTGCATGAAGATTTAAGCGTACTTTTGCTTGATCCAGTAAAACACCTGGAACAAAGTCTTTTAACAAAGCAAATGGCCTACCATCGCGAAAGTATACATCTCTCAATGTAGGAGTTGCACAAAGGTCTGCAGTTTGTTCTAGAGCATCCGCTTCAGTTATAATAGTTGATGGAGAGGTTAGATCACTAGTTTTTAAAACTAGGAGAGGCTGATCTTTTCCGACAAGGTAAACTGTTCTACCATCTCGACCATGGCAATAACCAAACGGCATTAAAGCTGGATCTATGCTCCGTACTGCTTTAACATGTTCTATTCCGACATTTAAATCAAACGGTTTATACATTTCTTAGCAATCCCTCAACACTTAACTCTTCCAATGCTTTTATCATAGCAATTGGAAACATTATGGTTACGTCACCAATAACTGTAGCAACATCAGAATCGTCTTTTACTTTTCCCCATGACTTTGCTTCATCAGTTGTTGCTCCAGACATACTTCCAGAAGTTTTGTGTGCAGTAGTCATGTAAACTGCATACTCTGCACCGCCATTAAGTAAAGTGCAGAGGATTGCATGATGCTTACTAATACTTCCACCTAAAGCGACTACTGCTTTCTTCTCGTCATGCGAAGAAGAGAACAGAATATTTCCAAAATCCTTAACCACATCAACAATAAAGTCTGAATGTTTCTGCTGGAATAGATAAAGGTGAAAGCCAAATGCGCCATCAGTAATTGCAGGGCAAAAAACAGGGACATTGTTTTTTGCAGATTGATATAAGAAAGAATTCTCGTCATTTAATAAAAGTCCAATCTCTCTCAATAATTCAGACACTGCCCAACGCTTTTGTTTTTCATACAAATTAGTTAAGACTGGAGTAACCCAATCTTCAAAGTTCATATAAGATTCATTATTAACAAAAAGGTTTCCAACTCTGTTAACTCCTTTCTCATGTAATTCTACGTCATCAGAATGAAAATCACCAATCTTAAACTTTTCACCTGTTGCTTTCATAATATCTTCTTCAATTCCACCAACTGTAGTTACAATAATATCAGCCATCCCCAAACTTATTAATTGGGCAAAGAAACCTCTTAACCCAGAAGTGACCATATTAGATGTAAAGGTCAGATAAATCTTAGCTGAGCTTTTTTTCATCTTAACAAAAACTTCTGCTGCCTTAGCTAATTCAACACTTTGATAACCAACAGATTGATATTGTTCTACTAATTCTTTAACAGTGATATTTTGTTTCCATTTAAAATCTTGAACGTTCATTTTTTTCCTCAGCGACATTATTTTTTGGAATGATG
>PFNQ01000038.1:2648-7025 GCA_002792115.1 Candidatus Woesearchaeota archaeon CG_4_10_14_0_2_um_filter_33_13 | reverse complement strand
GATTTTCCAGCTCTGTTCGCTTCGCTCACGAGGGAAAATCCTCACGAGGAAATCGAGGGAAAAATCGAACTTCGTAAAATTCCATACGTTAGACGAAATCGAGAAAAGGGCTAATACATTTTGAAGTAGGGCAAAACTTTTATAATCTCATAGTTTTTCAATAATATTATGGTAGTAAAAATCACTTATTTTGTTCATGGGACGACAACTGACAATCAAAAAGAAATCTCTTCTGGTTGGTTTGATGTAGAATTATCCGAATTAGGTATTCAACAATCAAATGAACTTTGGGATAAAGTCAAAGACAAAAATTTTGATGTTGTCTTTTGTTCTGACTTAAAACGGGCTGTGCATTCCGCAGAATTAACTTTCAAAGGTAAAGTTGAAATCATTCAAGATGAAAGATTACGTGAATGCAATTATGGAAAGTATAATGCCCAGCCCTCCGAGATTGTTGAACCAATGCAAGAAGAGAATATTATGAAGAGATTTCCAGATGGTGAATCTTACGAAGATGTCAAAAAAAGAATAAGTGATTTTCTTGATTTTTTAAAGAAAAACTATGATGGAAAGTCGGTTGCCATTGTTGCTCATAAAGCTCCTCAATTAGTATTAGATGTTTTATTAAAAAATAAAACTTGGGAGCAAGCTTTCGCAGATGATTGGAGAAAAAAGAAAGCATGGCAACCAGGATGGGAATATATTCTTGAATAAAGTTTTCCCCTTTATGTATTTCTTTGAAGGAACTTCGTTCTCGCACGCCCTTTTCTCGACTCACTTCGCTACGCTTCGTGCCACGCCTTGCAGGCTCTCCTCCTTTCAGTCGTCGGGTCGTCTAACAAGGACCCGATGTTATACGCAATTTTTCTTCCACCTTGCTCCGCAACTTGTCGATGATTTTTCTCTCTCACATACAAAGCTCGAGAGACCATTCACTGTGTTCATTAAAATTTTCGACAAGCTTTGGGCTACGCCTAATTTTTAACTGTTCTCGGTTTCGCATAATCGGCAAAACGAAACAACTGAGAAATGCTACGCACTATCTCCTAACGATGATTATGCGGCTCACAAGTTCGCCCAAATTTTGGATTTAACTATTCTCGGGGGCTACGTTACGACGAGGGGGGCTTAAGTTCTAAACTCTTGGCAAGTAATTTAACACGACTTCTTCAAAAATTAAAAGAGACTCATGATTTTTTATCAAACTAGAAAACTGTTCTTTTATTTCCTTAATTATCTTTCTTAATTCATCAATATCTTTAACTTCCATCTCAATGGAGAGATCATAAACACCGATTAATTTTGTCGCCCAGATTATATTCGAATTTAATTTAAAATAGGAATACATTTTTTTCCAGTTATTCTCATCCGTATTATTGAAATTTAACCAGACTTTGTAATATTTGTATCCTAATTTTGAAAAATCAACCAAAATTCTTGATCCTTGAATAACTTTCTGTTTTTCCAGGTTTTTAATCTTGTAAGCAACAGTTTTGGGAGACAAATTTAATCTCTCTGCAATCTCAACCAGAGGCATTCTCGAATGTTCAGATATGATCTTTAATAATTCTAAATCTATGTCCCCGAATTCTATGCTCTTCTCTCCTGATGCACTAATCGTTTGTGTAGTAGGTTTATCTAACCAAAAACCTCTTTTGAAATAATGAATCTCCGAGGTAATAAATATCTGTTTTCCAGCAATATATTCACTAAATTTTCTCTGAAATTCGTTAAGAAACAAATTTAAATCATAATTGCTCTTAGCTAAAATGGTTAAGTTAATATCCCAATTACCTTCACAGGAAGCTAACCAAGCAACATATTTATTCTTCTTTAGATAGTCAATTATTTCATTTTCTATTATTGCTGTGCTGTTTTGGAACTTTAATAGGATTGGAAAATACTGAAAGCCCAACCTATAAATATCAACTTCCGTAATATATTTCTTGATGATGCCATCTTTTTCTAAATTCTTGATTCTATGAAAAACCGCTTCTTTACTTAAACCAACAGCCTTAGCGATTTTTTGTAATGGCTGTCTTGAATCTTGTTCTAATTCAAAGAGAACTCTCTTGTCTTTCTTATCCGGTTCTAACTCTATTTTAACCATAAATTAACAAAAAGTCTTACTTATTTAAATATTTTTTCTATTTGTTGCAAATTATTACAAAAACATTTAACTTCTATTTACTATTATGGTATTGACTATGGAGTGATTAATGTGGCACAAACAGAAGTCAAAGAATACTGGGACCGAAAATACAGAGAGAATGGAAAAATTTACGGAACTTTTCCTAGTCAGTCCGCCTATGATTTAATCAGATTCATTTTAGAACAAAGAAAAACAGGTACAAAGCTAGATGACATCGCGGTTTTGGGCGATGGATATGGGCGAAATGCACTTTATTTTGCTTTTATGCATTTGAATCCCAGTATTATAGAAATCTCAGAAGAAGCAATCGAACTCGCTAATGCTAAGACCACTGAAAGTGGATTAGAATTAAGAACCAAACAAGCAGATTTACTTAGTTGGCAACCAGCAGAGAACTATGATTTAGCGTTCTCTAACTTTGTAATCCATCTCTTTAACAAAGAAGAAAGAGCAAGAATTTATGAAAATGCGAGAAAAGCACTAAGACCTGGAGGTTATTTTTGTGGTTCGTTTTTATCAATTAATGATGATGATTATGCTCTTTTCGCTAAAACAAAAAGCTTAGAAGAAAGAACATTCTTAGTTAGGGGCGTTCCTCAGCATTTCTTCTTAAAAGAAGAGATCTCCCAAGAATTAACAGATGCAGGATTCTATGTTTTGGACATTTTGGAGAATAAAGATCCGGAAACAATAGTTGACATCACAAGAAACACGACCTACTATTTTGTAATTGCTAAATCACGAGGTAATCAAAATGGGAACCAGATTTAAACCAGGGTGGGGAAACCTATTTGATTGTTTGGTCTATTCTGAGCAAGAGGAAATTCAAAGAGCAAGAAATAACCTTGCTACAGATATTTATTTTGCGAGATTAGCAATAGAAAACTCAGAATCATTTAAACAAAAAACAGGTAAAACAGAAATTAACTCAGGTCAATTTCAGAGATTTTTAGAACAGAAACCTCAGGTAAATAGCTTTTTCCATTCTGACTTTGCAAGATTGGCTTCTTTACCATTACAAGAATTAGAAGAATTAGTTGAAGAAGTAAAACCAAATACACTAATTCAAGCAAGATTATTTACTAATAGCATTTGTGAAGCGGAGTGCAAAGAATGTTACACCAACAAAAGATTATTCCCAGGGCAAGATGACATAACTGCTTTAACCTTAGAAGAAAGTGTGGAATACCTGAGACAAGCTAAAGAATTGGGAGCACGAGTTTTATATGTTGCAGGAAGAGGAGAACCTTTGCAAGATAAAAAATTCTTACCTTTACTTAGAAAAGTAACAGATATGGGATATGAGTCCTTTTTCTTTACTAATGGCATTCTATTATCAAATGATGTTCTGGCAAGACAAGTCTGGGGAATTAGTTGTGAAGAGATAATAGATTTCTTAGTTGAGATTAAAGCTAATATTTATCATAAATTTTGGAGCTTAGATAAAGTCAAATTTACCAATATGATGAATCTAACCGGCAGGCCATTCCAACAGATGAATTTTGTTGAAGAAGTTTTAGGGGGACAAAAAATTCATCTTCCTCGCGGATTAGCATTGCATCTCGAAAGAGGAGATATCAATCATATCGGAGTAGAATGTCGGGTTGGAACAGATACTTATCAAGAAGTTAAAGATGTTATTATCCCTTGGATTGAGAAAACAGGAGTGAGAAGTTATGTTGAACCGCAAATAACTTCTGGAAGAGGGTTTAACCAATGCCAGCTCCAATGTCCTCCAGAACAGTTAGCTGACGAGAGAATAGCTAAATATCTAGTAAGAGGAGATTGTAGATTAACAACTTACATCGCCACGGTAATGGAAGAAGGAACAATGAGTTTCTGTTTAAGTGTTGAGTCCGAAAAAATTAAAAGATATTTTGATCCTACGGGAGAACTAAACATTCGCGACCAAACAGGAATTAGAGATATTTACACCATTATGCACACTCATCCATTCATTGTTGGCAATAAATATTCTTGGCAGGGGTGTAGATGCCAGAGAATAAATGAAGAAATGAGGAAAGACAGAAAATGAAATTTCTTGGAATTTATCCTCCTGATATTCAATGGAATGGCGAACCTCGTAGAGGCGGAACCCCTTTAGGCTTGCTTAGCATCTTAGGGAATTTAAGAGTAAATGGTCATGACGTTAGCTTTCTTGATGCAAAGATGGAGGGATACAACACTTTCCAAGAATTTCCTGCAAATCCAGATGTTTTCATTTA
>PFNQ01000038.1:0-2640 GCA_002792115.1 Candidatus Woesearchaeota archaeon CG_4_10_14_0_2_um_filter_33_13 | reverse complement strand
CGCCAGAACAAATCAAAGAAAGAGTAGCTAAAGAAAAGCCAGATGTTGTTGGTGTTTCTTTGATTCACGCCACTACCTGGCACACAACTAAAAGTGTTCTGCGAGCAGTAAAAGAATTGAATCCTAATATTGTTACAGTAGTTGGAGGACACCAAGCAACCGGAGCAGCAGAATATATTCTTGAGAATTGTCCTGACTTAGATTTTATAATCTTAAAAGAGGGTGAAGAAACGACAAATGAACTACTTCAAGCTTTAGGAACTCGAAGTGATTTAAGCCAAGTTAGAGGAATAGCATACCGCCAAAATCACAAAGTATTATTTACTGAACCAAGAGGCATAATTAAAGATTTAGATACTCTTGCTGAACCAGCTTTTGATTTAATGAAAAAAAATCTTTATGAAAGACCTGAGTTAGCTCATTATGGAACACCCCGAGCAGACTCATTTCTAAATATAATGATTTCGAGAGGTTGCCCAAGAGGCTGCGATTTTTGCACAAGCACGCAATTTATGGGCTCTAAAGTAAGAATATTATCCTCCGGAAGAGTTCAATCTTTAGTAGAACCTATGAATAAATTTGGTTACGGAGAATTTATTGTGGAAGATGATGAAATATTAATGTTAAGACAAACCAATCCAGAATCTTTTAAAGCTTATCTGACAGCCCTAAAGAAAACAGGAAAGCCCTGGATGATTGATGCAGGACTCTATTATCCCAGAATAACAGAAGATTTTGCAGAAGAATTAGCGGATGCAGGATGTTATCGTGTTTTCTTACCAGTAGAAAATCCAAATATAAATCTAATGCATTCAACTGGGAAATATAAAGAATTGCAAACCACAGAAAATGCTAAAAAGAAAATAAAAGAGATCTCGAAAATATTAAGAAAAAGCAGAATAGAATATTATAATTCAATTATGACGGGGTTTCCTGAACAAACTAGGGAAATGATATTGAGAGACATAGATTTTGCTAGATTCTTGAGAGAAGAATGCGGCTCAATGTTCGTTGCTTTTTTCTTTACCCATCCTTATGTAGGTGCAACACTTTACGAAATGACCAGTCAGTTAGTAGATACAAGTAGAAAATGGGAAACGCATCCCGAATATGGATTTTTTGTAAAACCAGTTTACCCTGGATTGGATTACTCTGCTGAACAACTGGAAGAAATGTGCAAACAGGGACATGAAATAGTGAATGGAAATGTTCAGTTAAGTGTTGGATATCAATGGAATAAAAGATAATTATTTAATTCAGCAAGTAATTTTTCTCTTATGCAACTAGAATCTTTCAAAAAATACTGTTCCCTCTTCCTTCACAATACTTCTCTCTACATCATCCATACCGGCTCAACTTGGCTCACGATAAAGCAAGAATTAACACCAGAATTAATCAAAAAGCATCTGGAAAGACAAATTGTTATCGGCTTGTGCCCACAAAAAGATGACGGAACTGTAAAGTGGGTAGCCATAGATTTCGATGCCCATAATGGAGAGCCGATAGACACTATTAAAGAAAATGTCAGAAAAACAAAAGAAAACCTAACCAAAGTCAATATTGATTCGCACTTAGAACAATCCGGTAGAGGCTACCATTTATGGCTTTTCTTTGAAGATCCCATTTTAAGAGAACGAATTGAAAGATTTATAGGACAATTCATCTATCATTCAGCCGAGTTATATGCTGGAAAGACCAAAATAAGAATCCCTTTAGGAAGCTACCAAAAAGACAGGTCTATCTTCTGCGGTTTTCTGGATGATCACTTTAATCTTATTGAGAACCAAGAACAATATCTTCTAAATATCAAACCGACAAATATTGAAGCAATAAGAAACGCCAGAAATCAAGTAAGAGAAAACAAATCCATACTACAAACAACACCGATTATAGAAAACAAAAAGAGAACTATTGTTACAAATCAAAAATGGTTTACATTTGACAAAGAGAAAAAAGAGGTTATCGCAAAACCAGAAATTGACAAAAATAAAGTCTTAGAAATGACCGACAATGAAAAACATAAACTCATTCTCCGACTACTATTTGAAATGAACTTAAGCCCCCTCGAAATTAGAAACCTAAAAGTTAAAGATATTAGCCTTAACGAACAATTGTTAAGCATCACCAAATATAAAACAAATGAGAGAAAGATGCTTTTAGTACCAGGACACTTAATCGAGCCTATAAAAACATATCTTGCTAACAAAAAGCCTGATGATCTGCTTCTAACCGGTAGCAGAGGGAAAAGATATAATGTCAGAACTATTGAAATAATACGATCAAAGAACATCGAAAAACTAAACTCCGCCCCCGAGAATAATGATAGTCTCAGCAAAGCTTCGTAATTGATACTTTCCGTTAAATCCAAAACTACACCGAGAACAAAAATACAGTCAGCAGAACCTGCGGTGCTTGCTTCCTTTAGGTGGAAGAAAAACACCGTTCGCCATCAAAGGCTCTCTACGTATAACAGGGGTTTTACGGTTGCGTTACTCGGGGCATCAAAGCCCCTGCGTTACTCACCCAAATCCCACGCAAAAATTTTCCAGCTCTGAAATGTGGGTTGCCTCATTTCGAGGGAAAATTTTTGCTTTCGGGACTTCGTAAAACCCCATACGTTCTATTCAATAATTTCAGGGG
>PFNQ01000024.1 GCA_002792115.1 Candidatus Woesearchaeota archaeon CG_4_10_14_0_2_um_filter_33_13 | reverse complement strand
AAACAAATAACCTTCATATATTTCTTCTCCATCTTCTAGTGTTATTTTCTTTCCTTTTTTTTCCAATCTGAGTGTTAAGTCTATTTCTAAACCTGGTTCTAATTGTTTTTGACTTCCATCCACAAATACTTTCCAAAAAAACAATTGCCTGTTATTAGAACTGTGTAAAAATTTTATGATAATAGGATCCATACGTATGCTGTTTAATAAATCCGAATAATCATTATAATTATCACTTAATAGTGATATGTTCACTCCTTTTGGTATATAACGAAGGGAGGAATAAAGTGCCGATAACAACTTTACGGTTTGTTGTTTATTGGTAGTATTAGTAATGATGAGTTTCATTTTAACTATGGTTTTTTTAGTTCTTTATTTAACTTTTTATGTAGGTTTTTTAACCATTTTGTTTGATCACTTTCTTTTGTGGCTATAAAATGCCAAGGTTCTGAAATGTTACTAAAACCACTCTCTACATCTTGCATCTGCCATCTATCTTCAATAAGATGAAAATTGGGTGCCGTAGAAAAATAATAGTTGAATTGATCTACAAAATATTGTTCGCTATTTATTTCTATGCAGTTTTCTTCAAATTGCTTCAGTTTTTCTCTAAAATCTTTTTGAAACTCCATGTGTTTATACCATGGCAAGCACAATTCTTCTCGGATAAATTTTCTTACATTTCTGAATGTGCCTTTTGCACAAAACACTTCCCTGCTTATATGCCCCAACAACTTGTCAGAAAAATAATCAGAGCTAATGCTTACAATAAATTCTTTTAAAGTTCCGCCCATACTTCCCCAATACATAGAATAGTTATGTCCATAAGGATTAGCAATAATTATTTTGCCTTTGTTTTCCCCTAATTCTTCTAAAAATATTTCTGTTTCATCTATTTTTAGGCGAACTAATTCGGTAGCATTGTTTGCTGTTACAGTTTCCATATTTCTACATTTTAATTAAACCATTTTAATTCTGTGGTGCCTTTAAATCCTTTTTCCCAAATGTACCAGGCATAAGAAACTGCACCCCCCCCCTTATCATTTTTATTAAACTCAGCGTTTTTGGCACATAACAGCCTGCTACACGAAACATAAACCGTTTTTGGAGGATGGGTAATAAATAAGTTTTTTCTTCCTTTACTTTCTAAGAATTGAATTTTTAAAAACATGGCAATTTTATTTCCTTCCGGAATAATTTGTAATGCCTTTTCAATAAATTCTTTGGCATATTTATAAGGAGGGTTGGTAATAATATCTCCATTCCATTCCATATTGTCTATTGCCAAGAAATCTAAACTACCTTCTCCATATCCTCTGTCTATTAAATCTGTGCTTTTTACATTGTAACCATTTAGTTCAAAAACCCTACTTAAATGCCCTTCACCACAGGCACATTCCCAAATATTATCTGAGAATTTTTCTAATTTTAATAACCATTCGGCAGCTTTAGGATCTGTGGCATAATAATCTTCATTTTGCCTCTCTTTTTCGGTATGGTTGCTTGCACCAAGTGTTTTAAAAATGCTATTGCTATTTCCTGTCCAATCTTTTGCCATGTTTATTGAAAATTAAAAGTGGTGTTATCTGTATTTATTACTTCAGTAATATTTTCTTCACATTTTTTACAAATTATCTCGTCTATTTCACCTGTTTTGTGAAAACAATTTACAATATTTCTTTCATCTTCATCTACTTCGCCATTCCATACTAATTGCTCGGTTATAGTAAATGAAGTGGAATTACAATGCGGGCATTTTAAGGATTGTTTTGGCATATCCTCCTCCATGCACTTATTCATCACAATATAATCTTGTTGTACGGATTTTTGGTTGGCATATTCAAATATTACCTTTAGGTTTTCTTTGCCTATCCATTTTTCCATAGTGGCTTTATTGTTGCCTTCTTTTTCGGAACATTGATCTGTTATCATGTTTACAAATTGTATAATAGCATTATCATTATAGCCACTTACTGCTACTAATGATGCTGATAAATGTATCATACTTTTAGTTGAATTATCAGCTAATTCTTTGATGGTGGTTTTTATTTTTTCTTGCATAATAGTTATTTTATATCCTTATTAATAAAATCCTTTATTTCTTTTTCGGCATCTTTTATAAAAGAGGGTAAATTATCAAAATATAATGTTTGAAAAAATAATCTTTTTATTATTGGTGTGTTCTTTTCTAGTAAAAAAACAACTCCTATTTCGTAAGGAGATACAAAAGTATTAAAATTAGGTTTTTTTGGTCGAGCAATTTCTATGATTACTTTTGCTTTGTTTTTTAATTCAATTTTTTTTTGAAAAATAATTTTATCAAAAAATTCATAGGCAATAGGCATTAAAGGAAAGTCTCTTTTTGATAACTCAACTTTTTTACAATGGTCGCTCCATGTGGTATCTGAAAGTTTGGTATAGCCAAAAGAAGCAATGAATTGATCCATACATGATTTTTTATTACATATATGTACGGCTCTTTTTTTACCTTTAAATACTGTTACTTGATGTTCTTCCTTAATAGAAGTACAACTATCGCAAATTATTTTTTTACCTAATCCTTTTATCATTTTTTTTATCTTTCGTGAGTGAATATATCTATTTGATAACCTTTTCCTGATAATAATCCATTTTCTTCATCAAAGGTGGGTACAATATCTATACAATAATTCAACGCTTTGTTATTGTTTATTTCTTTGCGGAGTTGTCTTACTTTATACCTGCTCCAACCAAAATAATTACAAATAGTTCTAAGAAATACTGCCATATCATGACATTCATACACATAAATGTAAAGTGCCATTTTTTCTGCATCGGATAAACCAGAAAAATTGATATTGGCTTCTTTTTCTATGGTATCTGCCAACTCGTATATAGAACAAATTTTGCTTCTATTGCCAAAATCGGATAAGGTGTTTAATTTAGAGGTTTGTTCGTCCATTATTATCTGTTTTTTTTCTATATTCGATACGATCCATTATGAAATCTTGATATGTTTCACATTCATCAAAATGTTTTACCATTTCTTCACTTCCATTACCAACAAAACCACACTTGCATTTTGGAGGTAAATTATATAATCCAGCAGCTTCGCTAATTCTCTGAAATCTTGGAGCATTTATGCTATCTTTTTATAATTTCAGAATAACGAGATAGAATTTCGTTTTTTGGACTTTTTTCAACTATTTCCACCTTAGAAAGTAAGAATACTCCACAAGTAATAATGAATAACGTGCCTATCCCTAAGATTATTTTTTAATTTATTTTTTGTACATTTGACACTTAATTTTTAAACTTTTCACAAATGGCTAAATTTAAGGCAATATTCACAGGTAGTTATATAGATAATTATCAACAGGAATTAAAGAATCAATTAGATAATATCTATATTAAAAATAAATAGTATTTAGACACTATTCCAAATGATATTACCGTATCCTTTAATCAACAAGGAAGAACACCCATGATAGTACTTACTTCTAAAAAAGAGGACACTAAGTATCACATGGAGAAAGTTCTTCAATTACTGGGGGAGTTGAAATTGTAAAACTTTCAAATCTTTTTTCAATATCTGAATAAAATTCTATTAATTCTTTATTTTTAGTTTCTTTTATCCTTTCAGATAACTTTCTAATATCGTATTGGTTTATCTTATAAAAAAATCCCATTTCCCAAGATACTTTTACTAAATTCTCATCTTTTTTTGTTCCCATAATTTTAAATTTATTGGTTATACACTAATTTTTTAACTTGTTGAGTTGATTCTGCTTTCCAATTATGCAAGGCTTTATCGTGTTTTAAGGCATTTTTAAGGTATTTCTCGAACTCGTTACATCTGTAAAATCTATGGTTGAATTTCCATTCATATTCGAGCAAGTAAAGTGGTAGGTATTTTTTAGAAATTACTTTATAACTACCTCGTATTCCATTTTTTACATAACTCCAAAATCCCTCTATTGTATTAACATGAACAATGCCTTTACTAAATGCTTTTGAGTGGTTTATTTCAAGCCTATCTATGTATTTTTCTAATTCTTTGTAAGACCTAAATCCATCGGTTACAAGTATAGAATTTTCTTTTTTAGCATACGTTTTAAGCATTGCTAATAAGTTGCGTTTAGTTAGTTTTTCAATTATCTTAGTTTTAACCTTTCCTTTACGCTGAACCATTCCAGCAACAGAAACTTTATTTGTTCCTCTACCTCTTTTTAGTTCTACACCTGAAATAGTAGGATGCTCGTCTTTTATTCCTCTGTGAAATTGTCTGTGTTTACCACCAAAATAACTCTCGTCCATTTCAATAATACCATTTAAACAGGTGCAATCCTCTAACATACCTATTCTTATACGCATCGCTACATAGTAGGCAGTTTTATACGTGATTCCCATGTGTCTTTTTATTTCATTGGCAGCCATTCCGCTTTTTGCATTAAGCACTAAAGCAATAATTTGAAACCAAATAGGTAATTCAAGCAAGGTACCCTCAAAAATAGTGTCCGTAAACACGCTAAACTGCTCATTACAACTTTTGCAGATGTACCGTTTTTTAAGGGGGTCAACTACTCTTATCTTATTTTTATCACAATTAGGGCAAGTTACAGTTTTGCCCCATCTTAATTTCTCCAATAAATTCAAGCATTTTTGCTGATTGGAGTATTTTAATTGTATTTCCCTTATATTTGTTGCCATATATTGTATTTATTAGGTCTAAGGTAAGTAAAAAATAATCTTAGGGATAAGTAGGATGAATAATATAAGAACAGCATATATTATTATTTCTATCATAATCATTTCATTTTTTCTGTAAAATTATGAAACATATTTCATATAAACAAGAAAACTGTTTTATTTTTTTACAAAAATATAATTAAAGAAGATATTAAAAGGGACATTCCATGCCACCCCCAATATAGCCATCCATAACACTCTGTTGAGCCAATAGTTATTGAATACACACACTTTAAATCCTATGGGAAAACATACTACTGCTAAGGCTAATGAGATTATCATTATCATTTTAAATAAATGCCACGCATCTAAAAAATTAGCCATGAAACCCCAAGGAGTTTTATATTTGAATCCGTCTTTTGGGTTGCTATTAATGTATTTGTTTTCCCAACTCACGGCTGGGTTCCAGTATTGATAGTTCACTTGTTTTTTCCAACGGAATTTATACCAATGAAATTGAAGGGTATCCATTAGTGCATTGCATATTGAGGCGATTGTAAAGAATAGGATGGATAGAAGCATAGGTGAAGTTAATTTCCACCTCAATCCTCCCAAAGGGAGGAGGTTGGTGCGTTGTTGGTTTGTTAGTAGTTAATTATGAATTTTTAATATTGATAGCAATAGCAGAAATTACATGATAAATAAACTGAGACACCATTAATACTACTCCTATCATGGGTGTTATTTCAAATATTACCCAATCGGTTGATAAAAATTCTATGGTGCCGTATTGCGAAAATACGCCAGAGATTAATAGGATGGAAGCTAAAACATATCTTCCTAAGTTGGTGGCAAATAGCCAAAGGATGTTTTTTTTCATAAGTTGTTTTTTTCACCGCAAAGACGCTAATACGCTAAGAGGTTTGGATTAAAATTTAATTTTTGAAGCGAGTTGGTATAGTTTTATTAATGTTTTCTTTTCTATTTTATTGGATTCTCCAAATTCAAAAAATTCTTTTGCTGCAAATACATTTCCTTTTAATCCAGCATATATTTCTGGACTAAATTCATTTCCGTTTTCATCAGTAACAGATGTTACATAACAAATATAATCTGATTTTTTTTCTTGAATATCATTGTTTTTATTAGTTGAATAAATATTGTTCCAATTTTTAAAGAAGGTGATAATAGAACTGTATTCGCAAGTTCCTCCTCCTCCTTTGCGTTGTATGGCAATATTTCTATATTTTGTATGTTGGGTAATTTCTAATAAATAGGATTGTCCGTTTACGTAGCCTAACGAATCTGACCCTATAAATGTTGCTAGTATTTCTGTTTTTTTCATATTTTTTTAGTTTTACTAGAAAGACGCTAAGTTCACTATCCCTTCCCCCAATCACCCACCTTTCTTTGTCCGAATATATTCGTAATCTCAAGGGAGGAAATCTGCCCATATATCCCACTTCATGCTAGAGGCTTCCGTCTTCCGATTTATTATTTTCCTTTTAATTCCTATTTTCTAATTCTATTGCTACTGCATGTAGCGTCATTAAATCATCTATACTGGTTACTTTGGATAGCCTCACAGGATCTAAATCATCTCCTTCGGGGAAGATGATGGTATCATTGTCATATACTACGATATGGTCTATTACTCCCTTGTCTGGCGTGTTAACAATATTGTTTTTAAAGTGAATATGTTTAACTGAATACACTTCAGTTCTTTTTTCTTTTTTTGCATAGAGGCTAAACACATGCTGTGTTTCTTGTCTTATCTCTTTTCTGAGAATGCTAATTCTATTGTTTAAGTATTTTCTTGGTATCATTTGGTGGTTAATAGTTAATTGTTATTTGTTATAGTTTTCACCGCAAATCCAGAAATATGTTTTTATTTGAAAAACTAATATTTCGAGGATGCTCGAAAAAAACAAAGAATTGAAAATTCTTGTTTTTTCGGCAGACGCTGAGACGCTAATGGTTTTTGTTATTATTTTGTTTCATTTGCTCCAGCTACATTGCTCAATCTATATACCTTGCATGGGTAGGTTTCTTTTTCTTCTGCTACCATAAAGTCTTTACCACATTCAAATACATCGCCATTTTTATCTACCCAAATCCATTGCTCCTCACCTCTTATTTTTTTTGATAGTATTCTGGGTACTCGATTAACCCATTGTTGCCTACTTTCTAATACAAAAAGTAACTCTGCATTTACTGTTATTTTTTCCATTATCTTAACGAATTAGTAACTAGTTTTTGTACCTTATATTCAATAAGGTTGTTGATTATTATTGCTTTTTTAAATTCTTTTACTCTGTTTAGTCTTAACCCATAGGTTTGAGCTATTGGGGCTAATTCTTTAACGTATTCTCTTAGTGTTATTTTTGGTTGGTTTAGCATAATCTAAAAAGTTAATGGTTATTTGTTAATTGTGTTCTCGCAAAGACGCTAAGACGCAATGGTTTTTATTTATCTGTTCCTATAGTTTTAAATTTATCCCAAATATCGCTACTATCAAAATCAGGAAATCCGTTTGGGAATGTTTTTTGACCAAAATAATCGAAGGTTAATACTTTTATCCCTTCTTTTTTACACCAATAATCTAAATAGGTGAGATACATTACTGCTTTGCCTGGTGTTTGAGAAATAACAGCTAAAAAGAAAATTAACCGAACATCTGCTATAGTAAAACTATAAATTGATAGTCTTTTTTCAATTACTTTGAATAAAAAAGGTTTTTCTTTTTCTTGTATAATTTCTTTAGTTTCTTTTTTTATATATAAAAGTGCAAACAACTCTGTTTCTTCTGGAGTCATTTCTCTTAATTTGC
>PFNQ01000050.1 GCA_002792115.1 Candidatus Woesearchaeota archaeon CG_4_10_14_0_2_um_filter_33_13 | reverse complement strand
TATGGCCGAAAAAGCTGCTAAAGAAAATGTAGATTTGGTTATTCTAGCAGGAGATTTAGTAGATCAGGAAGGCAATATGGATGGTCTTGTTGGCCCATTTAGAGCTAAAGGCTTAGAAGTTGGTGTTTTACCAGGAAATCATGAAGGAATGGCTGAAATTGGCTTTCTAGTTGAAAAGTACGGGGCTAAGAATATGCATGGTTATGTTCTAAGAAAAGGTAATGTTGGTTTTTTTGGCTGTGGTTATAGCAACATAGGACTACATCAATTAAGTGAGAAAGATGTTTTTAACACTCTTAAGAAAGCTCATGATTCCTTATCAGATGTTAAAACAAGAATTATGGTAACACATACTCATCCAGCTGATAGTGTTCTTGGTTTAGGCGTATTTCCCGGCAGCGAAGGCATTAGAAAAGCTATTGAAGAATTCAAACCAGATCTGCATCTTTGTGGCCATGTTCATGAAACTGAAGGGATTGAAGAAGTTATCGGCAAGACTAGAATTATCAATGTTGGTAGAAAAGGTAAAATCATTGAGTTCTAATTAAAGTTTTTACTCGTAATACCATTCAAAAATTTTTTAATTGGTTGTAAACACATCTCTCTAAATGAATCTTCACCTTGAGCAGCAATATGGGGGGTCAGTAAAACATTACCCTTCAGACCTTTCTCTAACTTTTCTGAATAAACGTCTAGACCAATACCTGCGAATTTCTCTTGGTGATTTAACAAAGCTTCTTCATCAATTACTTCTTCTCTAGAAGTATTAATAAAAAAAGCATTTTTCTTCAATGAAGATAAGAACTTCTCATTGATCATTCTTTGAGTGTATTTGTTAAAAGGAACATGAATAGTTACAATATCAGACTTTTTAGATATCTCCTCTAAAGAAACCATTTTAACATTTAAGTTTTGAAGTAAATATTTATCCGGTTCAATAACATCATAAGCAATTATCTTGCATTCAAACCCTTGCAACTTTTTAGCTACTTCCTGACCAATATAACCAAACCCAACAATACCTACAGTTTTACCTTTTAATTCAGGAAATGGTTTTTCTTTACGCAACAAAGATAAGATCAGATAAAGTGTATGTTCAGCCACAGAATTGGCATTACTACCTGGACAATGAATCAATTTTATTCCTTTTTGTTTTAATAGTTCTAAATCAAGATTGTCAATACCAACAGAACAACTTACTACATATTTCAAGTTAGGAAGAAGTAATAATTCTTTATCTTTAAGCGTGGTATAAGTCCTTAACATCACCGCTTCAATTCCAGGCCATGTTTCTGTAAGAAATATTTCATTAGAAACTTGCTTTAATTCCACATTCTCTTTCAACATCAGATGTGCATCAGAATGAATCTCTCCGATTAGTAAAGTTAACATTTTTGCTCAAGGACAAGAAGGGATATAAATAGCTTTTGACAAATCATAAAACAAATTATATAAAGAATAAAGTAAAAATTAACAAAATGGAACTTTTAGCCCCAGTAGGAAATAAAAGTATGTTGGTTGCAGCAGTTAAAGCTGGTTGTAATGCTATTTACTTTGGAGTGCAAGGTTTCAATATGCGAGCATCAGCAAATAATTTTTCTCTAAAAGAAACTAAAGAAGTAGTAAATTATTGTCACAAATATAACGTTAAAGCTTATTGTACAGTTAATGTCGTTGTTTATGAATCTGAATTAAAGAAGTTAGAAAAAGTTCTCAAATCATTAAAAAAAGCTAAAATTGATGCCATAATTTGTTGGGATTTTGCTGTCGTTAAAAGAGCCAAAGAACTTGGTCTTGAGATTCATCTTAGTACACAAGCCTCTGTATCAAATTCACAAGCAGCTTTGTTTTGGAAAGAACAAGGTATTTCTAGAATCGTTCTAGCTAGAGAATGTTCAATTGAAGATGCTAAAGAGATTAAGAAAAAAAGTGGATTAGAGATTGAGATGTTTGTTCATGGTGCTAGGTGCATCTCTTATTCAGGAAGATGTTTCATGTCACAAGAACTGTTCAATAAGTCTGCCAATAGAGGAGAATGTTTGCAACCATGTAGAAGAGAATACAAAGTTATTGATGAGGAAGGTAAGGAAATGATTATGAGTAATAACTTTATTATGTCAGCTAAAGATCTTTGTGCCTTGCCAATCTTAGACAAACTAAAGTTTGTAGATTCTTTTAAGATTGAAGGCAGAAATAGAGGTGCCGAATATGTCTTTAAAGTAGTTTCTGTTTATAGAAAAGCAATAGATGCAATAAATAAAAAAGAATCTAATGAAAAGCTGGTTAAGGAATTACTACCACAATTAGAAGAAGTTTATAACAAAGGTTTTTCTACGGGTTTCTTTGTTGATTATCCCCATCATCAAAGAGCTTCATTGTATGGCAGTAAAGCTACAACAGAAAAAGTACAGTTGGGTTTAGTTAAGAATTATTATAATAAAATTAGAGTGGCTGAGTTTAAGGTAGAAACCCATGGTTTTAAGCAAGGCGATAAACTAGCTTTTATCGGTCCCACTACTGGTTATGAAGAAATAATTGTAGATGAGATCCATACTGATGATGGTGTTGTTAAAGAAGCCCAGAAAGGTGAAATTATTTCAGTTAAAGTTAATTCTAAAGTCAGAGTAAATGATAAAGTCTATTTGATTAAGAAAAGATTTTAAAAAGAGGGATAGATTTATATCTTTTCATCAGTTATTAATACTATGGTAGATGCAGTTAATCAATTAATTAAGCAATTGGTAGCCGATAAGTTTGATCCAAATTCGGATTTAATTTGGTTTAATAAAGATCGTCAAGTAAAAATTCAATTATTAATTCAAAATCTTGAACGAATAAAATCTAGAAATAAATTAAACATATTAAATTTAAAAGGATTATATGGATATATATATCCTTTGTTAAAATATTACCGTAAACAAATCTCATATAAAGAATTCTTAAGAATAACTCATCACGCCACAGCTAAATCTATTAACGAACAAATTGATATTACAATAGCAAATTTAAGAAGGTTAATTCAAGCAGTATACATAGATTCACTTGTTAAAGAGTTAAGAGAAGAAGGAGTCAATGAAAGATTAATTAGAGAAGCATTAACAATACCTTCTGTACATGGAGGTATTAATGTAGTCAAACAACACATAATAAGCACCACCTATCTTTTTGGTAAGGCTCCTTTAAACAAAGAACAGATTTTTAAATTGTATGTGTTGAGGGGTGCTGTTCATTGTCATTATGAAAAGATTGACTTAACAATATTAAAAAGCATTAGGACTTATTTTGATTCTAACAAACAAACATCTTCTTCTTATAGTCAGACATTAGATTTATCACAACTTATTAAAAAAGCTACAATCAAACTAAATCAATTATATGGGGACCATAAAAAACTATTTCTTGCAAGAGATGGGTTTATTTTATACGAAGCACAAATAACATTATTTAACAATAACTCTGATATTGTTTATGTCAGTAGAGCAACACTTAAAGACTACTTTAAGATATTACACACAGAATTATTAAAAGTAATTAAAGTAGTAGGAATGAATAATGTTGAAAAAATAATATTAACATTGTCAAAACATTTTCAAGAATTAAATAAGGAGGAGTATATGGCTCTTTTTTTTCAGTCAATCATGCGTTACCTTAAAGTTTATATTAAACCTAAAACAGTATTTGTAGACTCATCATCGCATTCTATACCGGTAATTCTGGCTGCAATATGCAAGCTATTTTATCCAAATTATGAGTATAATGTTTATTTTGTAACAACAAGTTACAATGATAGAACTGCTGGTTACTTAATTAATCGAAAAGACACATACATTGTAGATATGTTACCAGACTATGTAGATTATGATGAAACTAAAAGTTCAATCATACCTTATTTTCATAAATTATTACCAATTACCCTAAAGAAAAAGTGGAAACAACCACAAGCATATATGGCTCATTTAGTTTTACAATCTGTTTTGCGATCTTAAGATTTAAATAAATTAACGAGCTTTTCTTTTTAGTTCACGATTAATTAAGTCAACTAATAAACTAGCATGACTATATGATCGAGATAAATCTGAAATATCTGGATTTGAATCAACATCAAAAATATAAACAGAAATTCCCTGTTGTGCCGGAAGATAAATTGATTGTTTTACTGTTTCTGGGATTAAATTATCAAAAACCCATTTGTATGCAGGAACATATATCTTAGTGCGTGCATTTGCCAAATCAATTTCAGTAGAACCAAATAAAAATCGAGTATTTTCATAATCCGGAAATCTCCTTTTCTTAACGATATCTGTAGTTAATAAGGCTAAATCTGGCTGATCATCAATTAACTTTAATCCTTGCCAAATTCCTTCAATGGTTCGGGATTTCCGATCAGGCATTCCAGGTACAGGAATTATTTCATTACCCCAAGAATAAAATGGTGAAAAAACGTTGTAAGGTGCATTGCCTGCACTTACATCTATTGCTAACGCGTTTGAACCTAATTCTTTAACTAATTCGGGAGACGCAAATAAGACATATTCAACCATTTTTTATAATAAACCTCCTTAATTT
The DNA here is from genome assembly GCA_002792115.1 of Candidatus Woesearchaeota archaeon CG_4_10_14_0_2_um_filter_33_13. GTDB lineage: Archaea > Nanobdellota > Nanobdellia > Woesearchaeales > GW2011-AR9. The sequence continues at coordinate 23,152 of PFNQ01000050.1, read as the reverse complement.
ATAAATATTACCCCTCTTTTATTATTGTTAAGTGATAAAGAAATTTAATAAGTAACGTGCTTTCTTGAAAGATCATGAATCTACAACAACATAATTGTCCGGAATGTAACAAGCCACTGCATGTTGGCCAGCATAAATATGCTGATGGTATGTTTGATATCCATTACTGTAAGAACTGTGGATATAGAAAAGAAATGCCTGAAAAGGAATGATTCATTAGAATTTAAAAAATTAACAATACTAAATCAGAATTTCATTCCAGGCGGCATTCTACCGCCAAACTTCTTCATCGCAAACCTTTAGGCAAGCTAAAGCTTTGGAGCCAAATCCATTCAAGTGAAACATTCGCGTTGCTCAGTTTCACGACATCAGAATTCTCAAAATTTCATTCCAGGTGGCATTCTTCCACCAAACTTTTTCATAGCCTTCCCAATATCTTTCTCACCTTTAAACATCTTCATCATTTTCTTACTTTGACGATACTGTTTAATCAATTCTCTAATATCGCCAATACTTAATCCAGAGCCAGAAGCAATCCTGTCAATCCTTCCAGGAGAAAGAACTTCTGGATCTTCCAACTCTTCTTGCGTCATAGAATCCATGGCAAATTTCCACTTCTCTAACTTACCTTCTTGCATGTCTAACATTTCTTTAGGCATCTTCAATGACCCCATTCCAGGAACCATTTCTAATAACTTTTGAAATGAACCCATTTTCTTTAATGATTTCATTTGATTGTAAAGATCAAGAAAACTAAACTCTCCTTTCAAGAACTTGTCTTGCATATCTTTAGCTTCATCCTCAGAAATAATCTCTTTAGCTTTCTCAAGTAAGGATTCAATATCTCCCATCCCAATTAATCTGCCAACAAATCGTTGCGGGTGAAACATTTCTAAATCATCAATCTTTTCCCCAACTCCAATAAATTTGATAGGCGCCTTAGTAACTGCACAAGCCGATAAAGCACCACCGCCCTTGGCCGTACCCTCAAGCTTAGTAATAACAACTCCAGTAACATTGCAAGTATCATGGAAAGCTTGAGCTTGCTTTTGCGCAGCTTGACCAATATCTGCAGAAATAACCAGTAATCTTTCTTCTGCTTGTACAGTAGAACTAATCTCATTAAGCTCTTGAATCAATTCGTCTGAAAGAGCATCTCTTCCTGCAGTATCTACAATAACAATATCATAATCCTTGATTTTATTCTTGAAAGAAAGATAAATGGTAACGGGATCTTTCTCTTTTTTAATTCCGAAAAAATCAACTTCAATAGATTTAGCAAGTTGTTCTAATTGCTCATAAGCTGCTGGTCTCCACGTATCAGTTTGCATCACCGCAACTTTATATCCTCTTTTTTTGTAATATTTAGCTAACTTTCCAGCAGTAGTAGTCTTACCAGAACCAAACAAACCAACTAACATAATTTGTGTAGGTTTCTTAGAAATTTGAATCTCTTTAGTTTCCTTACCTAAAAAGTTGGTAAGTTCTTCATAAACAATCTTAACTAACTGCTCTCTTTTGGTTAATCCTGGGGGGGCAGATTCCTTAGCTCTTTCTTTAATTTTTTTAGTTAAGTCAAAAACTAATTGAACATTTGTATCCGATTGTAATAGTGCCCTCTGAATATCCTTCACTAACTCATTAATCAGCTTATCATCTACGAAAACTGATTTAGCTATTTTGCTTAAAGTGTTCCTTAAGGAATCTCCTAATTTATCTAAAACCATTAAATATAGAAAATAGGTGCGCTTATATAAAAGTTATTCTAAATTGTTAACTGGATTAAGCTAATCTTTTTGTCTAAGTGCTGGCCTAGTTAAATTGTCCAGTGTTCTTAATGTAATACCCAAGCGCTCAGCCACTTCAAGAGTACGTTCATACCGCTTTGTAGAAAATCCTACGGCACCCCTTAAATCTCTTATGTCTAAACCATAAAAACTTACTAATTCCCTCATCTCAAACCCATAAGAACTTGCAACATCAGGTAAACCAAACCCGCCAATCAACTCTAACACTTCGGCTTTATCTTTTGGTATTCCCAAGATTGCTTCTAAATTATCAGGATCTTTCAACTCCAAAAAATCAGCTGCAACTTCTCTCCCATAGTAAGATAAAAGAGAAATTGCGGTGTTACGATCATAAAGTTTCTTATCAACCCGATCATCTGTTAATTGGGAGGAACCTCGCCGTTCAATTAAAGCATAAAAACCATTGCCATCAGAATGTAAACTTCTTAAAATATCTGCACCAGAATTATTAACTTGTCCAACAACCTGTTCAGGAGTCTTTCCACGAATAATATCATAAACAACTTGTGTCATTTGAAATGTCAAGATTCAGCAAGTATATATACAAATACTAAACTGGAATATATCTTATAAAAACAACACAATTACCCCTAATAGTAAAACAAATAACTGTAAAATAAAATTTAATACCTTCAGGTAATGTTGTTTCCATAACAAAGCCCTTCGCTCATGTAACTTAAACCTTTCATGTGCTTTCTTTTCCCAATATTCTCTGAGGGTATAAATTATTAAAACAATCAACAAAAATGGTAAAACGAAAATTAATAAGTAATAAAGCATAATTGGAATAGAGATTAATCTTTGTGAACCTTCTACAAATAGATAACGAGTTAATAAAAATGGCTTGTTTAAAGTTGTAAAACTTAATAAAGCTAAGGTAAAACCAGATATCAATGTTCCAGCATAAGACGTAACTAATTCTACCAACCGCAATAAGGTACTTTTAATATCTTTAGAGAAATTCTTAAAGGTAACTTCCCAACTAATAAAAAAGTGTTTAAGTGTTGCTAATGAAAAGATTATTGCTATTAAAGCAATTAATTTCGCAAAGAAAACTGCAATACCCGAATAAGCTAACCAGGAAAATAATCCAAAACCAAATAATAAGTAGGCTAAATAAATCCCAAAGATAAAAAATAACCCTCTCGCTAAAACTTTTTCTGTCTCCCTTAATCCAGTTATAATTAAAACTAATACTAACATTAATGCCAGTGGCCCAAGAGTAAAGGCGTTAAGAAAAGCAGAACTAGTAATTGCTATGAACGTTAGATTTTCTAAAACACTTTTTGATGATTTCTCACCAACAATTCCAATAACCTTATTATTTTCTAAAGAAGGGCATTCTGAACTAACGCTCTCACTCATCAGATTTAGAATCCCTTCCTTACCAACAAAATAAGTAGTTGCTGTAAAGACAACTGGCAAACCTTGGGATTCCTTAGGGATATTATATTTTGTAAAAAAATCACGTAATAAATAAAAGCTATCTTTGTTGTAATAAACTTCGTAACTCTCAACCATCAAATTTGGACTTTCTTTCTGTAAATCTTTGATGTATTGAGAAGTTTCAGCACAACCATCACAACCATCACCATAAAAGTAATATAAACACTTTTCTCCTGATTTAGTAATCTCTGGACCCTCACTAATTAACATTGGTTCGGCTGCAAAAGCCAAAGCAGATAAAACTATTAAAAACATTATCATTAGCAAATTTTTCAATATCCTTACCATTTTTGAATTTCTCTACCTACTGATTCCTTGAAAGATTCAAAGATCTTAAAGACTTTTTCTTTTAGCTCTGGTTTAGGTTTAGAAGAATAAACGAAAACGTATCCTCCTTTGTCCAGGTTTATTTGTCTTCTTTTGATCAATTCCTTTTCAAATAAACGTTTAACTCCTCTTTGAATTGTGGTCCTATCTCTTTTAATCTTCTTCATAATATCTTCAATGGTTAGCTCTTCTTTCTCTTCTAAAAGAAATTTCATAATAATTATTTCTGTTTTGTTTAATCCAAAAGAACATTTTAGAATTTCTTCCAAAGAGATGACCCTGCAAACAAAGTTTAATGCCATACCATAAGTAATATCTTGGAATTTATAATGCTTTTGTTTTACACTAGTGCAAGTTAGCTGAATATTGGCTTTAAAATATAGCCTATATACTATATTAGCAATGGATTTATTAGCTAGTTTTACTACTTGTTTAATATAAATCAATCAATAAAACCTAAAGAGAAACAAGAAAAGATTGATGAAAGTGATAAGGAATTAGATATAGAACTAAAAAGACTTAAAATGATGCGCAAGATGGGTTGGCATAAGGGTCGCATGATTGTTTAAGATACAAGTAATCTAATTCCCTAACAACTGCTGATTTCTTTAAACTTCAGCCGTGGCTGTGCATTTCTTAGCAATTTACCACACTAGTGTGCTTTTATTTAACATTTCAACGGCATTTCACTTTATTTATATATCCAAACAATAATTTATTTCCAGAGGTGTTTAAAATGAGAAACACAAAAGTAAATATAAGCAATGCATTTGAAATTGAGTGTGATGAAGTTTGCTTCCTTAATACTTTATATCAAAACGAAGATTATAAAAAGGAAGTTAAAAAACTTAAAGATACAAAACATTGCAAATGTTAAATTTGGAGGAATTTAAAAATGGTTTTGGAATTAACCGCAGAAAGTTTTGAAAAAGAAGTACTTAAATCCGATTTACCAGTGATCGTAGACTTTTGGGCCAGCTGGTGTGGTCCATGTAGAATGCTTGCTCCTGTTTTTGAACAAGTGAGCAAAGAGATGCAAGATAAAGTTAAGTTCGCTAAGATCTCAACTGAAGATTATCCAGAATTAGCACAAAAACATCAAATAACAGGGATTCCTTGTTTGTTAGTGTTTAAAGGTGGAGAAGAAGTTGATCGAATTATCGGTTTTAATCCTGCACCAACGCTTAAGCAAAAGATTGAACAAATTTTAGAATAGTTTTGTTCTTATTCTTTGATTTTATTTCTTTTTATCTTTTCAGCAAAATTCTCTTAACTCTATTTTTTATTCCTTATTCTACGCCCTTGTCCCAATGTCCTTTAGTAAAGTTAAACTTGTGTACAGTAATTTCCTTACCTACAAGTACGTCCTTGTAAGCCATTAAAGTTTTTTCAACATTATGATCAAGATCAAAAAAAAACTTGTTTATACCTGCTTTTTTTAATTCCTTAATTAATTCAAACCAACCCTGCTCCTTGCTGTTTAGAATTTGATAATACTTGTGCTCTTTCCTAACCGGGAAGATATAGCTTTTCTCATCCTTTAACTTGGCTGGGAGATGTTCATACTTAGTGTTCATCATTACAACCTTACCATGAACAAAAACAGCAAAATCCCTATTGTGAAATTGTTGTAGTTCTTTAAAAGAAAGTTCCGGTGAGATTATTGCTACAAAATTATCAAGATATTTTAAACTGATATCATTAAAAACATTATTAGAATAATCTAAATAAATTTGTAATGATTTGTTCTTACGCAATTGACAATATGCCCCTAAATCACCAACTAAAACTATTTTAATATTTTTCTTTTCAACTAAAGCTATTGCTTTCTCAACATCTTTATCATTCAATAATCTAGGAATGTAAGCACAAAACTTGGTATCAAAATTCTCTGCGAAAATATCATAAAACACTTTATTTGTAAATTTTAAAGCCGCTTTAGCATCAGCATAAGAATAAACCTTCACTAAAAACTCATCACCAGAACTCTCCTTCTCAGTAATCTTTGGAAGCCTTATCTTAATCTCTTTCCTTTTAGTTAACAGAATGGATTGGTTTTTTTCAAAGGAAATTTCTTTACTTTCCTTGACAGATGAGGTTTTATAAATCTTGGTTCCTGAAGCAGCGTGAATATATAATTTAACTAACTCTCCTTTTTGTGCATTCTCAACAGAGCTACCTTCAATTTCAATTTTCCTTAATACTGCGCCATCAACTTTGTTTGGTAACCAAATTCCTAGACCATCACCGATAGAAACTTCTTCCTCTAACTTAATTAATCCTTTCTTGTTAATCTCACCAAGATATAAGCCTCGGCCCATAGGCCGTTCATCAGAAACAAGATCCTTGTGTTTAGCATAATATCCCCAAGTAAATTCTCGATTAAACGCTAACTTCATCTCCTTAAACAATTCTTCATCGACTTCAAACTTGCCCAGGTAATAACTATCAATTGCTGTTCTATACATCTTAGCTGAAGCTGTCACATATTTGGCACTCCTCAATCTTCCTTCAATCTTTAATGAAGAAACTCCCATTTCAATTAGTTCAGGAATTGCTTTAACCAAAGAAAGATCTTTCATGCTTAACAAGTATTTGCCGTTGTACTTCCGTCTGCAAGGTTGAGCACATAAACCTCTATTCCCAGATCTTCCACCAATTACAGATGAAAATAAACATTTACCACTATAACTGAAACAAAGTGCTCCTTGAACAAAAACTTCAGTAGGCAATTTTGTTTTAATAATGAATTCACTAATCTCTTCTTTAGAGAATTCCCTAGGCAAAACGATTTTATCTGCCAGTTTAATCAAATCATAAAAATAAGTATTAGAAACTGCTGCTTGCGTACTGATGTGTACTTCTAAACTAGGAAAGTTCTCTTTAATAATTGGTAAGAAGGATAATTCTTGGATAATGACAGCATCAACTCCAGCCAAATAAAGATCTTTGATTGTGTCAAAGAATTCATTAATCTCAGAATTCTTGACTAAAATATTCATAGTAACGTAAACTCTTACACCATTTTTGTGGCAATAAGAAACCACCTTACCCATCTCTCCTAAAGTAAAGTTATTGGCTCTTCTTCTAGCGTTAAAACGATCTATACCTAAATAGACTGCATCAGCACCATTTTCTACTGCTGCCTCCAAAGTCTCCTGGTTTCCTACTGGAAGTAAGAGTTCGATCTTTTTCATTAAAGGTAAAATTAACTTTACTCTTTATAAACCTTACTTAGTTGACACCACGTGGTAGTAATTAATAGAAAGGATTATAAAGTAATAAAACAAAAAATAAGTTATGTCTCTCGCACAAAAAATAGTAACAGCCACGCTTTCTTTGGGTATAGCCTTAGGTGGAGGTTGTGCAATCACTCCGGTTTACACTAGTTCTCCCCATTCCTGTCATTATCAACGAGATCGAATTCCCTTAGATTCGTTAGCAGTGGTTATTATAGACATGCAAAACTATTTCTTAGATCAATTAAGTTTAGATGATCGTGAAGATTTAGTAGAACAACAGAAATCACTTTTAAAATATTGCCAAAAAGAAGGAATAAAAGTTTTTGTCCTAGAATATCAAGGTTTAGGTGAAACTACAGAGGAACTAAAAACAGAACTAGCAAATTTATCTGAAATAGAATATATCCAAAAACCACACGATGGAGCATTTGAAGAAACTCACTTGGATCAAAGATTAAAAGCAGAAGGATTAACTCATTTGTTATTAAGTGGCGTTACTGCTGGAGCCTGTGTAAAACAAACATTTATCCAAGGAAGAGAACGAGGATATCAGGTTATTACAACTAGGAATTTAATTGCAGATAAACCTGTTTATAAAGGAACAATGGTCGACGAGATGCAACATTGGTATCCTGCAGTGGTTGATGGTTTTGAGCGTACAACTAAAAGTGTCTTGGAAGATTTTTGTAAGTAATAACAAATTCTAAGTTCAGTTAAGTTTAAAAACAACTATTTTATACCATCTAAAATGGAACAAATAGCCCAAGGTGCAGAAGCAGTAATCTATAAAGATAACGATACGATTATCAAAGAAAGGTTTAGTAAAAACTACCGTTTGCCGCAAATAGATATTTCGTTAAGGCAATTTCGAACTAGAAGAGAAGCAAAAGTTTTAACAAAGTTGGAGGAGATAGATTTTCCAGCACCACATTTAAGAGATTTTTGTGATAAAAGAATGTCCATAATCATGGATTTTGTTCCAGGTGAAAAGTTAAGAGATGTTTTATTAGCCGGAGATGAATATCAAAAACTTGCTCAAGAAGTTGGCGAGAAAGTTGCTAAACTTCATTCTGCTAACATTGTTCATGGTGACCTTACAACTAGTAACATGATTGTTCATCAAGAAACAAGAGAATTAAATATTATCGATTTTGGATTAAGTTTCTTTTCTGAAAGAGTTGAAGATAAAGCAGTAGATTTATTTTTAATGGATCGAGCTTTAGAAAGTAAGCATTATCAATTATATCCTAAATTATTTGAAAATGTTTTAGAAGGTTACAAAGCAGAGTATCCCCAGGCTTCTGAAGTTCTTAAAAGGTTTGAAGAAGTCCGATTAAGAGGAAGAAACAAGAATAAGTAACTTAATATACTCAAAAACTTTACTGAAATATAAAAATGTTAATACAGCAACTAAAATTATTCTTTATATCATTTGCTTTCATGCTAGCCATAGACACCATTTGGATTTTCTTGATTATGAAAGGTTTTTATGCGGGACAGTTTGGTAGTTTGATGAGAAAAACTGGTGAAAATCCTCAATTAGCAATAATTGCTGGATTATTGGCCTGGTCTCTATTGGTTGTTGGAATTATTACTTTTGTTTTACCTCAATCAAGTACGTACGGAAATGCAGCATTATATGGTGCAGTATTAGGTTTTTTAATTTATGGTGTTTATGATTTTACAAACCTCGCCACTATTACTGGTTGGAAAATTACTATGACTATTGTAGATATGGCTTGGGGAACTTTTTTATGTAGCGTAACAAGTATATTCGCTTTTTTTATTAATAAACTTATTTAGAATTGTTAACAAGATAGTTATTAAAAAATGATAATCCGTACTAGTTTTTATTTAAACACTTCATCTTGCCATTTAGTTGCTAATGTTCCAGGACCTCTTCTGCCTAAAATCGGACCATCATCATAAATCAAACCGGCGGCAGCCATGTTATCTCTAGCCATTCGTGCACAAGAATATGTTGCTAAGACAGCATGTTTTTTCATCACTCTGTACATCTCTTTAAATAAATCAATTGACCACATCTCTGGTGCAGTTTTTGGACTAAATGGATCATAAAAAACAGCATCAAAATAATCTGCTGGAAGAGTCTTTGCAGTTTCTCGAGCATCTCCTAAGATTATTTTAACTATAACGTTTCCTTTTTTAAACTCTAAACTTTGAGGAGTTAAGTTTTTGTAATGCTCAAAAAACTTTATTGGTGGATTAACCTCTTGAATCTTTTTTATAATCTCTGGATCATACTCCAACCCCACAATTTCAACTTCACAATTTGGATTCTCTTCAATGGCAACATCAATAGCCATAGCACTATTGTAACCCATACCAAAACATACATCTAAAATTGTGAGCTTACCAGTTTGAGCAAGTTCTTTAATCTTGCAAGGAACAGCATATTTCTTAAGCGCTTCTTCAACCGCCCCAGTAAAGGAATGATAACTCTCTCCAACTTCTTCATTAAGAAAGGTTTCTGAGCCATCCCTAGTGACTGTTTTCTGTAACATAACCTTAATACTGCCATCCGCATTTATAATATTTGCTTTTTTAGATAAATTTACTCTGTTGGAGAATTTACAAAAAGAATACAAGAAAGCTTTATAAATAGAACCTACTGCGAAGTAAGCACATGTATCACACAATAGCAAAAGTTTTAGCCACAGGAGCTTTAGGCGTTTCTTTATTAACGCCAGGATGTCAAAAATATGAAGGAGACTACTGTAGTTTAGGTGGAGATGGAGCAATAAGTAGGGGAACTGCGGTTGGTTATAGGGTTCAAGTAGGAGACACTTTAGAAGATATTGCCAGAGATCGTGGCACTTCTGTTGACAGATTGTTGATTCTTAATGAGATTGATAATGGTGACTTTATCGAACCGGACATGCGTTTATGTATCCCAAGAAATAAAGGTAATCATAAAAAATAATTCTAACGTTTCTTAAAAAGATGCGGACCCGGTGAGATTTGAACTCACGATCTACTGCTTAGGAGGCATTTGCGGAATATAATTATTCTGTCGCCCCATCCATGCTAGGCCACGGGTCCAATAAATTTAAAAGTTCTGTAGCTCTATGCCTTTTATTATTATGAGCAAACCCAATCTCTTTTAAAAACCTTACCATATATTCTTTTCGCCTGATTCTTAATTCCCAAGTTCTAGAGATATAATCTGAATGAGGAGATTTAGCTACCCGACAATATGGTTTAAGTGTTTTAATCTGGAACATCTCTAACGCTTGTTTAATTTCTAGGATAAATTCTTTATCCTTAAATGTAACATCAACAAACTTTTGTTTAACTCTTGAGGGATTTTTTGGAAGAGTACCGTCAGCGTCAAAAAGTCCAGAAATATACCATCGAAGTATATCTTTGTTAGATAAAATCACAGGTGGAATTCTCAAGTTATTTTTAATTCCTAAATTAACATTAAATACCTGATGTATGAATTCATTAAGTTGTACACTATGAATTATTAGTAAGTAACATTCTTTCTTTGCTTTTGATGATATTCTGGAGCGAATTGTTCCACCAAATCCAAATAGATTTTCAGATAAATTCTTAAGTTCTAATAAGTGATCTAAGTATTCATCACAAAATGAAATTTTCTTATTGTTAATTTCTAAACAACCATCGCCTTGTAAATACCCAATAAAATATGCTAATTTGGGATTAATTACCTTAGAAAAATCTAATTCTTTTGAATAACTACGAAACTTCTTAAATTTATTAAGATCATATTCCAAGTTTACTTTTGGTTCGTTTGGAATACTAAGCAAATTTGAGATTTTCATGATATATCCACTAAAAACAATATAATCAATGTTAGTTTATAACGCTTGTCCATACATGACCTGTGTCCAGTGGCTCAAACAGAAATTGTTATTACTCTTACTAGGCCACGGGCCCATAAACATCTTAATTCAAGGTTTAGTTTTATAGTTTTCCTAGAATTTAGGTGTACACACCTATTCAGATCAAGTAAAAGGAATCGTACTTCTTATAACGAGCAACCGCAAATTTTCCCTCATAAATACTCCGAACATCATCTTCTAAGGTTTGTCTTTTCGCACCAGGAGAACGAAAAGTAAATCCTTTTGGAACTCTTGCTACAAAACCATTTTCTAAAGCTCTAGATATTGAGGTGGCAACACATAAATCTTCCCAAATCCCATAAACCTCAACTAATTTTGCTCCGCTTTGTGCATGTTCAGCAATAAATCCAGTTGCCTCAATTGCCGTACCAAAACAATATGGATCTTGACAATTCATTCTCTGGAATAAACGACGTAAGTAACCCCTAGATAAAGATTCGTGAAAAGGATCAAGTAGTTCTCCAGGTGCAACTCCCAAGACAATAGATTCTGCCATAAATTAAATTTCAAAGGCTAATTTATAAATTATTTGGCATTAAATTTACGTTGGAATAAATTCAGTCTTAAGTTGTTTCAAAGAACTCACAGTTATAATCTTAATTATTCCTTTACGAGAAATTACAGATTTAATAAATTGATAGTATTCGTCTTGATCTTTGGCTCTTATCTTGAGAATCAGCTCCCAATCGCCCGTGCAAATATCAACACTCTCAATATTATCATGTTTTACTAAGTCTTTAGCAATACGTTCTGGATCTGCATATTCATCAGGAGAAATCTGACAAAGAACATAAACACAATAACCAAGGTCAATTTTCTTATAATCAAATACTGCTTTGTAAGCTTTTATTACCTGTTCTTTTTCTAGCTTTTTGATGTTATAATGAATGGTTGTGCTAGGTTCCTTAATCTTTTTAGCGATTCTAGCAATTTGAGGGGTACAATATCCATTACGAAACATACTGATTAGTTTATTCTTGATATCCCTCATAAAGTTGTATATTATTCAAGTATATATAAATTTTTTGCCATTTATTAGAATAATATTCAGTAATCAATAAGAACGTTGGTAGAGAATTATAAAAACATGAAACAATTGGGCATAGTTGGAGGATTAGGACCAGAAACGGGTTGCCGTTTTTTCTTAAACGTGAACAATAAAGTAATTAGAAAAACCAACTTACAGCCCAATCTTTTGATGGAAAACGTTCCCATGCCAGAATCAGCTTTGAGAAAACTGGCTTTTGGAAAAAAACCAAAAATAGTGAAAGAGCTTTTAATTCAGTCCATAAAGAGATTGAATCATTCTGGAGCAGACTTAATAGCGATACCATGTAACACAGTACATGTATTTATTGATCAATTAAGAGATTTTTCCAAAGCACCAATTGTTAGTATCATAGAAGAATCGGCTAAAGAATGTGCCAGAAGAGGATTTAAGAAAGTTGGCTTGATTGGCTCAACAACATCCGTCAAAGAATCTTTGCACATTACGGAACTTAAAAAAAGAAACATATCTTGGGTTATACCTACAAAGAAACAACAACAAAAGATTAGTGGGATTATAGTAAATATAGTCACTAACAGAACAAAAGAAAGAGATAAAGAAAATATTAAAACAATTATTAATGAACTTAAAAACAGGGGAGCAGATAGCGTGCTTTTAGCTTGCACTGATATTAGAACAATAATCTTGGAAGATGATTTAGAACTACCGATGATAGAAACAACATCAGTGTTAGAGGATGTTATTGCTAAGAAGTTAGCAGACTAAAATAACTATTTTTCTGCTGTAACCATAATATCTTAAAACTCGTGTAAGAACTATTCGACAACCGGTTCATCCTTAATAATGAGATTGCCCCAAAAACTTTAAAAAGTGTTTCTAAAATTAATAAAACGGATGGATATTGCCAATGCTACTTTAAGAGTTGGAAATTATTTGAATGTATTAGATTTCCCTCCAGATGCCGCTCCGCGATTAAAATCAAGTTCTATCGGGTGGTTCTGTAAGATTCCGGAATTAGTAGATAGAGTTCATCAGCAATTAGATACTTTAGTAGAAGAAAGATTTGTTGATTTCCAAACATCAATAAACACACTGGTGCCTCGATTATTAACAACAGAAGATGAAGAACTGAAAAGAGCATTATTTTATCTTCACAATGTAACTTCTAACTATCCTATTAATGGAACTGAGTTGATGGGATTAGTAGCACTAGATTACTTCAATCGATATTATCAACGATCAATAAGAAATTAAGTTAAAGCATCTAAACGAACTTTAATAAATTCTTCAACAAACCTTCCAGCAATCTCTTCATCTTCAACAATTAAAATGTTCTCGTCATTACTTTTGTCCCCACCACCTGTTGGATTATAAGAGCCAGTAATCACCGTCCTATTGTCAATTATAAACACCTTGTGATGCATATTAGTGATTTATGAATATAATATTTTTCTTGGTTGTTATATGGTATTGTTGACAATATTAAAAATAATAACAAACGAGGTTAATACTATGACACTTAAAAAATCAGAAATGCTTGCTAAATCAACCAATAGGGAGGATTTATATTTGATTAATGAAAATATACTAGACAGAGAAAAAGTCTTTGCCAAATGCGAAAAATACGTGAATAACAAAGAATTATTAGAGGTTCAAAGTGATATCTTAAAAAAGTATTACTTAGACCTTAAATCTCGTAGAACAACTCTAAAAAGTGCTAAATCTATTCTAAATATTGTTTTACATTTGTATAGGTTGGGAAATTCTATTAAAAAACCATTTAGTAATTATACTAAAGATGACATTATTTGTTATTTTGGTAATTTGTTAAATGCAAGAACAGAGGAAAAAAAAGAATTAGCATTATCCACTATAACTCATAAAAATGTTGTTTTTAAGCAATTTTTCAAGTGGTTGTACCAAACAGATGATTATCCAGAAGTAATTAGGCATTTAGAAACAGGAAGAATGCATAAAGAAATGGACCAAAGTGAACTATTAACTTGGGCAGAGATTAATTCTATGGTAGGTTTAGCTGGTAATCTTAGAGATAAGACTTTAATTATTGGTTTATATGAAAGTGGCTGTAGAGCATCAGAGTTGCTTGGAATAAAAATAAAAGATATTAAATTTACAGATAATTATGTAGAGGTTGTTGTTAATGGTAAAACCGGAAAAAGACATATGACTTTAGTTTACTCGGAACCTTACATTAGAAAACTAATTAACGAGCATCCTTATAATAGTTGTTTAGAAGCTCCTCTTTTCATTAATTTGAGTAAAGGGTTTTATGGAAGACAGCTTTTATTACAAGGTTTACAAACAACTACTAAAACCTTAGCAAAAAGGGCTAAGATTCATAAAAGGATTTATCCTCATTTATTTCGACATTCTCGAGCAACGGAATTAGCTTCTTCTGGATGGACTGAAAAAGAACTAAGATTATATTTTGGCTGGTCTATGTCTTCTAAAACTCCTGAAATCTATGTTAATTTTGGGCAAGGGCATGTTAAAAATAAGATATTAGAAATGCATGGATTACTAAATAAATCTAATGAAGTAAATTTAGAAAGTAAAAAATTAGAACCTAAAAAATGTCCTAGATGTGGGAATAATAATCCTGGAACTTCTTTATATTGTAATTGCGGTATGGCACTTGATGTTAGAACAGCTATGAAAATACATGAAACTAAGATTAAAGCTGATTTGTTTACTGAAGAACTAATGACTAAACCATTACCGGAAAATATAGATTTAAAACACGGGATGATGGAGGCACTATTTCAGGCAATGGTTAATGATAAAGAAATGTTAGAAAAGTTTAAAACTTTAGTTAATTCTAAATTAGCGAATACGACCTAAATTAGATATTTTTAAAAAGTTTATTTTAGAATAATTTAGAAAAAAATAAAAAAAATTAATATTTTTGTTTTAATGCTCCTACAAAAAGTGTTATTGAACCAATAATTAGAAAAACTGAACCAACATTTAACATATCAAATAATCCTACTGCTCCACCTAAAATTCCGCTAAATTTAGTCATTATTAATAATCCAACTACTCCCGTTACAGCTAATAATTCACTTAAAGTAATTAATAAATCTCTTTTAATATTTGATTCTTCCATAAACACTTTAATTCCTGGTACTGCTAATGATACTAAGAATAGAATCCAAACATAAGGTATTTTTATAGCCATACCCCCAATTCCAGCAACAAATGGTAAAAAGAAACCTAAAATAGTTGCAATTGCACCACCATATAATAGTTTATCATACAAAGGTGCTTCTTTTACTAAATCTACAAAATTTTTATTTTTCATATTTATTAACCTCCAATTAATATAACCTATGCATTATCATTTATATATGTACTGTAAACAATCTAATTTTACTCTTCCAAGCAACAATTTTGAACCAAATGGTCATTAATTTCTGCTTCAGACATTTTTGAATACTGTACAAACCACTCTACATATTCTTCTATTTTAACCTCATTGTCAAAATAATAGAACTTACCATTTTCTTCTTTAGCCTGGCTTGCAATTGCCGAAGCTTTTGTACCAGTTATTTCTTCCCCAGTTGAAACAACGATGATTTTTATTTTCTTACCTGAAATTCCTTGGTTCTTAATTGTGTTTTCCATGCATTTTTTATCACAGCTGAGAACAGGTAGTGCATTAATTTCTGAATCTAATACTAACATTGTTTCTTTTAGTTCCAAACTAACTTTACAATTATAATCATCCCCTACAATATTTAACGATTTTCCTTCTGTCCCAGCTAGTTTTAATTGTTTATTCATTTCTGAAGGAATTGAGTATTTTCCTTCTTCACAATTGACAACTCTTTCTGAACTATATGTTTCGTTCCCACATCCTACCAAAAATAAAAAACTAATTAATATTCCAAAAACAAACAATCTTTTCATCTTGTTTACCTCAAATATTTATCTTCAAATTTCTCATCAGTCATACTAAAAATTTGAATTGCTTCTATTAATGCAATGATTGCTGGAATAAAAGTCCAACAAAAGATTAGATATAATATACCCTTACCTGAATCACCTAAATAAAATTTATGTACTCCAAATCCTCCCAAGAATAGTGCTAAAATCCCTGCAGTTGTTCTATTCTTATCATCATGTTTTGCTGTTCCTCTTTGTTTAGCACCACACTTGGGGCAATTAGATGCTGTTTCTGAAATTTTCTCCCCACATTCTCGACAATGTATTAATCCCATTTTAATATAGCCTCCTTAATCATGTATTATGAAATATTCTAATAGTTTATAAAATTTACTAACTACTTAATAAATATTAAGTGGTTGTTTAAGAGGAACCAGTTCTTTATTCTTCTCATGTTAAAGTCAGATGAATTAAAGCTAAAAATAATTGAGTTATTAAGTTCTCATCAAATTTTAACTATTGGAAAAATTAAAAAATTAACTAAAACCCCTCATCATTATACTATTTCTAATGCTCTTGAGTTTCTTGAAAAAGTAGAAATTATTGAAATCAAAGAGAAAAAAGACAAATTAGGTTCAAAGATAGTTAAACTAAAGGATAATTAATAACCTCTTTGTTTAAGTGCTCTTTGAATTGTCTGCTTAACAATTCCAAAATCATAAAAACTAAGTCTAGGTACATTGAACAAATTCTTTATTGCTTGATACAATATGTAATCTGTAGCAATTCCTTCTTTATTAGTCAGTGCTTCATGCAATTCGTTTAATTTATTTTTTTTCATTATCTAAACTCAAAATATGCTCCATTATTTTTTTAAATGTTATTTTATCGTCTGTATTTTCCCGTTCTACTTGAGTTGTTAATACTTGATTAGGAATAAGTTTAGTTAGTTGTGTTATCACTATATCCCTTCTCTTAGAATCATCTATTTCAGAAATGTTATAAGCAATTAGTTCACAAACCGCATTAATGAATTTTTTATCTCGGATTAAAACAATAATATTCTTTTGTTCATCAGAAAGACTTTGATTATTTAACATTCCATTAAGCCTAGAAGCAAATACTTTTTTCTCAGATTTACTTTGCCCCCCCTTAATTTGTTCTTCTTTTGTAAAAGTGTGTGCTTCCACTCCTGAATTTAAAACCCTAGAGTTAGGGTTAGAGTTAATGCTTAAGTCCATTTTTGTTTTTTTCTATCTTTTCGATTGTTGTAACTAGGCATTCCATGTGATAGTTGTGCATTTTAAGTTCTTCAAGAATTAACTTCAGATAAGTTTTTACGCCCACAATACTACAATTAATTTCATCAAGATATGCTTCCATAAATAATATTAAATATTTAATATTATTTAAATATATTTTAAATCGTTGGGGGATATTAATTGTAATTATGTATTAGTGTCTATACATTTATATGTCCCAGCAATCTTCTAACAAAGATGAAACAAACCATCGAAGAGATTAAATTTGGGATAGAACGTGAATATGAAAGAATTTCTTCTATAACTAAAGAAAAATATAATTTGCACATCAAATTATTGAATAGTCAGTACAATTTATTGTTTGAATTTCTTGCTAATTACTATGAATATGGAAACATGAAACATCAAGATTCAAATCAATTTATTCTTTGCTATTCCTTGTTTTCTGAAATGGTTAGGAAACAAAAAATTACAATTCAATTAATTCTGTGCGGTGATTATAGTGAAGCTGCGGAATTAGTCAGACATTCCATGCAGAGTTGTTATCAGATTATATATTTAAGTAAGAATGGTGGTTCTTGGAAAAAATGGTTTGAACAACAAAATTATGAACAAGATAAATTGACTAATAAAGAAATCAAGAACCCAAACACAATTTTTTCTAATTTTAAAAAATTATTAGATGAGCTTAATAAATCGCAATATTATTTAACTTATCAAAAACTTTGCTCATGGTCACATCCAAGCATAGAATCTCTGAGGTCAAATTTAGAATTAAGTAAGGAACAAATGCACAAATACTTTTTTACAAATAGATTCTCAGAAGATAAAGCAGAAGGATTACTTAATTTACTATTCGGATTAATTAATGAAGCTAATTGGATAGGCTTTAAAGAAGTATTTGTTATTAAAGAACCAATTCCTGAAGTGCTGTTAAAATACAAAGAATTACAAAAAGAAGCAAATAATGTTTTTGATAAATTTTATGATACCAATAAATTCTTTTAACTATTCTGGTTTCGATTTCGCCAACTTAATAAAAGTTAATCCAATTAAAATATATTTTATTTGAAAATTCCCTCATCATTTTCAATCTCAATTTTTAAATTTAAATTTTTAATAGTACTCTCAATAACTTTTTTAGGTATGTCATAATGATATTTTCTCTCAGAACCCAAGATTTGTTTCTTAAACTTCTTAAAACCCATGTGTTTCATTTTAATTCCTATTTTGATTACATTATAATTTTTATTCCAATCCCCATAAATTTCTTGAAGTTTATCATTAATATAATTAGAAATTTCTTTAGCAGTAATTATGCAAGAATGGTTTTGTATATTCTTGACTAAACATTCTACTATCATGGAATAATAATTAATAGCTTCTCCTATGTCTTCTTTATTCTTTGATAAGTATTGTTCAAAATTAAAATTAATTTTAAAGAAATCACTAAAACAACTCAATACTGCAATTATTTGACTTGTTCGATTTGAAATTTTGTCAAAGTTATGGATATCTGCTAGAAATATGTGGTAAATATCAATCCCTTTATTTAACATAAAAACATATATGTCGTCACGTAATTTTATAAATTCTTTTTCTTCTTCTATGGTTAAACAATCAATATTTTTAAGATGTTTATTGGAACGAAACCCAATTATATCAATACATCTTGTCTTAAAACTATTTAAAAAATAAGGATTATTAGTAGTTATAGTTTTAGGGCAGAATACTTTAAAACCAACTGGTCTAAAATTACCCGCTTCATCTTTTTCTATTCTTTTAACTGAACCTCCTTTACTATATCCATTATTCATTAAACCTTGAAATGAAGCAAGGTGTTCTTTGTTCCATTTATCTATTTCATCAATATGTAAAGTGTTTTGTAGGTAATCCACTTCTCTAAATAATGCAGCTTCAGACATATTACATATATACTGGCTATTCCAACATAATTTATTAAGAACTTTTTGTGCTGTTGACTTTCCGGTATCTGGCATTCCCGTAAAGTGTAAATAAACAGTATTACCTTGAATATTGAATAAATATGTGTGAAATAACCAAAGAGTAATCAAATCATAATCTTCTTCATCTGGAAAAAAAATATACTCCTTCAATTTTTCTTTGATGTCGTTGTAAATATCCTTATTAATATCTTTATTCTGCCACTTTTTGAATCCTTCTTCACTGAGTATGTTTGATAGATATCCAAATTTAATAGAGAAATCATCATTATCATTTATATCCTCAAAATTATCAAAAGAAATTAAAATATTTCTTTCTTCATCGCTCATAGTATAAAATAGTTTTTTATTAATGATTAATTGGTTACTTTCTTTACTTATTCGTTGACAAAAGAATGACTCATTCGTCTTTAGTCTTTCTTTACTAACCCTAATAACATTAATAACTTTAATAATCTCTTTGTAGACGTTTACACTGCCTTCTTCAATCTTAATTTCATTATTTTTAATAAACTTATTAAACTTATTAAGGTTAATATAGTAGTCAAACAACTTTGAACCAATATGTGTTCCGTCTAGGTCATAGTAAAAAACCATAAAATCATTCTTGTGTTCTTTTATTTTAAAATAACCGTTTTTAAGATAAATAGTCTTTTCTTTGTTTTGAAAACATTCTTTAAGTAAAACATAAAGTTTATTTCCTTCAATTTCCCCCCAACCTATAATTAGCCAATGTAATACTGCAACTTCTTTTCTATTAAGTTGAAAACAATATTTTAATTCATTAGCTCGAAAATTAAATGAATGCCCATCATTAACAAAATTTAATAATTGTTTAAGAAGTTCTTTTGCATCTTCAAATGAAATTCCTTTCCTGTGGAGTAATCCACCTAAAGCTAATAATAATGTATTTCTTTTACCTTGTGTGTAATTTTGTTTCCAAATTGATTTTAATTGATTTAATTCTAGTTTTTTAATGTTAAAGTCTGTTAAACTGATGTTTTTATCTTCTTGTATATAGGTATTATGCTTATTTAAAGTTTCTTTCAATAAGAGTTCATTTAATTCAAAATCTTGTCCTTGAAAGTTTTCAAAACTAATTATTTCTTTGGCAAAATTATATTTTGATTTGAAATGGGATTGTCCTTCAATACTTACTAACTTAGATTTTGATTTAATTAAGCTCCAGTCCAATGTTATTGATTTTGATTCAAAATTAATCTCAGAAAGTAATTTATTCACAAATAATTGCTTATAAGTTATCCTTTGTGTTATTGGTAATTTTTCTAAATCATTTATTTGTAATCTTAGATGTGGAGATTTTCCATTTTCATGCTCAGTAATCCAAAAACGTTTATTTTCTTGTAAAAATTTTTCTTTTATTTTGTTAATATATATTTTTACATCATTAACTAAAGAATTATAATCCTCAGTTCCAATTTCATATTCAAGAAGATGGTCAAATTCTAAAATTAACTCATTATCTCTTATTTCTCTTAAATTTTGATTCGTTAAATTACCTTGATAAAGAAAATCATTTCTTTTTTTTTGCCATGGTGGAAAATACGTTCTCTTATTTTCCCCTTGAACAGCGTTGATAACAACAATCTTATTTTCATATCCTTTAAGAATTTCTTTGGCAATCATTCTTCATCACCAGTTTCAAGAATAAATAATCCTTCTTTTTCCAACAATAATAAATCTCCTTTCACTTCTCCTACTTTACTAATCGTATCATAAGTATATTCAGGATTTAATAATAATTCCAGAAACAAAATTCCACTACAATTAACTATTTTAAAACGGTGATAAAGAGATTTATAATCAGAACTCCTTTTCAACATAAAGAAAAGACAAATCCTACGTTTATTTTTATGACACACTTTTTTGATATTAATTCTACATGTTAATGGTAATTCATTCCTAATTATTGAATAAGGTAAGTAAATAATTAGATTATTATTAATATCATAACTTAAATAACATTTTAATTTTAATTTTTTTTTAATGATTTGTGATTCAATTATTTCTTCTGGACATTCAATTTCATTTTTATTTTTTGGGTGTTCTAAATCTCCCCCTTTCTGTATTTCTTCCCATATTCTATCAAACCAAATTTGGGTTTCATACATTATTTTTTCCATAATACATGCATCTTTATCTATTTCCATTTTCAAATTCCCTCCATCCTAACTATCCTTTGTTTTGGAATAGTTATTTTATTATTAAGAACAAAACCAAATTCATCTTGAAAAGTTACAATTCCTTCCTTCCAAGAAATTTTATTCCCATCATCAAAAAATATCTTTACTTTTTTTCCTTCCATTATTTCCACCTTCCAATAAACCGACCTGTTTGGCTCTCTTTACTAAATAAGAAAAAACTGGATTTGCAATTGCTTTGAGAGTTGCATTATCCATTGTTCTTCTCCAAATAATCAGAAATGCTTCTCCTGATTATTTCACTACAAGTTAGTCTCTTAATAAAAGCAAGTTCTCTAATTTTTTCCCAGTCATTTTCTCTAATTTGAAAGCTTTTTGTTAATTTCATATTATCTTAAGAACTCAATTGATTTATCTTATTTAACCCCATACCATATAACAATGATTAAGAGAGATAGACTAAATTATAGTTTTCTTCAATATAATTTATAAATAATAAGATATTATGTTAATAATAACCATATAATATGAAAAATAAACGTAAGTGTAATGTCCCGGATAAAGTGAGAATAGATTCCAATTTTGCTAGAGGTGGAGAAAAGAGGGATTGTAAAAATAAAAATAAAGAACAGAAAGAGTTTTATTTTAATAAATATTATTTTAAAGTATTAGTTTATTTATACAAATATCCCATTGAAGAGTTTAGATTAAGAGATATAGTTCCTTCGCAGATTAATCAAGGAACGTGGTATAATCTACTACCTAAATTAATCTATAGAGATATAATAAGAAAAGGTCCAGATAGAATTTATCTTCTTAATAAAAAAAAATTAAATGATTATCTTGAAAGCTCTTTTGTTAATTACTTTAATGAAGAATATATTAAAAAATATCCACAAAAAGTTAAGAAAGATGAAAAAAATAAGATATTTAAACAATTAAATGAACCACACCCTTGCCGTATATTTAGAGATAAAAACTACTTAATAAAAAATAAGAAAATAAGTAAAAAAAACATTAGAAACACCACAAATAAAATGGAATTAAATGTCCCTAATTTTAGAAGAAAAATGTTTCTTTATTTAAATTCCACAAGTTGTTTAAAAAATTGTAAGGATTTTAGGGATGTATTTGATTGGATTGCAAGGATATCAGTTTATGAACAGTACGACCCAATCACTGAAGAAGAAAGAAAGAAAAGCAAGAGGGAAAAATTTTCAAGAAAAGTTTATGATTATGATTATTCTAAACTTGCAATTATTACAGCAAGAAAATATAATAAACGAGGTGATAACAAGAACTAATGATTCCTAGCCCATATACAATCAAATTCATCTAAGAATGCCCGAGCAATATCAGGAGAATGAATAATTAATAAATTTTCATCATTCCTTTTGTCTCCATTATTAGTTGGATTAAAGCTTCCAGTAATCACAGTTTTATTATCAATTACGAAAACTTTGTGATGAAGAACACCAAGTTTGGGGCAAGAATATTGTTTTGATAAATTATTAATATGATGCATATTGGCAGGATTCTTATCTTTCACAACATCTACTCCTTGATATTCTAACAAAGAGAATACTGAGTATTTTGTAACTTGCCTAGCTTCCATCACTCCTTTAATATCAACTCCATCTAATTTCTTAAGCAACAAAACATTAGCAATTCCATCATCAGTAAAACTAAAAGTCATAAAATAAACGGATTTTTGTGCTTTTCTAAGTTCTTCCTTAACTTTCTCTGTACAATGGTCTTCTGGACAAAAATAATTTTGCACAGTAGTATTTCCGATCAATAATTGAGGATTACGTACTTTATCACCTTTCTTAAATGTACCATTCCATAACTCATTAAACTCATCTTGATAGTTTCTTGCTAATATCTTAGAATCAATCAACAAAAGATTATTGTTGTTCTTAAAGGCCCCATTATTAGTTGGGTTCATGCTTCCGGTAGAAACTCTTTTTCCATCAATAATGCAAAATTTATTATGCATTAACCCATATGTATCTGTCTTAACAAAACTATGATTAAACTCATATAAATATTGGTTATCAGTAACAATTCTAACATCAATTTGTTCTGATTTCTCTAGAATGAGATTACGTAAATTATCTAAATCTAACTCGAAGA
>PFNQ01000008.1 GCA_002792115.1 Candidatus Woesearchaeota archaeon CG_4_10_14_0_2_um_filter_33_13 | reverse complement strand
GCAAAAGAGGGGGAGTCCAGGTGCTACGCACATATTGTCTTTTACTTTGTAAAAGAAATTTATTAAGAGGGGGCTTTTAGTCCTTCGGACATTTTCACTCCCTACGGTCGAAATATTTATATTAAAATGCAGTTCTATGTTTATATTATAAAATGGAACTTAAAGATAAATCGTTTGACAAGGTAATAGAAGAATTTGAAAAAGCAGAAATTCCTCGTTATGAACTTTCTAAGAAACTAAAAAAATATTTTGATTCAATTAAGGAGATTAAGGATAAATCCGAGGACTTAGAAAAAGTCCGTAAAGAAATTCTGCTTTGGGACTTATCAACTCATGATTCTCCAAAAACATTATTTAGTCCGATGTTTAGTGGAAAAACTAAAAATGGAGAAGATTTTCATTATCCTGATATTTCCACCTTTGATGAATCCTATTTTGAACACTATAAAGATGGGTTTGCTAAAACAACTAATCCTATTTGTAAGTGTAGGTATGGTGACATTCTTTGGCAAGTCAAAAAAGAATTTTCAATAATCAAAGAAACGATTAAGTCTCATAGAGATTGTGCTAATATTTATTTTGATAACGAATGGGATAATGAACTTTGCGATTCTTTGTTAAGAGCTTTGTATCTTTCATTCTCAATAAATGATTCTGACTCAATAAATGAAACATACAAATTTATAATAGAAATGTTTAAGAGACTTCTTGATAAAAACAGACCTCGTTTTTTAATTGAAATAACTAATTTAATCCTGAACTCAAGAGATAAAATTAAATGTATTGATTATAACTTTTTGGAGGAATGTGCTAAGAAATCCATTGAAATATATAAAACTGAAAAACCTGACTCTTTTCATCTTCAAAGAAGTTTTTATAAGATTATCTTAAATATTGGAAAAGCTAAAGAGGATAAAGAATTAGTGAACCAAACAAGAATCAATATTTTTGATTCTTTAATTGAAGAAGCTGAATGGAAAAGCAAGAACTATCCTAATGGAATATTAATAAAAAATAGCTTTCTTGAATCTGCTTTAAAGTATGCCTACGACAATAAAGACATATTGGAATCAAAAGTTGAAGATCTAAAAAAAGAAATTCAAAAAAACTCATCAAATATGTCTGAAAAAGCATTTAAGAAAATTGAAACAAAGATAGAAATTCCTACTAATAAAATTGAGGAATTTGTTAAGACTTTTGAAGGAAAAGACACTATTGCAATACTACAAGCAATAGCTTTTGGTAGTGGAGTTATTCCAACTTATGACTCTGCAAGACAAAATGCAGAAAAACAAGCAAAAGAATTTGTATTGCAACATATTATTCCTGTTCAATTATATCAAGGAGATTTAGTGATCAAAACCATTTCTGGAGATGAAGATAAATTAGAATTTTCTACGATTAGAAATTTTATGTTGGGATATAATTTGGGTGTTAATATCTTAATGCCCCGAATTGTTGAGTTAATCAAAAAACAAGATTCTAATTACTTAGAACATATCCTTAAATTCTTTGAAGACGCACCATTAATAGAAGAAGAAAACTTAAAATTTCTTAAAGATGGTTTGAATTATTATTTTAAAGGTGAAACTCTGGCATGTGCACACATTCTCACATTTCAAGTTGAATCTATTCTGAGAAATATTTTGAAAATATTAGGCGTTCCAACATTTTCATTTAAGAATGGAGAAATGAGAGCCAGAATGCTTGATGATGTATTATTAGCATTATCTACAATAAAAGGTTTTGACAAGGATTTTATAAAATTCCTTGAAATATTTTTAATAGACTTAAGGGGAGAGAATCTAAGAAATAATATGGCTCATGGACTTTGCGAGTACAAATATTTTGATAAGAGAATATGCGATCTCTTATTGATTGCATTAGTAAAGATAGCATCTTACCATATTACAAAAATCAACGAAAAATAAAAACTTTGGACTCTAACCACTGGACACCGGACAGATACGCGTAAGATTTATATATAAATGAGTATATTATATCCTTATGAGGTGTGTAGATTTATTTGCTGGAGTTGGAGGCATAAGGTTAGGTTTTGAAAATGCTGGTTTTAGCATTGTTTTCTCTAATGATTTTGAACCTGCATGTAAGGAAACCTTTGATTTAAACTTTAATGACTCACCTTTAATTATTAAAGATATAAATAAAGTTAATAACGATTCCATTCCAGACTTTGATATTTTGTTAGGTGGTTTTCCTTGTCAGCCCTTTAGTATTGCAGGTTATAGGCAAGGATTTAAAGATTCCAAAGGCAGGGGAAATTTGTTTTTTAGAATTGCAGAAATAATAGAAGAAAAGAAACCTAAAGTAGTTTTTCTTGAAAATGTAAAAAATTTAGAAAGTCATGATAATGGAAAAACGTTCAAAGTTATAAAGGAAACTTTGGAAGAATTAGGATATTATGTTAAATCAAAAATTGTTAATACAATGTTACATGGAAATCTTCCCCAAAATAGGGAAAGAATCTTAATTGTTGGATTTTTAGATAAAAATGTAGCGGATAATTTTTCTTTTCCTGGTAAAATGAAATTAAACAAAGAAATAAAAGATTTACTTGAAACAGATGTAGATGAGAAATATTATTATGAAGGAAAACCTCTTTATGATAAACTAAAGTATAATATTAAAAAGAAAAATACTGCTTATCAATGGAGAAGAAGATATGTACGAGAAAATAAATCAGGAGTCATTCCAACATTAACAGCAAATATGGGTACTGGGGGACATAACGTACCAATTATTTTAGATGATAAAGGTATAAGGAAACTTACCCCAAGAGAATGTTTTATTTTCCAAGGTTTTCCTAAATCTTATAACTTACCTAATATTGCAGATTCTAAATTATATAAGCAGGCAGGTAATAGCGTTTCAGTAACTGTTATTGAAAGAGTTGCCAAAAACATAAAAAAGGCGTTAGAAAATGGCAACTAAACAAGAATATGAATATTATCAGAAAATACTAAAAATTTTAGGTTCACTAACAAATTTATTCTCAGAAAGCAAAGTACCTTATCTCAATTATAGAATCACTGAAAATTTATTTTGTAAAGCATTTACTGCAAAAAACCTTTCACGTTCAGATGTTTCTGCCGATGCTTCCTTAAATGATGTAGGGGTTGGAATCAAAACGTTTGTAAATGGTAATGGCAAAACATTTCAAAAAATAGCAGAATTTAATAGAGATAATATTAAGTTTAGAGGATTAAACCCCAAAGAATTAGTTGAAAAAGTAGCCGACTTAAGAAATGAAAGAGTTGAAAGCACTAAGAGAATTTATGGTTTAAAATCAATGATTTATCATTGTATCGTAAGAGATGAAGAAAAAATAAAAACTTTTGAATGTGATATGGGTTTAATCGATAAATCTACAATTATATTATTAAATTCAACAAAGAACACGGTTTCATTTAAAGATTCTAAAAATGAATATTCTTTTAATATAACTAAAAGTACCTTGTATAAACGATTCATAACTCAAGATGTAATTTTTGAAATTGATGTAAAAATACTTGAAGATCCTTTTGAAGTTTTGGAAGAAAAATTCCTAAAAGTAAAAGATGTTTATTACAAAAAAACTATTTCAAAAAAACCTTTTGTAATTTTGCCTTTGTATTCAATAACTAAAGATGATAAAAAAGTTCATGAAAAAAGTGGTTTAAATCAATGGAATGCAGAGGGTAGAAAAAGAGATTTAAACGAAATTTATATCCCTATTCCTGCTTGGATCCATAAAAGATTTCCTGCGTTCTTTTTATCAAGAGATACACCATTTAATTTAATTCTTCCAGATGGAACAATGTTAGAAGCAAAAGTTTGTCAAGATGGCTCTAAAGCACTAATGAGTAAACATAATGCGGATTTAGGAAAATGGTTATTAAGAAAAGTATTGAATCTTAAAGAAAAAGAATTATTGACTTATGAAAAATTACAAAAAATTGGGCTAGATTCGGTAATTATTGAAAGAATTGACAAAAAGACATATTCTATTGATTTTAGACCTTCTGGAACTTATGAAGAATTTATTGAAGAGAATAATTAATGTTCTTTTAGAAAAACACGAAGAAATTGTAAATTTCTTGTGTCCCAAAAATCTATGATTTTTGAGGAGAACCAAAAGTAAAAGCCCCCCCTATTTTCTTTTTTTAGAAAAAAGAAACAAAAAATCTGGACTCCCCCTCGTCCTTCGGACATATAGTCTCCTGCGGAGAAATTTATTATCGTGAAAATTTAACTCTTCGCCATTTTTTTGCTACGCAAAAAACCGTCTTGCAGACTATGGCTCGGTCTTAGCAGACGCGTATAACACCCCCAAAACGAAGTTTCTCGCCGATTTTTTAGATTTTCTTTGTGTTATATACGCTTGATTTACATTGTCCGATGTCCTGTTAAAAATGAGGACAAACTTAGGACTGAGTGAGGTGAGAAAAATATGGAATGTACTGTATATGACAAACTCCGAGTTTTGAAATCTGTTGTATCACAAAAACTGCAGATTAAGGATGAGAGGAAATTGTTTAAGATTTTAGCTCGATTGAGTACTTGGCATTATCCTAAGAAGAGAACAAAAAAATAGTATTTATCCCTTCAATAAACTCTTAATTTTATTTGCGAAGTCAACTGCCTGCTCTCTAATCTGTTCGGCCAATCTTTTTTCAAACAATTCATGTACATCATAACATGCTTTTTCTCTTAACTCTTTTGACACACCAAGTGTTTCAATATCTTCTCTATCTAAAGAGCTAGCAATTAACTCAACATCTTCTTTTTTTAGTGCTTTTTGTGAGTGATAATGATGATAAATTAAAAAAGCCAATGTTGCAGAATGATTTTTTGAGGTAAATCCTTCTTTGCTTATCAAAGCAAGAGCAGCATGATAAATTGCATAATAATAAATGCTTATAACCCAATCATAATAATTCTCACCCAAGAGGTCTGGAATCTCACCCTTATGTTTCTCAATAATCCAATTAGCAAAAGTTAGATTGTGGTCTGTTCTTTTTATATGGAGCCTTGAATCATCAGTAACTTTTTTGAGAATTTTCTTTTTGATATAACTATCTAGCCAAAATTTACATTCTTTCTCATCCTTTAACCATAATTTCCAATCAGGCTTCTTCATAAATCAATTGCCTCCACCATTCTATTCCAATTAAGATGATCTTGTCTTTCTTAAGCTTTTTGAAAAACTCTTTAGTTGAATTATGAAAAGATTCTTTGAATTCTTGATAACTAAGATAAACAGGATTTAATTGAGTGTTTGTTTTCATGCTTATTTTATTGGCAATATTTTCAATTTTCTTGGAATCTTCCATTTTTTGAAAAATTAACAAAATGTCAATATCAGAGTTTTTAGTATGATTTCCACTCGCATAAGAGCCAAAAATAATAGCAATTACTGGTTTCATATCTAATTCTCTCAAGAAATCATTTATAGCTAACCTTACTTTTGCTGGAAGCCTCTCAAATCTGGAATATTCTACAGTATTCAATAATGGAGTGAGTTCTTCTTTGGAGTAATTTAGGAAATAGTTAATCTGATTCCCTGACTTTTTCTGGTTAACCAACTTGCTTATTTTCTGAAGTCCATAATCTATAGACGGCATTCCCAAGTTTAATTGTTTAGAAAGTTCTCTTTTATGAATGCCAGGATTAAGGTAAATTTGTTCCAAAATTTTAATTTCTGTTTTGTCATACATCTTATATCAATTGTCATAGATGATATTTCGATAATATATAAAGCTTTGCTTTCTATGTGAAAAATGATTAATCCTTTCAGAGAAACACCCAAAGACAATCGTAGCTTTAGCTATTTATCTAGCTACACAAATGAACAATGATTACAGAGCTCAACGTGAGATTGCTAATACTCCAGGAGTAATTGAAGTTACAATTAGGAAAAGAAGCAAGGAAATTGAGAAAGAATTACAATAATCCATTTCTTATTCTTATTTCTAGTAAATCTTATATATCAAATAATAAATAATTATTGATATGAAAAAAATCGCTCCACACATTACAAGACAAAGATTAGTTATTGAAGGTTTCTTTACCATCAATGCTGAAAGAAAACATATAACTCAATTTTTTGATGGAATTACAAAAGAGTTAGCACTAAGAGTTTATGGTAAACCCTCCATTCATGAAACGGGTGCGAAAGGAAAAAAAATAAATCAAGGTTTTGATGCCTTTATCCCATTAATTGATTCTGGCATTGCATTATATGTTTGGGGAAATGCAAAGTTTTTCTCCACAGTGATTTACACTTGTAAACATTTTGATGTAAAAAAAGCCGTTAAGTTCTCAAAGGAATTCTTTAAGGCAAAAGAGATTACATACCAATCATTTTAACAATTCATCAAAGTAATCATCCATTCCTTTGTTGTCTTTCTTCATCTTCTCAATTACTGCCATTTTGATGTATTGGGATATTGAGATGCAATCGTTAGTTTGTTTCTTTAGTTCTGCCCATAATTTGTTAGGACAGAAGAAACTTCTACGTTCTCCTCTTAGCATTTCAAATCCTTCATTCATGATTGACCACCTTTGCGTGAATTTGGCTGATCTTATCTTCTAAGGAAAGGGACATAAACAGGCTAAAGCTAATGTAATCAGATTTTCTTAAGAATCCAGAGGCTCTTGCTCTAGCTTGCAGGATTTGTTCCTGTTCTGGTGTGATTCGCACAATGATTGTTTTGGTTTTAGTCATACTAATGCTAAGTTCACCATTGTAAATAGCTAGTTTGGATAAAAAATAGTAGCTTAGAAAGTAGCTAAAAATGGGTACATTTTTATGTACAAATATGTTACCTAAAACGGCGAGAAGTTTCGTAAAAGTAGGACAAGATATATAAATCAAAGCATCCACTTATATAACATGGCGATAAAGTCAGCGTTTCTGCGACTGTCTCCGCTAGAAATCAAGCAAATTGCTATTAAGAAAATCTACTTGTCGACGAGAAGAGTTCTTGCGGTGTGACGTCGTTCAGGACCGATGTTCAATCGTCGTGTAGAATTATAATTGGGGTTTCCGCCTTTAGTGCCTCGCACATTTAGCCTTTTTCTACGAAAAAGAATTTATTGGAGGATTTCCTAACCAAATGTCAAAACCTTATCAGATTCTTCAACCAATTTTAACAAATCTTTCATAGTTGAAATCGGACAAACCTTACTACCTTCTTTTTCTCTTGATTCTAAACAAGTTCCACAAGCCAATATCTGCCCTTTGTTTTCAATAAATAAATCAGACTGTTCTTTTGCATTATATTTCTCATCTTTAATCTCTTCAATTTCAACACCTTTATTGATTAAGAAAACCTTTACTTCGTGATTTGCCTTTAATGATGTGTTTCCAAATCTAAAGGCATTCCAGACAACTTCTGGCTCATTTGTACCTATAACAATTCCAATTTTCATTTTTTATCACTTTTTTCTACTATAAACAATCTAAATACGTCAAATAATGCAAGATTCTTATCTTCTATGATTCCCATGCCTGAGTGAATTATATTTTGTCTTGTGTTTCTATTAATATTCACGCCCATAAAATACTTTGTTATCGGATTAAGTGTATGTTCAATTAATGCAATTAGTAAGTTTTTACTTAAGACGTGTTCAATCATGATTAATTTACCTTTTGGTTTCAGGGCTCTTCGTATTTCTTTTAAGCCTTTTATTGGATTTGGAACAGAACAAAAAACACAACTTGTCACAACATAGTCAAATGAATTATCTTTAAAATTAAGCTTTTCAACATCCATTTGCTTTAGGGAAATATTTTTCTTACTAGACTTATTTAGCTTTTCTTTGGCTTTCTCTAACATCTTTTCTGAAAAATCAACCCCTACAACTTTTGCGTTAGTATTGTAATAATCAATATTATTTCCTGTTCCTATCCCTACTTCAAGAATATTTCCTTTTAATGTAGAGAAAAGCTTTTTTCTCCATTTAGTAAACCATATTTTTTCAGCAAGTTTACTATGCAAATCATAAAATCTTGCCATACGGTTATATTTTTCTTTGCTTGTACTCATTTTGAAAGTTCTTTCCTCA
>PFNQ01000042.1:36321-75486 GCA_002792115.1 Candidatus Woesearchaeota archaeon CG_4_10_14_0_2_um_filter_33_13 | reverse complement strand
ACTTGCCGATTTAACTGAGTAAGAATTTGTTCATGATTGCTGTGGCCGCCGTTCTGGATTTCTTTCTGTAAAATAGAGTTATGCTCACGGAAAGACTCCATAAACTTTTTCATAAAATTACTCCTATTTTGAACCTCTCGCATAGGAATAGAAATTGCACTTTGCGGCATTCCAACCGGAGTTTGAGTTGGGCGTCCTGCTCTATTAAAGGACTTCTGAAGTCCCACTTCCAGCTGATCTAAAAAAGTTTGGCTAATCATTATCTATCACAATCTTTGTGGCTGATTTAAGTATATAAACTTATGGTTGAGAAATTATAAAAAAAAGAAAAAGATAAGAAAAAAAGAAATATATTTATTCTAAGCAAGCACCGAATGAACAGCCGTTAGGACATTCTTCAAGGCTCCGAGAGATATAATAATTTTCATCGGCAGTATCACAATGATACTCAATAACACTTACCGGATCTCTGCCAGTCAAACACTTATCAGTGTACTCATAATGCAGATTAAATCTTGGAAAAGCCTTTTCAAACTTTAAAGTTCCTTGAACAAAAAGGTCATTTTCAAAAGTCTTACTGCATTGTTCAACTGGTATAATCAATACCTGACCAGAAGCCAAGCCAAAGACAGGTTTACTTTGATCAAAAACTTCATCTTTTGGTAAAGTGTTGCCACACCCAACTAAAAGCAAACTAATTAATATTAAAATCGGAAGGATTATTTTATTTAACATCTTGTAATACCTCTTTTAAGGATATACGATAAGAAAACATTTAGAGTTTATAACTATTTCTTTATTTTCGGCATGGACTTAAGGTTTTTCTTTACTTTAAAGACAAATTTTTTATTTATTCCAAACTTCAAATCCCAAACCAATCGATGCAAAACTTTCTTCTTAGTAATAACACCTAATAATTTCCCTTTGGCAATTACTGGTAAGAGATCTAACCCCTGTTCAGCAAAACTTTTGAAAGCATCATAAGCACTATCATCAACATTAAGGGTACGTAATTGATGCATTGGTAAAGATATTTGTTTTAGGTTAATGTTTTGTTGCATTTTAAACGGCATTTTCCTAATTTCATTTAAGTTAATAATGCCAAAAAAATCTGTATCCTTAACTATAAAGATATCATTAACGGAATTTTCATATTTCTTAACAAAATCTGAGAAAAGCATCTTAGAACTAAGTTTAACAAACTTCTTATCAATTAGTTCGCTAACTTTAATCTTCCCTAGAACTTCTTTAATAATTACTTGTTCATAACTAACCCCACCTATAAAATACAAGAATCCACCCAAGAAAATAAACCATAGTCCTGAGCCAACTCCCGAGATTAATCCAAAGATTCCAAAAAAGATCAAAACCCCTGCAAAGAATCTACCAAAAGAAACGGCAATTTTAGTTGCCTTTCTCAAATCTTTGTAATACATATACAATAAAGCTCTAAAGGCACGTCCTCCATCAAGAGGATATCCTGGAATTAAGTTAAAGATAGCTAAAATTAAGTTTAACTGCCACAAATAATAAGTTATTGCTGTCCAAAAAATGTTGCCGTTAAATATGTAGATAAGATAAAAGATTCCTGCTAACATCAGTGAAAAGATTGGACCTGCCAAAGCCATTTGTAATTCTGAACTGGGTTTCATATCCTCTTTAGTTATTCCAGCAACACCACCAAAAAAGAATAAGGTTATTGATTCAACTTTAATGTGTTTAGCCTTAGCAACTAAAGAATGAGAAAGTTCATGTAATAAAACGGAAACGAACAATAATAGTGAAGCGGTAATTCCCATGATCCAATACATTTGATTAGAAAGATTAGGAAAGAACTGCGGGAAAAAAGTACTTGATAAGCTCCAAGCAATTAAAGCAAAAACAAACCACCAAGTAAAATGCAGTTTGATATCTATACCAAATATTTTAAATATTTTCATGGAATTGTTCATATTTGCATTAAGGATGAGGATGGTTCCTTTTAAAATTGTTTGTTTTCATTATTCAATAGAAAAAGCTTATAAAAAATAGCCCTTTCGGGAAGCAGATGTTCTGTAAAACTTGTGGCACATTATTGCAACCAAAAAGTACACCATATGGCAAGTGGATGGCTTGTCCGAATGGACACACTCAACCAGAAATACAAAAAGAAAGTCAATCATTAAAATTTCAGAATCTCAACCAAGAAAAAAGAGTAGAGGTTTCAGATGGAAAAAACCCCCTAGCAGTACATGAGCATAAATGTCCAAGATGTGGGTTTGATAAAGCAGAATTAATTGAAATTAGCGCTAATTATTCTGATGAAGATAACATCTACAGAATGAAATGCGGAAAGTGTAAGCATGTTGAACAATTAGAGGGCAAGGTGAAGTAGTCTTGTTCTGAATTATTTCAGATTATTTTAATTAAATTAAATTCTTCAATTTAAATTTAGTGATAAAAGGATAGGTTATAGCAACAAGTGCATAGATTAAAAAAACAAAAAGATATAATTCATAATAAAATAGTACTAAAGCTAAGGTAAGAGTGATTACTCTTCCAACATTCAAGATTAATTCTCTGACTACCCAAAACCCAAGATCCATTGTTTTATCATCCATAGACACTGCTAAACGAAATGGAAACGAGACATAATTAACAACAGAGAAAGCTCCAGCAACAATTATCCATCCTAACATACTTTTAACTAAACCCATAGAAACAATTACTACTGCCATCAAAATACAAACAATAAAAAGATAAGTTATTCTTTTTCCACTCCTATCGGATCGATGAGAAAAGTAAAGAGCAATAATAAAACTAATAATTCCCAAATAGCTATAAAAATAACCGATCTCAGAAGCTTTACTAAAGAAAATTAAACTATAAACGGGGATAATAACTCCAGTAAAGTAATGTAATGAACCTTCTAACAAAGTAAGTGTTTTTAATTTATTGAATGAAAGAAGTGATTCTTTAAGGTTAAAATTTAAGTTAGAATTTGGAAGCTCCCGATAAATTAAGAATAAGGGGATAATGCACAAAATGGAAGCTAAAGAGAATAACCAACTATAACCCCAATGAAGAATTACTGCTGCCCCAAGTGGTGGCATAAAGATACCAATCAATGCAGAAGTGGTCATGTAAATAGAAGAATCAACAGCATTAGTTTGTTTAGAGGAGTTATTAAAAAAAACATAATTTAATGGCACCCAAAAGAGAATATAAGATAAACTGAGTAAAATCGTGTAAGTAATAAAAGTAAAGTGCCATCTGTCTGGTCCAAAAGCTAAAAGGACATTTGTTAGAAAAAAGTTAAGAAGCTTAAGGCAAGAAGCTTTTTTGGGTTATAATACTTAAAAAAAGATAACAGGATTACTGCCAATATTGAAATAATCAAGTACATTAAAATTAAAGAATATAATGAGTATCCTTTTTTTAAAAAGAAGATGAAAACAAATGAAAAGGAAAAAGCGCCGATTAAAGACTGGAAGAGTAACAGACTATATCCACTTTTAAAACGACTAAAATAATTCTTTAACATGATTGCCTAATTAAACTTTAAATCATATTTATGCTTTCCGTAGAGATTTTATGTTAAATCTCCAAATATTGTTGAAAAGATAATAGAGTTACCAATTTTGAATAAGATTAACAAAAACACGGTCTCAAAAGCTTTATATACTTTTTAAGCATTCTAGAAATTGGAACATTTAAAAATTAGAATAAAAAGGGATTTTAGTTTTAAAAAAGATGGTGCCGATAGAAAAAGCAAGAAAGATTACTAAGAAGAAAGGATTACCTCCCGGCACACTAGTTTATGTTGGTAGTGAAAAAAATAGTGCCATTAAGGTTCAGATTCTGGATTATAATGAAAAAACATTAACGGATAAAGAACTTAAAAGAATAGAAGATATCATTTCTCATAAAAATAAAAAAACAGTTACTTGGGTTAATATTGATGGAGTACACGATTTAAAGTTAATAGAAAGATTTGGTAAACATTTTGATATCCATCCTTTAATTCAAGAGGATATAGTTAACACTAATCAACGACCAAAATTTGAAGAGTTTGAAGGATACATCTACATTGTTCTAAGGATGATTACCTTTAAAGATGCCGCTAAAAACCTAGATTTAGAACAAGTTAGTATATTATTAGGAAACAATTTTGTTACGTCATTTCAAGAAAGACCAGGGGACGTATTTGAACCAATAAGACAACGAATAATTTCAGGTAAGGGAAAAATAAGAAAATTTCAAAGTGATTACTTAGCCTATTCACTTATTGATGCAATAGTAGACAATTATTACATGGTTTTAGAAAAGATTGGAGAATACATTGAAGTACTTGAGGAAGAACTTCTAACAAATCCTACTCATGAAACATTAAATAAAATTCATAGACTAAAAGGTGATTTGATTTATCTTCGTAAATCAGTTTGGCCATTAAGAGATGTTATCAGCAGTTTACAAAGAAGCGAATCAAAATTAATTCAGGAATCTACCCAAATCTTCTTAAGAGATGTTTATGATCATACCATTCAAATTATTGATTCTATAGAAACGTTTAGAGATATGGTTACTGGAATGATTGACATTTATTTATCTAGTGTTAGCAATAAAATGAATGAAGTAATGAAAGTCTTAACAATCTTCGCTTCAATATTTATCCCACTTACATTCTTAGTTGGAGTTTATGGGATGAATTTTCATTTCATGCCAGAATTAGATTGGAAATGGTCTTACCCGATTTTATGGATAATCATGCTTGGTTCTGCAGGAACAATGGTTTATTTTTTCAGAAAAAGAGGATGGTTGTAAGAAATTAAAAGTTAAAAGTAAAAATAAAGTTATAAAATGTTTTACCCTTTAACATTTCCGATTGGTTTCAAAGAAACGACTTTCTTAGCGATACCAGCAGATACTAAAGTTTCAATAACTTCATCAACATCTTTGTATGCTCCGCCTGCTTCTTCCGCTAAACCTTTCATTGTAACTGGATGAACATAGATGCCTTTCTCTTGCATGTCTTTAACAAGATTCTCACCATCAAACTTTTTGATAGCAGCAAATCTACTCATTATTCTGCCGGCTCCGTGAGCGGTTGAAGAAAAAGTCTCTTCATCAGTTTTGTCAGTTCCCACTAACAACCATGAACCAGTTTCCATCGACCCACCAATTATAACTGGTTGTCCGAAATCGGCAAACTCTTTTGGTAAGTCTTTAGCACGATGAGGACCAAAAGCTCGGGTAGCACCTTTACGATGCACTAGCAATTCTTTCTCTACTCCGTTGACGAGATGCTTTTCTAATTTAGCAATATTATGAGCAACATCATAAACAAGATTAATCTCTAGCTCCTTAGCACTTTTCTCAAAAACCCTTGAAAAAACTTCTCTAATTCGATGAGTAATAACTTGTCTATTAACAAAAGCCATGTTAGCTGCACAGGCCATTGCTTTGTAATAATTTTGACCTTCAGGAGAATTAAAAGGAGCACAGGCTAATTCTCTATCCACAATCTCAATTCCATATTTTGGCATTGCTTCTAAAAACTCACGCAGATAGTCACTACCGATTTGATGTCCAAAACCACGGCTACCGCAATGAACCATAATAACAATCTGACCTGGTTTTGTAATACCTAAGGCTTTAGCAGCTTCTTTATCAAAAATATTTTCTTCTCTAACTTCTTGAATCTCTAAATAATGATTTCCACTACCTAGTGTTCCTAACTGATCAAATCCTCTTTTAATAGCTCGATCAGAAACAGCAGCAGGATCAGCCCCTAGGATACAGCCATGATCTTCAATATGCTCAAGATCTTCTGCCCAAGCATAATCATTTTCTAAACACCATTTAGCACCCTTCACCATTACATCTTTAAATTGTTCTTTAGTTACCTTAACAAAACCTTTACAGCCAACACCGGCAGGAACTTTAGAATATAGTGCATCAACTAATTCCTTGATTTTTGGTCTAACTTCATCAATCGTAAGATTTGTAGTCATTAAACGCATTCCACAATTTATATCAAAACCAATTCCGCCGGGAGAAATTATTCCACCCTCTTTAGGATCAAAAGCAGCTACTCCACCGATAGGAAAACCATAACCCCAATGTCCATCTGGCATACATAAAGCATGTTTTTGAATCCCAGGTAAGGAAGCAACATTAGTTATTTGTTCAAAAACACCAGCATCCATGGAATCCATTAATTCTTTAGAAGCGTAAATTCTAGCAGGAACCAACATTCCTTTCTTGTAAGTAATGGGAAGTTCCCAGGTGTAATCATTAAGTTGTTTTATTTGTGAAGGAGGTCCTAATTTGATTTCTTTTTCCATAAAATCATATTTAAATAGTGGTTATATAAATTTTTCTTAAATTAAAGAGAATTAAGCAAGGAATATTAACTTGATGTTTAATGCACAAGAATTTATAAATAAGCATAAGAAATAAACAATTACAATGACAACTCTACCAAAAGACTTAGTAGAAAGAGTAATTGATGTTTATGATAGACACTTAACTGATGAAACAGTAGCTCCTGGAGAACATGGAAAAAAAGCGTTCTTCCAAGCTGCAGTAGTTAGAACAGACTTCCTTCCAAAAGATCTACAAAGAGAAATTGATTCTAGGCGTGGAAAAATGTCACCAGAAGAATATCTTTTTGAACAGTTTACTTTTGCTGGCAGATATTCTATTTATAGGGCATAATGATATTTAGCCTAATAAAGTTACATAATCCTTTTAAAACACCGCTATGTTTTGAATAGAATGCTCACCAGAAAAGAAGTTGGCAGACAAGTAATTCATGCTTTAGTTGGTATTCTACTGGCAGGATTATATTATTATGACATTTTATCAGCACTAGCAGTGTTTTTAGGAGTAATAATTGGAATATTAATTAGTTTTATTAGTAAAAGAACAGAAAATCTTCCCATTTTTAGTTGGTTCTTAAAGAATTATGAAAGACAAGAAGATAGGAAAAACTTTCCGGGAAAGGGATTAATTTATTATTTTGTTGGAGTCCTTTTAGCGATTGAATTATTTGATAAAGACATAGCCATTGCCTCAATATTGATCCTAGCTTTAGGTGATTCAGTTAGCCACTTGTATGGGGCAAGATTTGGCAAAATCAAAAATATTTTGAATGGCGATGGAAAAAAGTTATTAGAAGGAACTTTAGCTGGTACAATGGCAGGAGCCTTAGCTGCAGTTTTATTTGTACCAATACCCGAAGCGGTTATTGGAAGTTTTGCCGCCATGATGTTTGAGGTTGTCAAAATAGATTTCAATGATAAAACGCTTAATGATAACATTATTGTTCCACTTGTTGCTGGAACAGTAATGTATTTAATGAGATTATATTTATAGAACCAAAATTCTTTTAAACGCAGTAATCATAACACTCAAATAAAAGTAAAAGAGGTATTACTAAAATGTCTGAAGATAATAATAAATTAAAAAAGAAAATTCCAGAAGATGAAAGGGACTATGCTTCTGAAGAACAAGGAATCCTTCCAGAAGAAACTGATGAAGAACAAGGATTAGATATGAATCTTGGTGAGAAAGATGAAGATGTGTACACCGAAGAAGGAAGAGAAAAATTAGAAGAAGATTCTGAGATTGAACCATGGGAAGAAGGATTCATGGAAGGTGCTTCTGATGCTGGACAACTGGGAAAAGATGCTTTAACTGGCGAACCTTTAATGGATATAAACAACGTTGTTGAAGCGGAAATTGATGGAAGATTATATCGTTTTGTTAACGAACAAAATGCAAGAAAGTTCCGCCGTAAAAAAGAACTTGAAGCTGAAGAAGAAGATTAATTCTTTTTATTTTATTTTTCTTATCTGTATAACTTTTAATTTATCTAAATCAAACACTTCTTTAATATCAATCAAGATAGCATTTTTAACAGGAAATTGTTTATTCCCCTTTGTACAAATATCAAAATACTTTCCAGAATTAAGTATTTCTACACTTCCTTTAACACGATAATACCCTTCAGA
Source organism: Candidatus Woesearchaeota archaeon CG_4_10_14_0_2_um_filter_33_13 (assembly GCA_002792115.1). Taxonomy (GTDB): domain Archaea; phylum Nanobdellota; class Nanobdellia; order Woesearchaeales; family GW2011-AR9. The sequence continues at coordinate 67,489 of PFNQ01000042.1, read as the reverse complement.
ATAATTTTTGGGGATGACACATATTTTATTGTTAGATTGTAAGTTTTTAATGGTAATATTCATTTGACAATCTGCAACTAACAATTTATTATCAACAAAACCTAGTGAAATCACAATGTTAGCATTAGGGTCTCCCTTTTTAGAAGAGGTAGCTAAAACTAATTCAGTTCCTGTCTTAAACGCATTTTCCCAACTCATAACATAGAACAAATTAAGAAGAGATTTAAATGTTATTAAACAGACTATTATAGAAAACAATAAAGAATATAGCTAAAGCTATACTATTAAAAATTTAAAAGAAAATTAAAAATAAAGAAAAAATGAAAAGCCATATGCTAGTATTGTAAATATTAATTGTGGACGTTAGTAAGCGCATGCTGAACACGTCGTTGCCTTCGTGCTTACACACCGCTTCTATCAAACGGCTGTTCTTGCCGTGTCCTACGGTGTCTATTTTCAAGGTACGCTTCGTACTTAGATGCTTTCAGTACTTATCGCTTATGGCGTAGCTGCTCGGCGTACCCTTTCGGATAACCGATCGACCAGAGGCCACGAACCTCCGTTCCTCTCGTACTAGAAGATCCTTCCTTTCAGACACCAAACATTTCCAGTAGATATCAAACAAACTGCCTCACAGCGTTCTGAACCCAGCTCACGATCCCTTTTAACGGGTGAACACCCCCACCCTTGGCAGCTTCTGCACCGCCAGGATAGGAAGAGCCGACATCGAAGTAGCAAACCGCGCCGTCGATCTATTCATAAGTAAAACAAATAAATTTGCTTAAACTTAAATGAACTCTCGGGCGCGACAACTCAGTTATCCCCGGAGTAACTTTTCAGTCATTCCCAACCCTCATTAAGAAGGTATGGGAGTTCGCTAGGCCACACTTTCGTGTTTGGAATTTGTTATGTTTAAAGTCCAATCAGGCAGGCTTTTGCCCTTACACTCAACTCCGGATTTCTAAACCGGATGAGCCTACCATTGGGCGCTATTGATATCTTTTCAACAGCGTGCCACCCCAGCCAAACTGTCCACCAACCGGTGTCCTCATAAAGAGTGAGTGATGAAGTCATTAAAAAGTGGTGTTACATTGTCGCCTATCGCACGTCCAAAAACATACGCTTAACAGCTCCCACTTACACTATGTAATAACAGCCGCACCACAGCGGCAGGCTACAGTAAAGTTTCACGGGGTCTTCGCTTCCCACTGGAAATCCCTGGCCTTTGCACCAGGAAAGAGTATTCGGGAGACTCTAGCTCGGGACAGTGGCAACCTCGTTATACCATTCATGCAGGCCGGCATTCAACCGGCAAGGCATTTCGCTACCTTAAGAGAGTTATAGTTACTCCCGCCGTTTACCAGCTCTTCACCCCGTTGAACCGAGGCTTAAAGTACTGGCACTGGGCAGATATCACCTTCTATACTTAGCTTTACAGCTTGGCAGAAGGTTAAGTTTTTGTTAAACAGTCGGGCCGCCCTAGTCACTGCGCCCTGAACTCGCACCTATACAGATACAAGTCCAGGGATCCCTTCTTCCGAAGGTACGGGACTATTTTGCCGAATTCCCTGAGCTAGATTAAACTCACACGTCTTAGGCTACTCACCTAGGGGCACCTGTGCCGGTTCTGGGTACGGTTGTTTTGGATTTTTCTTTATTCCCTTTTCAAGGACTCCAGGACTCAGCCAAACAGACCATAGGCCTGCTCATCCCTGGTTTAATCTGGTTCTCATCATTAAGATACTCCCCACATTTATCCAGGTTAAAACATCTGAAACAATGTCTTGACCTATCCCAAAGTGTCAGAAATAAAGCTTGTGTTGCCACGCATACCAAATCAGTAGAGGAATATTAACCTCTTTCTCTTTCCCATAACTCAGTTAAGAGATTGGTTAGGACCGACTAACCCTTGGCTGACGAACATTGCCAAGGAACCCTTGCCCTTTCGACGACATGGATTCTCACCATGCTAAGATCCTACTACCACCAGGATATTCATTACTTCAAGGTCCACTTCTTCTCACGAAAAAGCTTCTACCCTAAAAGTACGCCTACCTACGCTCACTATTTGTGATCTATGGTATCGGCAGCTAACTTAGACCCGTCAATCTTCGGGGCTCACGAACTCAACGAGTAAGCTGTTACGCACTTTTTAAAGGATGGCTGCTTCTAAGCCAACCTCCTCGCTGTCTAAGATCATGAACACCCTTAAACCCTTTATCACTTAGTTAGCATTTAGGGGCCTTAACCATAGTCTGGGTTGTTCCCCTCTCGGAAGTCAAGTTTACCCCAAGACTCCCTGTTTCCCAGAGTCTACGATGTTAAAGCATTTGGAGTTGGACAAAAGACCGACAAGTTTCCTCGCCTAAATCCTCTATCCGTAGCTCTACAACCTTAACGATCTCGTCTGAGACTTGACTAAGGTCAATTTCGGTAGGAACCTGCTATAGCCGAGCTCGATTGGCTTTTCACCCCTATTCCCAGGTCAGAAAAACACTTGCACGTAGAACTTCTTCAGACCTCCACGATGTGTTACCATCGCTTCATCTTGCCCAGGAATAGATCGCTCGGTTTCAGGTAGCATCCAAGTGACTAAAGGCACTTTCATACCTCCCCCCTCGTAAACTGCGGGGTCTCGCTTTCGCTTAGGATACCTTTTTACAAGTTATCCTCGCCACTTAAATGCACTCCCTGGCACTTTATTCGAAAAGCACGCTACAACTCCTAAGAGCCGTAGCTCACTATAGCTGTTAGATTTCAGGAACTTTTAACTCCCTGTCAAGGGTTCTTTTCAACTTTCCCTCACGGTACTCGTTTGCTATCGGTTTCGAAACGTATTTAGCTTTAGAGGTTAATGTCCCCCATATTCCCACTTCATTTCCAAGAAGCAGTACTCTGGAAACTTCCGAAAACCTTTTTTTCTACCTCTACGGGACTATCACCCTTTATCGTGTTCCTTTCCAGGAAACTTCGAGTCAAAAAAAAGGCCTAAAGGAAGACCAAACACCACATCTCCATCATATTACTATAATGGATTCAGTTTGAGCTGTGCCGCTTTCAGTCGCTCTTACTTACGGCATCTCGATTGATTTCTTTTCCTGCAGGTACTAAGACGCTTCAATTCCCTGCGTTCCCCGGCTCACGAAGAGCCTTTAAGAGAGAAGTCTCATTCGGAAATCTCTGGTTCAATGTTTACATTCAACTCGCCAGAGCATATCGTAGCTTGTCACGTCCTTCTTCGGCGTTTCGAACCAAGTCATCCATCTAACAGCGTGCCTAAGATTTACAATACTAGCATATGGCTCATCAATATGATGTAGTGACGCAATTGCACTTTGTTGTTAACTTAATAACACCAAAGATAACACCAACATTAAGTTGATATTACGCAAAGTGCGATGAGATTGGAGATCATACGATTGCTCCATCATATCATTAACCAATTAACCATCAAAAACTCTAATTGATGATGGCCTTTTTCTTTATTCTTAAAGTACCCTTAAACTCAGTAAGTTTTTCGGGAACATCTCTTCCTTACGGAAAATGGACCCGTCGGGATTTGAACCCGAGGCCTCCTGCTTTCTCTGTTTAAGATTAAAACATGCAAGGCAGGCGCTCTACCGCTGAGCTACGGGCCCAGACATTTAATCTGACCAATAATACTCTTCAATATGTCTTTCTTTTTTAAAATTTATTGATAACAATAATTAATAAAAAAAAAGGAGGTGATCCAGCCGTAGGTTCCCCTACGGCTACCTTGTGACGACTTAACCCACCTCGCCGAATCTGGATTCGATGTAACTGAAAGCTACATCTCACCCAAACCCAACTCGGTTGGTTTGACGGGCGGTGTGTGCAAGGAGCAGGGACATATTCACCGGGCCGTGATAAAGCCCGATTACTAGGGATTCCGTTGTCATGAGGGTGAATTACAACCCTCAATCTAGACTAAGACGAGGTTTCGAGGTTTAGCTCCGCCTTTCGGCGTTGCATCCCATTGTCCTCGCCATTGTTGCGCGCGTGTAGCCCAGCAGATTCGGACCATACAGACCTACCGTTGCCCACTCCTTCCTCTGCGTTTCCACAGCAGTCCCCATAACGTGCCCGGACATTCTAAAGAACCCGCTGGCAATTATGGGCATGGATCTCGCTCGTTACCTCACTTAAGAGGACACCTCACGGCACGAGCTGACGGCGGCCATGCAATACCTCTCGGCTCGTTAGGTAAGACATTCAATCTGACCTTCATCCTGCCGTCGCTGCTGGTGAGATTCTCTGCGTAAAGTTAGATTAAACCGCACGCCGCACCCCTTGTAGTGCTCCCCCGCCAATTCCTTTAAGTTTCAGCCTTGCGACCGTACTTCCCAGGCGGTGTACTTAATACCTTCGCTCCGACACTGCACATTCACGAAAAATATGCAACATCTAGTACACAGCGTTTACGGCTAGGACTACTCGGGTAATTAGCTGGAGTTCTTTTGATAACTATCAATTTTTATTCAGTAATTTTTATCGAACAAAAAAATAAAATTTGACATAAAACAAACAAAAGATCCAGAATCTAATCCGTTTTGCTCCCCTAGCTTTCGTTCCTCACCGTCGAACCCGTTCTCGTCAAGCGCCTTCGCCACAGGTGGTCCTCCTGAGATTACAACATTTTACCGCTCCCTCAGAAATACCCTTGACGCCTCCCGGTCCCTAGACTAGTAGTATCTCAAGCCATTCGTTTTGTTAAGCGCAACGATTTCACCCAAGACTTGCTTGTCCGGCTACGAACGCTTTAGGCCCAATAAATATGATCACCACTCGTGGCGCAGGTGTTACCGCGGCGGCTGGCACCCGTCTTACCCACCACTTATTCTCCAAGTTATTTACACTTGGCAAAAGCCTATGCAATGCATAAGCACTGGGAGTTCCCTTATCGCACTTGCGTACAGTGTAAAGGTTTCGCGCCTGCTGCACCCCGTAGGGCTAGGGTCAGTGTCTCAGTACCCTTCTCCGGGCTCCCGCTCTCACGGCCCGTACTGATCGTAGGTTTGGTAGTCCTTTACACTACCAACAGCCTAATCAGCCGCCAACTCATCCTTTGACGTTGCCTTTTGGTAAGAAAACATTCCAGTATAACTTACCTATCCAGTTTTAGCCTCAGTTTCCCAAGGTTATCCTAGATCAAAGGGCAGATTATTGACGTGTTGCTGAGCATTCAGCCTGTGCCTCCGAAGAGACCCTCTGACTTGCATGGCTTAGTCGAACTCCCATAGCAGCAATCTCCCGCAGGATCAACGGGAATTCAAAGTTGAATTCCGTGATTCTGTTATTCATTTAAGAATACAGGATCAAAAAAAATCATTTCATTTATTGAGTAAAGTCGCAATTAGAATTTGAACTTTCACAAGAAAATTGTTTAGGGATCACCTCATTCATACTCAATATTATTTGAGCACACATATTTTCTTTAAGATTTCCATTCAAGAATGTGGGTTGTTTATAAATGTTTCGCCCACTCCTCTGTAACGGTGAAGTTTTAAGAACATTTAAAAACACCAAAAGAACTACTTATTTAAATAAAATGCTTAACGAGAAAGAAATTGCAGTACTAAGAGAAGAGTTAGAAACGGCTAAAAATCCCCTATTCTTTTATGATGATGACGGGGATGGAGTCTGTTCGTTCCTATTATTATATAGGATGAAACGAGAAGGCAAGGGAGTTATAGTTAAATCAGCTCCAAAGTTGGACGCTAGATTCTTGCATAAAGTAGAGGAATACAATCCCGATAAGATTTTTGTTTTAGACGTTCCAATGATTGAACAAGACTTTATTGATGGTGCAAAACGGCCAATTTTCTGGATAGACCACCATGGCCCTTATGCTCTTGAAAGAGTGAAATATTTCAATCCTCGGTTAACTGATCCTAGTGCTTACATCCCAACAAGTAGAATGGCCTATCAGGTAAGTGGAAATAAAAATGACTTGTGGTTAGCGGCGATTGGGTGTTTATATGATTGGTACATGCCAGACTTTATAGATGAGTTTATTGAGAAATATCCTGATTTATTACCCCATAGAGCTGATTTAGAAGAGGCGGTATATAAACAACCAGTCGGAAAATTGGTTCGAATTATTTCATTCTTATTGAAAGGTCCAACTCATGAAGTTAAGAACTCAATTAAAGTTTTAAGTAGAATCAAGGAACCGCAAGAAATCTTGCAACAGAGTACATCACAAGGGAAATTTTTGTATAAAAGATTTGAAAAGATTAATGAGAAGTACGAAGAACTTCTAGGACAAGCAAAAAAAAGAGCAACAAGAAGTAAATTGTTACTGTTCTATTATTTAGAGAATAAATGGTCCTTCACTGCAGATCTTGCTAATGAATTAGTTAATGTTTATCCTAACAAAGTTATTTTAATCGCTAGAAAGAAAGGCGACGAGATGAAATGTAGTCTTCGTTCTAAAAATAATGTTCGCACAGCATTAGAAAAAGCACTTGTCGGAATCCAAGGTTATGGAGGAGGGCATGAAAATGCCTGTGGTACGGTTATCAAGGAAGAAAGTTGGGATCAATTCTTGAAAAACCTTAAAGAGGAGATCAAATGACTTTTTTATCTTCAATATTAATTTTAGTGGTAGGGACTATCGGCTTGTTTTTAGGTTTGATTCTAGCATTTATAGCACCAGAGGAATTGAGAGCAGGAAAAAAGTATTTTCAGTTAGCTAAATTATTGTTAGCAATAGCTCTACTTATTTTTATTAATTTTGCTCTTTACCAGTCTGAACTAGTTCCGTTAATGGTAGTATTTTCTATTTTTGCATTGGTTATGTTTTTTTTAAGTTTTAAGATTAAATATAGAAGCATAGAATTATTGAATTATGCAGTAATTATTTTTCCTTATTTCTACATTAATGAAGAATACAAATTAATATTTGTATCAATTTTATTTGTCTATGGATTAGTTAGTGGAACATTGTTTAAGAAGATCTTAAACAAGGATTAATCTTACCAATGGAAGAAAAAGAGACTCAAAAAGATTTAGAAGCAACGATTAAAGAAAAGATAAATCCTTTATTAGAAAAAACCATGGAAAAATTGTGGGGAATTTCAATTCCGAAGATTGAAGATGATTTAACTAATAAATTAAAGAACCCTTCTTTTAATGTTTATATTGCTCCAAACTCTTCATTTGAATCAGCAAAAAAATCATTCAAAGCAGAATTTTTAAAGCGAGAGTTAAGATTACATCAAGGAAACATTTCTCATTTAGCTAAACAATTGGGTATTGATCGAAGAAGTGTGCATCGAACCATTAAGGAGTTAGGGATAAAATTAGAGGAGATTAGGTCCCATCAAGATGACAAAGATAAAACAGAATATCAAGAAGAGTTCATCGATAATGCCCTCAGAACTACGTTAGATAATTATAAAGAAATTATTCAACCTCAAAAAATGGAGAAAATGTATGAAGAAGTCCACACACTTTCTAGAAATATCGCTAAGATTATACCTCATCAAGACTGGTCTTGGAAAGATGTAGAAAAGGAATTTGAAAGACAATTTTTTGTTCAAGCATTAAAGGAGACTGAAGGAAAGGTAAGTGAAACTGCTAAAAAGATAAAGATTCGGCCAGAGACTCTACATAGAAAGATAAAAAAGTTAGGAATTGAAGTAAGATGAAGTTATTTGGGTTGTACAAGATATATTTCTAAAACTCATAATCATTTTAAACATTAATTTTAACCCACATGATTAATGACAGGTGGCCTGAATTTAGATTCACGCATTGGTGTTTATCAACAATTCGTCGCTAGGCTGGAAACAGAAACAGATGTTAACGCGAAATTATTAATTTTAGCACAATGTGGTCAAGAGTTTGAAGTTATTTCCTCATTATCCACTGCAGCATTAGAACCACAAAGAGAATTATTAGAAAAGACAAATGCTCTTTACTTGAGCGCTTTAGAGAAAACTCACGCCGAATTACATTCTAGTGGTGTGGCAATCGCTGCTGCTAGAGGTGTTGTTAGTTTCTTGTTACAAAATTATGCGGGTCTTGCAGTTAGAGAGTTCGCACCAGTTAATTTACCAATTGTTGACCCCCAAGAAGAAGTTCTAGGAGAGGGTAGATTAGAAGATTTAGTAAATGAAAAAGAATTAAACCACCAAGATCAGTTAGATAAAACAACAATAGCAGATTTTCCATTTGAAGTTTCACAACAATATGCTTTTGATGTTGTTACAAATTTGAGGCATATAAAAGTTGTAGAAAGTTTAGTAACTAGAGTTAATTCTGAAGGAAAAGTGTTTTATTTAGTAAGGTCAGAAAAAGACCAAAAGGCAACGGGATTAAGAAAACCAAATCCAGAGGAAGATCCATTAAGTGATTCTTGTTTAGTTTTTCCAAGTGATTTAAAACAAACGGTTATTGTTCCTGGCGAGAAAGCAACGACCTATCCAGTATTAAGAACTTATGCTCAACTTCAAGAATTAGCAAGTAAAGATCCTCGAGGGGTGGGAAGATTAGCAAATCAGTTAGCAATTAAAGAAGGTAATGCCTTAAATGTTCCAGATAGAGAAGTAGAAATGACCGTTTTTTATGACGCAAAATGGGACAAAACAAGACTTTCCCCACTTCCAGAAGAATCTTCATATCAAGTAGGATACCCTTATGAGGCGAGTGTCACAAGCATTTGTAGAGTTACGGGAGAAGATCAAAAAACAATTGAAGGGAGAATTAAATTTAGAGATTTACACTCAAGAAGAATAACTTCTGGAGAATCAGTAATAACCCTAATTCTTATTCAAAATCCGACCCAAGAAGAAAAGTTAAGAGTGCCAAATGGATTTAGGAGTGGAGATGATACCCAAGTTATCCCACAAAACCCATACACCCCATTATTTACAACAAAATCAACGTCTTTCCCTTACGCTACTGGATCAAAGATAGTTGCCGAATTATTAAATCAAACTCCTGATGAAGTAATTGCTACAAGTAGAAGGATTGGTTTACCAATGATTGTTAGACCATTTGGAACTGAAATTCAAATTAAAGATCGAGATGATGAACTTAAACTTCTTTATGGGGTAAAAGATGTTAGCATTAGCTGAAATTATTACTGAGTTTCCTCTTCCAAGTAATTTGCCAGAATTAGATATATTACTAACACAATTGCGTCTTATTGAAAGTGGAGCAACAGTTGCTTACGAAGCTCTACCAGAAAAAAAAAATAACTGAACCGGCATCGGAAGAAAAGATAGTTTCAAGACCTTCAAAAAGAAAAATCGTTTCTCCTCGACCTACAACATCACCGTTATTAGAACAATTGCAAAGAGAATACTCTGAAAAAGAGAAAGAGAGAGAAAGAGCCAGAAGAAGAACGGAACTAGAAGCTTTGCAAAGTAGTATAACCGGTAGAGTTGCTGCTAGAACCAGATTCCTAGAGGCCAGACAAGAATTGCTCAAGACTGTTTTTCTTGAAACCGACCCAGCAACATTTGTTCCCTACGAAGTAAGACTAAGCCGAATCTCTGCTCACAATACCGAACCAGAATCAACAATAAGACGAATTGCTATTGTTAGAAGTATTCCTTATCGTTGGCCAGGCAGAGAAAGAGACTTAGTTTACTTAGTTAGAAACAGAGATGATCAGCTTGCTTTAAGAATTCTAGATAAAAAAGATGTAGACGGAGATATCGATCGCTACATCTTACATGATGCAAAAGGTTCCTTAATGTTCGCAAACAGAAGATACCCCTATTCTATTTCTGATTCTGATTTGAAAGATTTAGCAAGAAGAATGGATGTAGTCGAAGAAGAATTAGTTGCACGCCTAATAAAGTTAGGACTTGAAAAAGATAGAGTAATAAAAATAGAGCTCCGAGAAGAAGAGTTATCATTATTATATCAACCAAGCTCTTTTCCCTCAGATAAAGAAGCAAAGGTCATTAGAGCTGATCGTAACAAACGATTTACAAGTAGAAGCGCGGGAAGAGGAGAAACCTTAGTCAAAAAAGTTTCTAGATCATCATCGATTGATGGAGATTATTTTGAGGGGTTACCTTTTTTTGAAAAGTTAAATGATGAAGAAGTTACTACTAAGGATTTAGCAGAATTAGAAAGATTAAGACCACAAGCAAGGATAGACTGCTATCACGTTCCTCGCCCATGTCCCTATTTTACTTGCCCATACAACATGGGAATGTGTTTAACTACCGAAGGTACAAGAGGAGAATTAACAATTTATTATCCCGGCTGGAACTTTCTAGAGGTAGAACATAGTTGTATGTTGGATGCAGTTGAAACAGGAGGAATGACTTTAGAAGAATGTGGTTTAATCTTTAACCTAACTAGAGAAAGAGTCAGACAAATTGAAGAAAAAGCTTTGCCTCGGCTTAAAAAAGAGCTAAGCATCCAAGCTGGAATAAATCGAGACTTGGTCAATAGTTATTTCCAAGATCGGAAAGATGATGTCAGAAGTGATTAAAACAAGAATAACAGAAAGTTAAGGCTACATTATTACTACTCCATCACCAAAAACTTTAATAATGGCCAAGAAATCTTTTACTAGTACAAAGAGGGGTTGAAAGTCAATGGTAAAGAATTTTTTCAAGAATCTTTTCAGTAAATTAAAGTTTAATCCGTTCGCTAAAAAAAATCACGTCAAATTAGGGTTATATGGACCGCCTAATGGAGGAAAGTCTACTTTAGCTAACCGTATCTGTTTAGACTGGTTAGGAGAAGAGATGTCTTCTGTTTCACATATTGCTCACGAGACAAGAGAAATCAAGATTAAAGAGCAAGTTAGTATAAAAAACAAAAAAGGTAGAGAGTTAACTTTCTCATTGGTTGATACACCCGGAATTGCTACAAAAATCGATTATGAAGATTTCTTGCGTAAAGGGATGAACAAAAAAGAAGCTAAAGACAGAGCCAAAGAAGCAACTAAAGGAGTGATTGACTCTATTAAATGGTTAGACAACATGGATTCTGTAGTTGTTGTTCTTGATGCTACTAGAGATCCCTATTCACAAGTTAACATTACAATTATGGGTAATTTACAAGCAAGGAATATTCCAGTTCTGATTGCTGCAAATAAAGTCGACTTAAAAAAATCAAGTATTGACGTGATAAAAGCAGCGTTTCCACAATACGAAGTTGTGGGGATTTCAGCAAAGTATGGCAAGAACATAGAAGATTTTTACGAAACATTGTTTAAGGTTGTTAAGTAAGCTCTATAATCAGAAGCATATAATAAAAAACAAACTTTAAATACCCCAAATTATTACTATTAAAAAAAGAGGCAGTAAAGAGGTTAGCGCAAAAATGGTTACATTTCAATTTGTTCCTTATTCAGATATAGAAACACTCAGTTCAGCTAAAAGGATTACTAAGCTGATTAATATTGTAAAGGAAAATAAAATTGTAATAATGGAAGGTCGGTTAAGAAGAGAAGAAGAAGCCGACTTAATTGAAATTACTATGGAAGAGATTTCTCCAAAATTTAAAGGAATTGAGATCAGTGTTGTTTATCCAGACAGAAATAAACAAAATCTCAGTCAAAAAATGAAAGGTGTTTTTGCTAGTGTACTTTTAGGTGATAGACAAGGAATGACTATTATTGGACCAGCTTCGGTTGTTAAAAAAATTGAACAAAATCCAGACAAAATCGAGCTATTTACCAAAGAAAATGGTAATGGTAACGGTAAGACTAGAACAAGAAATAGGAAATAAGTTGCAAAAAGGTTAAAAAGTAAGGTTACTTTATTGTCATAATGCCACACCAATGCGTAAGATGTAATACCCTCTATCCAGATGGGGCACAAGAAATTCTTAAAGGGTGCAGCTGTGGCGCTAGATTATTTTTTTACATCAAAAAAAAGGATGTTGAAGAAGGACAAAAGTTAGTTAGTAACCTTTCTAGTGAGGATAAGGTACAAATTGAGAAAGATGTTACTAACATGTTGAATGTTAAAACTGAAGACCCAAACAAACCAGTCATCTTAGAATTAGAAGCTATTCGTGTTCTTCGCCCAGGAAAGTATGAACTAGATTTAGTACATCTCTTTAAGAAAGATCCTTTAGTTATAAAGTTAGAGGAAGGAAAGTATATCATTGATCTTGCTCAAGTTTTTAAAGAGGGTAAAGATCAAAATAATTCTAGAAAGTAAAGTATTAATGATAACAAAAAAATAAAAAATTATCGGTGAACAACCTGCTTTTCTACTTTGTTGGGTTTAAAATATTTACAAAGAATCTCAAACCCAATCTCAGCATTTCCTTCTTTACCACAAGTAAAGACATCAACAGTTGCAAAATTCTTTTCTGGCCAAGTATGAATACTAAGGTGGGATTCAGTTAAAATAAATACTCCAGTGACTCCAAAGGGAGTAAACTGATGAAATACATTTCCCACAGAATTAAATTTTGCTTCCGTTACTGTCTTCTCGAGGATAGCTTTGACTACATTAACTTTTTTAAGCAGTTGTTTTGGACAGCCGTAAAGGTTCCCAAGCACATGAGTACCGACTGCCACTTTCATCGTCCTCGTTTGAGTTCATCTTTTGTTAAATTGAGGTTTTTTTTAAAAAGTTTTTGGTATTATTAAAGAAAAAGAAGAGTTATTCTTTATCCAAATACATAGTCATCACAGAATTGTCCTGGTAAAAAGATTTGTTAAATTTGACACTACCTTTGATTAACGGTTTAGCCTTGCCCACAGCCTTGCACCTAATAAATGCACTATCATAAAAATCTAATGTAGGCGTCGTTAAAGGAAAATTAATTTTCTTTGATAAAAACAAATGTTGATAATACTCTGGCTCAGCTTTTGGATCTTTATATTTACCAATACCCTTAACCAAGTCAGTAATACAAAGATTCATTTGATTTAACATTTTCTGAATTTCATACCACTTTTTTAGTGTGGAATCAATTCTAGACAGACCAAAATAAAGACTTCCGTTAGGGACTAAAGATTGCGCCCCACGGGATAAACAAGCCTTTAAACCAAAAATAGTTTCTACTGGTTCTGTAATAAATGTGTCAACTTTCCCAATAAGATTACTCGGCAAAGGTTCTGCAGCATTATAGGAGATTGTTTTAATCTTTAATTTATGTTTAGTAGCAACACTATCAATATAATCTAGTACTGCTTCATCAATCTCAATAACAACAACTTCTTTTGGCAGACCTGTAGCAGCTAAGAAAATACTCAATAAATCATCATCACCAAGAATCAAAACTCTTTTGTTTTGAATGTCTGCATGAGAAATTAAGAACTTTACCCTGGTTAAGACAGATTCAGGAGAAAGATAATCTTGCCAAAACAATTCATTAACCTCTGGTCTTTGCTTTACACACTTAAGATACAAATCATATTCAGACTTTAAATCCGGATGATAAAATGGTTTAGTCTCTTTTCTAGTCTTTTCAGATAGATAAAACTTATAGTTCTTGTAAAGAACCCGCTTACTATTAAGTTCTTGATTCAGAAGATTAATTAAATCCGACCCATAGGCGTCTGTAACTTTTAACAATTCCCAGAAAGATAAAGGCTTTTGGTATAAAGTTAAGTATAGATGTAGTTTTTCCATTCTTTTAAAGTTTACTTTTTTGGGCCTTATCAGAGATAATTGCAGAATGTCCAGTTGGATCTTCTAGAATAATCTTCAAAGGCTCTCTGCCAACAAGAACTTTGTTAAGCTTCTTGACAAGATTCTTACCTTTCTTCTTAAGCGTTTCATCGTCCTCACCATCAACAGAAGACTCAATCATCTGCTTAACCCTATTCAATAAACCTTCAACATTAGTAATGTAACCATCAGAAGCAGGACCAGACTCGATTGTCATAACATGAGGAATCTTAACTGTTGCGTCAGAAGACTTAACCACCTTCACATTAAGATCATCTTCAGATTTAACTTCAAAAGTATACTTACAAGGATCTTTCTCCTCAGCAGGCTCTAAGTCTGCTTTACGATAACCACATGCTTCACATTCCATTGATAAAACAAAAACACGACCAAAGTGAGGTATCTCTACCTCATCTTCCCTAAGTACTAACTTGTTTTCGTTACAAAATGAACATTTCTGACCTTTTAGTTCTGCCATTTGTTTGGAAAAGAGAAACCAGTTTAAAAAGATTTTGTTTGCTTGAAATAATTATGTAATCAAAGAAATAATGAACCAATCTCACAGGTTACAACTTAATCTTTAACCCAAAAAGATTAAAGCTTCTTTTCTTTTTAACAGATTCTTCAGGTTTACCAATACCTAAAGCTAAATCAACATACTTATGCAAAACTGCTTTAGTTTGGTTTCCAGATAAACCAATACTTCCCTCATAACCCGCCCCTTGAATGATAAATGTGGGAACACTCATCACATCGTATTTTTGTGCCTTTTCTTGGGCAAGGGCTGAGATTAATGGAATGTCTTCGTAGATGATATCCTGTCGCTCTTTTATGAACTCTTGCATCAATCTTTTGGCACTTGGACAGGCAGGACAGGTTGGACTAGTAAAAAGAAGTATCCTTGCTTTGTTGTTTGATTCCGTATTTTCTTCTATCATCGTTTATGTTATAAATTCCAGACCATTGTTTTTAAAACATTTTGAGTTGTGTAATCCGATAAGTGATTATTACACTTCACCATCTCGTCTTAACAAGTAATTCATCAACAAGAAAAATATACTGTCAAACAAAAGTTATTATTCACTAGAACACCAAAGACTTTATAAATTTATCAAGCGCAAAAAACAGATGACTAAAATTAAGCTTCTGGATGAAGATCTAATCAATAAAATTGCGGCTGGAGAAGTAATTGAAAGGCCATCTTCTGTAGTTAAAGAGTTGATGGAAAACTCTTTAGATTCTGGAGCCACAATCATCAATATTGAGATTAGAGATTCTGGGAAAAAACTGATCAAAGTTAAAGATAATGGTGAAGGCATGGAGGAAGAAGATGCCAAAAAATGTGTTTTAAGGCACGCCACAAGTAAGATTAATTCTGCAGACGATTTATTTGCAATTCAAACGTTAGGATTTAGAGGAGAAGCTTTAGCGAGTATAGCTGCTGTGTCTAAATTAGGGATCACAACAAAAAAAGCTGAAACTTTAGAAGGGTTTAATTTAGTATTAGAAGGTGGGAAAGAAATAAGTTCCGGTCCGATTGGTGCAAATAAAGGAACAACAATTGAAGTTCAAGATTTATTTTTTAATACTCCAGCAAGAAAAAAATTTCTTAAAACAGATGCAGTAGAATTAAGACATATCGTTGAAGTGGTCTTGCGTTATGCTTTATTTAACTGTCAAACAACATTTAAATTAGATCATGACGGCCATAATCTAATCAACTCTCCTGCTGTAAAGAATTATAGAGATAAAATTGCTTCTATCTATGGAATATCACTAGCAAAAAATCTTTTAGAAATAAATTATCAAGATGAAATCATAAAAATTAATGGATTTATTGCTAAACCAAACGAAGCAAGAAATGATAAAAATCAACAATCAGTTTTTGTAAATGGAAGATGGGTTAAAAGTGAAGAGATTAGTAAAGCTATTTATGAAGGTTATCATTCCTTATTATTTGTTGGTAAACATCCAGTGTTCATACTAAACTTAGAATTAAGTCCAAATAAGATTGATGTTAATGTACATCCCGCCAAAACTGAGATTAAAATTGAACAAAAAGAGTTGGTACAAGAAACAATAACAAAAGCAGTTAAAGAAGTACTAGAAAAGAATAATTTAATCCCAATAATGTCAATTGATCAAGAAGAACAATTAACCTTTGGAAAACCTAAAACAAAAGAATTTGAAAAAATAATAAATCAAAGTAAAGAAACAAAATATCTTTTTGAAAAAAGTGATCAAACAATCTTACAACATAATAGAAACATTCAAGATAACACAGAAAGGGGTCTACAAAAGAGTTTACAAAATGATTTAAACAATTTTGATGAAGAGTCTTACGTTACTCCCGAGGAAGAAGTTTGTGTGTCTGAACAAAGAAAAGAACATTTCGTGGAAGGAAATATTAAACTTCCACCAATGAAGATTTTGGGACAGATTCATAAAACATTCTTTATTGCTGAAACTCAAGGAGGAATGTTGTTGATAGACCAACATGTCGTCGAAGAAAGAGTGTTGTATGAACGATTTATGCGGCAATTTATTAATAAAGAAGTTGCAGTGCAAAGATTATTAAAATCAGAAATTTTGGAATTTTCTGCTGCAGAAAGAATATTTTTGCAGGAGAATAAAAATTATTTGCAGCAAATCGGTTTTTTGTTAGAAGAATTTGGAGAGAATACCTTTTTGATAAAAACAGTCCCCTCTGTTTTTGGAAGATTACAAGCCAAGGAGTTGTTATTTGACATTCTTGGCCAACTTAGAGAAGGTAAAAATAAGTTTGAACAAATACAAGAAGAAATTATTACCAGGATGGCTTGCCGTGCCTCAGTGAAGGCTGGAGATGTAATCTCTATACCAGAGATTCAAAGATTATTAGAAGAATTATCTAAAACTAAACTGCCATATACTTGCCCGCATGGAAGAGCAGTATTAATCAAAGTTACAATGGATGAACTTGAAAAGAAGTTTAAGAGAAAGTAAAGCTTTAAATAATTTAAGAGATTGTTCTAATGGATATTATATTGAGATAACCACTAAAAGAGCGATGAAACGAGGTAAAAGGTGTTAGCAATCATTTTTGTATGTTTAATGATTTTAATAGCCCTATTTGTTTTACTAAAAGGAGCAGACTATTTAGTTGATGGTTCTGCAGACTTAGCAAGATTTCTAAGAGTATCCCCCATTGTTGTTGGATTAACTATAATGGCGTTTGGAACATCCTTACCAGAATTTATTATCAGTTTTTTTTCAGCTTTAAACGGTCAGAGTGATATCGCTATAGGAAACATTGTTGGAAGTAACATTGCTAATCTTGCTTTGATTGTTGGTATTGGAGCAATTGTAGCTAAGAACATAAAAGTAAGATCAACATCACTAATGTATGAAATGCCCTTCCTGGTTGTTTCGAGTTTTTTATTGCTTATCCTCGCGGATGACTTTTTTATTTTTGGAAAAGATACGCTTACTTTAAGTCGTTTTGATGGAATGGTATTATTGTTAGTTTTTGTAATTTTTATGAGTTATATCTTTAGCTCAATTAAAGAACAGCGAAAAACAGTCACAAAAGAATTTTCCATTGAATTTAAAAATAAGAACCCATTGTGGAAAAATATTCTTTTTGTCGTTGGTGGCCTAGCTGCTTTAATTGCAGGAGGAAGAATATTCACGTTGTATGCAGGGCAATTAGCAGATTTAGCTGGATTAAGTGGATCATTTATTGGTTTAACAATTGCTGCGTTAGGAACTTCCTTGCCAGAATTAGCGGCCACAATAACTGCACTGTGGAAAAAACAAGGAGATATTGCTTTAGGAAATATTGTGGGAAGTAATATCTTTAATATATTATTTGTTTTAGGTATAACTAGCATGATAAGACCAATAACTATTGATTCAATAATATTAAGTGTTGACGCAATTGTAATGATATTTATATCACTGGTATTCTTAGTGTTTGCAACTAAAGATACCAATATCAACTGGACAGAAGGGACCTCTTTATTAATGATGTATGTCATTTATATTATATTTGTATTTTGGAGAATGTAATCATGAAATTTAAAACTTTTACTTTAGATCCGTTTCAAGAACAATCAATTGAAGCAATTGAAAATAATTATTCAGTAGTTGTTTCAGCACCAACCGGTAGCGGTAAAACTTTGATAGCTGAATTTATTATTGATAAGCATAAGAATGATGATAAACGAATAATTTATACTGCTCCAATAAAAGCACTTTCTAACCAAAAGTACAGAGATTTCTCAAAATTGTACGGAGCAGAAAAAGTAGGATTAATGACAGGTGACATTGTAATAAATCCACATGCCAAGATCTTAATCATGACCACTGAGATCTATAGAAACATGGCAGTTAGTAAAGACGAAGAGATCACTAACATTGCCTATGTAATTTTTGATGAAATTCATTTTATCAATGATATAGAACGAGGATATGTTTGGGAAGAATCAATAATTTATAGCTCGGAAAAGATACGTTTTTTATGTTTATCCGCCACAATTCCTAATGCAAAAGAATTTTCAGACTGGATTCAAGCAATAAAAAAACATAAAGTTGTAACTGTTATTGAAACAAAAAGAAACGTGCCTTTAGAAGTATCTTTTTATGATGATGAATTAGGAATAACCACGTTAGAAAAGATTCGTTTAGCTAAGCAAATTCCACAATATCGAGATAGGAAAAAAGGAAGATTTAATCGTGTACCTCCACCAAACCATTTAGATGTGCTTAAAGAGTTAGGAGTTGAAAAAACACCCTGCTTGTATTTTCATTTTTCACGTCATGCCTGTCAACAAAATGCTTTGGCCTTATCGCAAACAGAGATGTTCAAGAAGGATTTAGAAATTGTTACTTATGTTAATAAAAAACTAAAAGATGCACCTTCTGACATCAACAAATTAAAATCAACACAGATACTTAAGCAAACTTTGCAGAAGGGAATTGGTTTTCATCATGCTGGAATCTTACCAATACTTAAAGAATTAGTTGAAGAGTTATTTTCTTTAGGAAAAATAAAAGTTCTTTACGTTACAGAAACTTTTGCGGTTGGAATAAATATGCCAGCTAAGACCGTCTGCTTTGATAGTTTAAGAAAGTTTGATGGTAGAAACTTCAGAAACTTAAACAGTAAAGAGTTTTTTCAGATTGCCGGAAGGGCAGGGAGGAGAGGTATTGACACAGTAGGATATGTAGTAGTAGCAACATATAGACCTAGTTTTAATTATAATGAAATAAAGGCAATAACCGATCGAGATATCGATCCAATAGAATCACAATTTAGATTGTCCACCAATAGTGTATTAAATTTGATTGATCAACACACACCGTCACAAATAGAGTATATCCTAAGATTAAGCTTTTTCTCATACCAAAAATTTGGTAAAGATTTTGCTAAAGTTCCTACAAAAGTACTATTAGCAAGATATAATAGCATTGTAAGAAGATTACAAAAATACGGGTATATTATTGGAAAAGAGAACAAATTAACTTTAACAGATAAAGGTTATTTCTCTTCCAAAGTTTACGCTGATGAAATTACCTTAGGAGAAATCTTTGCCACTGATTTTGTTGATAAACTGGATGATTATCAAATATTATTGTTACTTGGCGCTTTGGTTTATGAAGAAAGAGAAAATCATGAATTTAAGCAGAAGTTTAAAGATGATAGAATGATCAAGGTTTGGAAACTATTGGGGAAGTCAGAATGGTTAAGAAAAGAGAAAAAATTCGAATCTTTAGAAATGGTTACAACTTTAATTCGCCCCGTTTATGATAACAAAAGCTTTTTTGATATTTTATTGCTAACTAATTTACTAGAAGGAGATTTAATCAGAGTTTATGCTCAAATATTAGATAGAGTAGGACAGATTAAAAAAGCCACAGTTAGATCAGAAGTAATTACTAAACTAAATAATTGTCAAGGGATAATTGAAAGAGTTCTCGAAGGTTTGTGGATAATTTAATTACTGATTATCCTGAAGAAGTTTTGAGTTAGAAATATTTAAATAAGCGAGAATTTTAGTTAGCTTTATGGGAGATATGCCAATACCAAGGTCAATCATACGTTATAGTGGCCTTTTTGATTTTGATGGACTTTATACTGCTGTAATAGATTGGTGTAAAAATCAAGGATTTAAATGGCATGAAATGGACTATAAACACAAGGTTCCTTCACCAGAAGGAGCAGAACAAGAGTGGGTCTGGTTAATGGACAAAAATGTTAACGATTTTGTAAGTTACAATTATAAAATTAAGGTGCATATGTGGGATATGCAAGAAGTTGAAGTTGAAATTGATGGTAAGAAAAAAACTTTGACTAAAGGTCGGATTTATATCTGGATGGATGGAAAGATGACTTATGATTGGCAGAAGCGGTTTAAAGGAAGCAGATTTAAAGAATGGATGGGCAAGTTTTATGCTAAAGCAAAAGATCCAGAGCTATCTGAATATTGGGATACAATTCAATACAGAGCTTTAGGTTTAAATGCAATAATTAAGAAATATTTTGATATGCAAGCTAAGCACAATTCTCATGCATTATACTTAAAGGAAAATTAAGTTCTTTAGGTTATTTATTTCTAATAGTTTTTATTTCTTAATTACTTCTTAGTTAAGTAAGTGATTAAAGGTTTAAACCAGTTTTAATAATCAAAATAGAAATAAAAGAAATTTACTAAACATAGTCTTGCGAACAATGGAAGTTTTACTGTCCCCGAAGGACTAACCATATGGATTTCACGAGCCTAACTTCCGGCGTTTACGCACCATGCTTAGTGATTGTTTCGAAGTTATAACAGATATATAAGGTTTTCTTACCACCGAGATAAGATAAATCCAGCAAGATTTAAATAATAACCACAAAATTAGATAATTATGACATTATATTTAATTGGTCTAGGATTAAGTACTGAAAAAGATATCACCATTAAAGGATTAGAAACAATTCAGAAATGTGATCTAGTTTATTTAGAAAATTATACTTCTTTATTACAATGTACACTTGAAGACTTAAAGAAACTTTATGGAAAGAAACTAATTCTAGCAAACAGAGAAATTACTGAACAAGGAGAAGACAAGATTATCGAAGAAGCAAAGAGTAAAGAAGTTGCTTTCTTAGTCATTGGTGATCCATTCTCCGCAACTACCCACGTTGAATTGTTCAAATCTGCTAGAGAAAAGAATGTTAAAGTTAAGATTATTAACAATGCATCGGTATTAACTAGCATTGGCATCACAGGACTACAATTATACAAATTTGGTAGAACAGCATCAATCCCATTCTTGGAAGAGATCCCTCAATTAGAGGCACCATACAACCTTTATAGAGAAAACACTTATTTAGGAATGCACACTCTTTTTTTATTAGATTTAAGGCCAGACCTGAATAAGTTTATGACCATTAACAGGGCGTTAGAAATTCTTGAAAATATTGAAAAACGTAAAGGAGAAAAATTAATCAAAGATGATTTGTTAGTAGTTGGATGTGCCAGACTTGGTTCTGACGACTTTTTAGTAAAATCTGGACCGCTAAAAGAGATTAAAATGTTTGATTTTGGTAAACCTCCCCACTGTTTAATCATTCCAGGCAAGATGCATTTTATGGAAGAAGACCTTCTAAGATTATGGGAATAAATCCTACAAGATTACTAACTTTCAGAAAGTTATAAAAATATAAAACAGTTGTAATCAAGAATGGAATCAATCTTTAAACAAAGAATTGGTTATAATGGAGATTTGGCAAAAATCGCTAGATTGGTGTGCGTAAATTTTAATCTGGGAGAGTTCTTAGATAGTAGGATAATTTTCATTGGTTACGAAGACTTCAATTTCTTTTTAGAAACAGACAGTGGCCGGTTTTTTATAAAAATATTCTCAAATGAAAGGACTATAGATGAGTGCAAAAGAAATGTTGGGGTGATTATAGAAGCATTAAGAAATGGTGTTTCTGTTCCAAAATTATACCAATCGAAACAAGGATTCCTACATTTGTTAAAGATTGATCAACTAACATTAAGAATTTGCGTAATGGATTTTATTGAGGGTAAAGACTTTTTTACCTCCAACGCATTAATTACAAAAGAGGATACCCTTTCTTTAGCTTACCAGACATCTTTAATCAATTCTGTAAAGATAAAACCAGCAAAAATTTATGATTCTTGGGCGATAACTAATTTTCTGTTAGAATTTGAAAGTAAAGGAAAATATCTAAATAACGAAGATTTTGCTTTAATTCAACCCCTAGTTAAAGAATTTAAAAATCTTAAAATTAAAACTTTGCCACATTGTTTTGTTCATGGGGACCTAATCAGAACTAATGTAATCAAAGATAAAAATAATCAAATTTGGATTGTAGATTTCTCAGTCTCTAATTATTACCCGCGCATTCAAGAATTAGCTGTTTTAGCCTGTGACATATTATTTGATAAAGATAACAAAGAAAAAAGTGAACAAGATTTTAAAGCAGTATTAAAAGAATACCAAAAAAAAATAAAATTAACACCTTTAGAATTAAAATCTTTACCAGCTTACATTAAGATAGCTCATGCTATGCATGTATTATCTGCAACGTATGAAAAAAATGTTAAAAACAATAACTCCAAAGAAAATGAGTACTTTTTAAATATTGGAAGGGCTGGATTAAAACAAATCAGCTAAAAGGTTAAATAAAATTAAAAAAATAAAAGTTAATAATTAACTAAGATTTCTACATCTCTGCCAAAGACTCTTTTAATATCTTCAAAGATTGGTTCTTTGATAAAAGCTTTCTTAGGTAAGAGTGCAGAAGCCAAAGCATGTTCATATTCCTCAGCAGATGAACTTTCCATCGTTCCTAAACTTCCATCTGGATTAATACGAGCTTTTTCATATTTTTTATCTTTAGCATCGATATCAAAGATAACAAAAGCATATTTATCTAAAAGAACAATTTCTCCATATTTTTCACCATATTTAATACGGATCTTAGCTCTTTCCAATTCTCTTCCTCTCTTACGTTGCATATACTCAACTAAGAAACGAATTAAACCGCTACTGCCTTTGCGAGCGGCTTCAATATCCGCTTTAGTTAACTTTTTGACATCATGCTTATTCTTAGCTTCTACAATCTCGTTTAAGTCACGCAAGTAGCGAGCTGGAACCTTTCCAGTAGAAATTAACTCATCCTCAAACAACTTAACTATCTCAGCATCTTGAGATTTCTCAATACCTTCCAATTTTAACACATCCCTGATGATAGTAATAATCTCATCATAAAGTATTAAGATACTTTTTTGGTTGTGCATTTCCTCTATCTGCTTAAACAATAGTTCAATTCTTTTAAGGTACTTTTCAGCATTGTTAAGAAGCAGATCTAGTTCTGTTCCAGTTAATTCTTTCTTATCCCCATGCTCAATCTGTTTTCTAATATTAACATTGTTTCGTAAAATAGTGATATATTCTTTTTCAAGAAGTTTCTCTTTCTTAACAAAAATTTCTTCAATGACATCAGGTGTTTCTCTGGGGGTTGGTGGTGGCACGCCATATAACATTAATGCTGCCTGACTTGGTGTTAAGATAGCATAGTAAGTATCTTCCATACCCATCTCTTTTAATCTTAATTTAACTCGATTAAGACTTTGTTCACCAGTACTCATAAACAAGTCAATGGCTTCTCTACTTGGCTTGATTCTTCCCATTCTCAACAACTGTTTCCAAGGCATGAATATTCCTCGGTCATAGAAAGGAACTCCATCTCGTAATAAAGTAAAGATTATGGGGTTAGCATCTTTTAATGATTCCCAGAAGTCTGTTAAGATATAAACCTGAATGTTTAACTTATTTTTAATACCGGTCATCTCACCTGCCTCTACACCCATACCAATAATGATTGCCCGAAGTTTGTCTTTTAACTCTGCCCGAGTCATCTTCTTAACATCAGTATCATCAATAACAATCCAAACATCAATATCAGAAGAGTGGGTTGCTTTTCCTTGAGTTAAAGAACCGGCAAGAACGTAGCTTAAGATGTATTTATCAAATTTCTTAATAACCATACTTTTATGGATTTCAGAAATTTTAATCGCTGCTAACATCCCGGTATCATGAATGGGGGCACCTAAAGAAATTAATCTGTTAAGATCATATTTTGCGTCGTAACAACTTTGCCAAATGTCAGTAAGTAAAACACTTTGAACAAGGATGTTTTTATCGGTCTCCTCAGCAAACTTTGAAATAATACTACTAAACTTTTGATGTAATTCGTCCTTAGTCATCTTAGTAGAAGTAGTATCATCAACTACAACCATCAAATTAATTTGATCTTTATTTGGTTCTTTAGTAGCTTCCTTACCTTTATTTTCTATTTGATTGTCATGAGAAGCAGGTTGTTTTTCTGGTGGCAACAAAGTTATCCCAACAATATAATCTCCAAACTTTTCTAAAACTTTATCTTTAAATTCATCTAATTTAGATTTCAGTGCATCTAACTTTTTTTGTAATTCTGGTGGCAATTTAGGAGCAGAAGGTTGCATAGTTGCTGTTTTATCATCAGCCTGAGTTATTGTCTTAATTTGTTTAGCCTTAATTGTTTTGTTAGTGGGTTTCTTAGCCATTATTTAATCTCCTCCGTTTGAGTGTGACATTTTTGTATGTAACAATATAATATGTTTTGTATGGTTATAACTATTCTCAAAAGAGGTGTGACATTTTGGTCAATAACAAGATAATTTGCTTAATTAGTAGACTATTGAAGAAAAGAAATATTTAAAAAGTCAGGAACATTGGTTAAAGCTATGGCCGATAAAAGAAAACCTAAAACTGTAGATGATATTGTTGCTGAGTTTAGAGGTTTTCATCATGAAAAGGGAAAAGCATTCAAGGACAGGGTTGCTGCCTTCGAAAGATTTAATGATCCTGAAGCTATTTTTGGTCAACAATTTGCTCACCACGCTCATTATGCCATTTTTGGTCATCCTTCTGATCCAAAAGGTTTTCCTGGAGCATACAATGTTGCTCACAAAACATTGGACAAACATGCTGCTGCTGACGAATTTAAGTTACAAGATGAGGATAAGTTAGCGGAGATTTTAGAATCATATGTTGATACTTTCTTACAAAAAGCTATGGGAAAAAGGTTTGAGAAGTTTGTTGCCCATGCTAAAAAAATTAAAATGGACAAGAAAGATTTGCGAGAGTTTAAAGGCCAATTTATGTCTAAGTATTATTCTGCTGATGGTAGAAACCCAACTAACATCTTAAGCAGTGGTTACATTAAAAGTTTAAAAGGTAGTACAAAGCTTGATGTTATTGACAGATTAAGATCAATTGGAGAAACTACCAAGAAATTTTATACAGCTAATTTAGTTAATGAAGCAATTGGTGGAATCTTTAGTGATGAAGACGACAGAGTAGATTTGGCTGAGTACTTAACTCCTAAATTTGAGAAGGCTGGTTGGAAACATGATAAACCGCACGTTTGGAGAGACACAAAAGAAATGAGCCAACATTATAGTGCCTTATTAAGTGGTAATCAAGGAGATGCTCTTCAAAAATCAGGTTATACTTATTCTGCTCCCAAAGAGAAGAAAAAAGATTAATTAGGAATTCAATTAATAAATTTTATAAACTTCTTTTTCTTACTTATTTTAATTGAATGGAGATAGATGTTAAATCAAAAGATAGCTGAAATATTGTACAATATTGCTGATATTTTAGAGTTACAAGATATTAAATTTAAACCTCAGGCATACAGAAACGCTGCCCGAGGAATAGAAAACCTTTCTGAAGACATTGCTTTAGTCTATAAACATGGAAAATTGGAAGAGATTCCCGGAGTTGGAGAACATATTGCTAAGAAGATTGAAGAGATTATTTTTACAGGAAGGTTGAAATATTATGAACAACTAAAAAAAGAGACACAGATTGATATTGAAGGCCTGAACCAGATTCCTGGACTAGGCCCAAAGAAAATTAAAGTTCTCTACCAAAAATTAAAAGTTAAAACTTTAAGAGACTTAGAAAAAGCTATCAAAAATAAAACCATCAGAGAACTTCCAGGATTTGGGGAAAAGAGCGAGGAAATTCTTAAGCAGGGTTTTGATCTGTTGAAGAGAAAACCGCAACGCTGGCCTTGGAAAGAAGCACAGCCAGTTGTTGAAAGGATACTTAAACATTTTAAAAAATCCACTTTTGTAAAGAGAATTGAAGTTGTAGGTTCATTCAGAAGAAAAAAAGCAACGATTGGAGACTTAGATTTCTTAGTTATTTCAAAAAATGCTGAAAAGGTGATGAATCATTTTTTGTCTTTTCCAGAAAAAAACGCGATTTTGAGCCATGGTAAAACTAGAAGTTCTATCCGTTTAAAGAACGATCTGCAAGTAGATTTAAGAGTCTTTAAAGAAGAGGAATTTGGAGCAGCGATGCTTTACTTTATCGGCAGCAAAGAGTTTAATATAAATATACGTAAGATTGCTCTTAGCAAGGGATATACTCTTAATGAATATGGACTTTATGATCTCAAAACTAAGACAAAAGTTGCAGGCAGAAATGAAAGAGAAATATTTAAAATCTTGGGATTAAAGTATTTACCGCCAGAAAAAAGAGAAATTGAAGAAAAAAAGAACTAGTTTTCACCCATTGTCTCTTCAAATTCATCAGCGCACTCTTTAGAACAGAACGTGAATTTTTCGCCACCAATGGTTCGAATAACCTTGCGTTCTTCATGTACTGCTGAACCGCATTCAGAACATTCTTCCACTTCTTCATCATCATCATAACCATCCATGAAATCAGTCCCAAATTCGTCTTCTTCAGTAACTTTTTCCTGTTTCTCTTCCTCATAATTGTGTTCTTCCATGTTAAATTTTTGATTTAAGTCTGGTTTTTAAACTTTACGCTTATAACACATATGCATATCTATTATAAGAAGAATTTTGAGTAGATTTTAAGTAAATTTTGGGTAAAGCTGGAGCCTATTTTAATTATAATTGTTCAAGAAAAATTCTTTTAATTTTATTAATTGATCTTTCCCAGGAGAAAGAATAGGCTACAGTTTTACGAGCATTATGACCCAATTTTTCTCTAAGTGCGGGACTATTTAATAATTGTTCTAACTTAACAGCTAACATGCCAGAACTATTCCTTGGAAAGAACAAACCATTATGTTCTTTAGAAAGATATTCTTTAATAAAACCAACTTTTGTAGCAATTACAGGCAAACCAGTAGACATTGCTTCTAAAGTCGCTAGCGAAGTTGTTTCTGTTAGACTAGGCATAACAAAAATATCCATAGCCTGATAATAATCTTCTACATTCCTGACGAAGCCAGTAACGGTACAATTAGAAATTGATTTTAATTCTTTAACCAAATTGACAGACCCATCCCCGACAATTAAAAGATGAAGATTATTTTGTTGAGGTAATTTCTTAAAAGCTTCTAGTAAAGTATGGGTGTTCTTTTCATTAGAAACCCTCCCCACATAACCAATGATCATCTTTTCTTGTGGAAGAGATAATTTTTTTCTGATATTGTTCTTGTCCTTAACTGGAAAGAATTTATTAATATCAACTCCTAAATGAACAACCTTAACAGGAACATTAACTTTTTTAGCTTTCAATGTGTCAATAAGATCGCGATAAGGAACTAAAACTAAAGAACAATTATTGCCTAAGATCTTAACAAAAGGTTTCATAAAAAAGTATAACACTTTTAAAATAGGGGTTACCAAAACATTCTTAAAAAAGTTCCACAGGTCAACATGCATGTAAAAAACTACTTTTTTCTTCTTTAATTTGCCGATTAAGATTGATAAAGCACTAAGGAATACTGGACCTTGAACAAAGATGATGTCATTTTCTTTAACAGCCTTTGAAATTTTACGAAAATTGCTCAAAGAAAAGATCTTTATAGAATGATACCCTGACAGTTTAATAAATCGAGAAACTTTTACAAATGTAACTCGAGGGGTATCCTTTTGATCCTTAAAATTAGGGACTAAAAGGTGATAATCAAAGTCTTTCCCTGCTCTTTTTACAAACTCCTCAACAAACTTAAGAGTTCCATCTACCATAGGATAATAGGTGTCAGCCACTACCAATAATTTTATTTTTTCACTCATTTTACTCGATAGAATCTTTCCCCAAACCAAGTTCTGATTTTAATCCCTTGTAAAAATGCTCGAAACAATAGTAAGATAAATGGATAAGCAACATGAATCTTCTGACTCCTAAACGTCTTGAGTGCTTGTAATTTAATGGAGAATGTATTTGTTATATTAACATATAAAGATGGCCAACCGGTCTTGAAAGAAACCGGATTCCAAACAGAATAAACATAGACTTCTGGTTTTGGTTCAAAGTTTAGCTTATCGTAAAGCTCTAAAGTAATTTTGTGCACCGTTTTATGATCCGGATGAGGATCTTCAATACTATGAGTAAAGATCTTTGTAGGTTGATGTTTTATTAACAAAGCTAATAGTTTATCTTCCGTATTGTTTTTAAGATAATCCTCACTAATCTTTTGATCCCTTAAGTTTAAGAAAAAGGTTTCACAGCCCATTATCTCACCGGCATCTAGAGTTTCTTTAGAACGAATACTCTTAATAACATGGTCTTTAATCCAAGGATGGGATAATTCTCCTAAAGAAAAGACAATTGAAATGACCTTTTTGCCTTCCTGGACGTATTTTGCTAAAGTTCCACCGGCCCCAATAACAAAATCGTCAGTATGGGCGCCAAAGACAAAAATAGTTTCTAATTCTGTTTTCTTAACTTTTTGATTCATATCTCCTAGAAAAGCGATATTGCTTTATTTATCTTTTTGTTCAAGAGTAAGTTTTATAAATAAAACCCTTGTTTTGCTATATACGCGCCAGTAGTCTAATGGCTAGGATAGCGGCCTTCCATTTTTTCCAAAGAGGAGAGCCGTTGATTCGGGTTCGAATCAGATCTCCCAGATCTGGTAGGGGGATTCGCGGTCACTCGCGTTCCCGCTCATAAGACCTGGGGATTACGAAAGTCCCGGCTGGCGCACATTTTCTTATCATTTTCGTAAAGATTAAATATTCCTTGAAATTCTTGCAAGATAGGTGATAGGCCATGAAAATAACAATTGATACAAAGGAAGATTCTCATGAGGATATCCAGAAAGTAATGGAAATCTTATCTCATTTTACTAACAAAACAGGATTAAATAATGAGATTAGAACAAACGTCCAAGAAGTTTCTAAACCAGATGCTGAAACTAATAACACTGGGTTTATGAGTATGTTTGGTGATAATTTGGACACTACAGTAACAGAAAAAAATAAAGTTCCTGACACCCCTCCAGACTTTAGCAGTTTTCTTAACTTGGCTAACAAACAAGAAGATAAAAAGGAATTAAAACCAAGGATTCAGTTTTTTTAAGTTTACTTTTTAAAATTTTTATGATTTCTAAAATCTTTATTAATTAAAATAAAAAGATTAAAGTGACCCCTAACACAATTAAAGCCAGATATAAACTTAAGATAATCTTAGCAAACTTCTTTCTATCACCAAACCAATAAACAATTCCCCCCTTAACAGCAATATTAGTCAAAGCAGCAATAACAATACCATTTCTAGCCGTGTTCATATCCAATGTGGTTTTTGCTAATTGTGACAAAGAAACTGTAATGGCATCGACATCTGCAAACCCAGAAATAAAGCTTACTAAATAGACCCCTTTTGAAGAAAGATAAACATCTGCCAACTTGACTACGGCAAGAATAAATGCAAAAAACAGACCAAACTTTAATGCTGGTCCCAAAGTAAAAGGTGATGACAATTCAACTTTTCCTTTAACATTCTTAGCTTTAATCCAAAGGATGTATGAAAAGATAACAGAGATCAAAATTAAGACTGAAAAAGGAACCAACATCATTACAAACAATTTTGGATTGATAACAAAGACTTCAATTAGAATTCTAACAAACATAACAGTATTGGCTAAGATTACTCCTAATGCTAATGCTTTAAAAATAGTAGTTTCTTTTTTACTTCTTTGCGCAAAGCTAGTTGTCACAGCTGTACTACTAACTAAACCACCAAAGATTCCCGCTAAAGTTATACCTCTTTCTCCAAACCATTTAATAAAAATATAACCTGCAAAACTAATTCCAGAAATAAAGACAACCATCAGCCAGATGACAAAAGGATTAAAAATTTCATAAGGACCATAAGCTTTGTTAGGAAGAAGTGGAAGTATGACCAAAGCAATAACTGCAAACTTAAGGGTATCAGCCATCTCTTCTTTATTCATCTTTTCGGCAAAGTGATGTAAGAATGATCTAGCATAAAGTATTAATGTAATAACAACTGCTAAGATTACTGCAAAGGTAGTTTGACCATGATAACAAAGTACACCGATAAAAAATGTTAAAAAACCAGCCATTTCAGAAGTTGCACCAACATATTTTCTACTTTTATCGGTAATAGTAAAGTAAGCAATAACAATTAAAAGTCCAGTTAAAATGATACCAGTTATTAAAATCCACGGTGAAATTAACTCTCCAAGATATGCTGACAAGGCACCAAAAACAGCGATTAAGGGGAAGGTTCTAATTCCGGCATAATCATGGCCGCGTTTTTGAAATCGAGCATATTCCCTTTCCAAACCAATTAAAGCTCCCAACCCCAGAGCCAAAGCAAAGTTTTGTAATAAGCTATAATCCATCTCTTACCCCATTCTTTCTTTTTCTTTTTTATTCTTTTTTATTCTGTCTTATTCTGTTATCACTTGCACACTTCATTAACAGAATTAACTTTAAATGTAAATTTAAGAGCCTTAATCTGTGGGTGTGTAATTTCTCTACTTGATTCTCCAACATTTACGGTCACGTATTCTTCACTCAAGATTTTACCATAATTCTTGGCTTTAATTCTAACCGGGACAATAACATCATTACCAGGACAATAATCAGGACCATTCATCAAAGTCCATTCTAAAGCACCAGCAGCAGTATAATCTCCTTGTCCACGATTTAAAGTAAAGGTCTGTTTATCACTTGTTTCGATAACAACAGAGTTAAAGTTACACTTGGTATCACAACCTTCAGTAATATAGATATCTGCGATAGTCCCACACTGATTATTGATACATAATTTACCGTCTTCACAATCGTTATTATTAGTACAAACCGTTGGTTCTTTTACTGGAGTAACTTCCATAATTGGAGTTTCATTCATTATTTTGGAAGTTGATGTTGGTTCCAAAATAAGAGTAGTATTATCTTGGTCTTGTGGGATTAAATCACACGCGGATAGAAGCATAGCTGAAAGCAATAACAACGACAATAAGATATAATTTGATCTCACGTTTAATTAACCTCTTTTTAGGACATTAATATTTAAGAGTATAAAAAGATTTTCTTTAATGCAATTATAAGAGTGCAACGAAAAGTTAAAATAGTTACTTATAATTTGTTTGAGGATGATAGATACACTCAAATCTTTATGGTTAAGTAAAAAAGGTAATGCTTTTTTAGTTTTTATAGTGATTCTAGCTATTTTGATAGTACTTTTTGCTA
>PFNQ01000042.1:0-36312 GCA_002792115.1 Candidatus Woesearchaeota archaeon CG_4_10_14_0_2_um_filter_33_13 | reverse complement strand
ATGATTGATTCTAAAAGATATGTCTAAAAAGTTATATTAAAAAAAAGTAATTAAATAAAAAAGGAATTAAAAAAAGTTATACCTTACTGAACCAAACTTTAAACTTCTCGTTCTTAACTTTAAACTCTTCTTCAAAATGATGTTTCTTAACTGAAGGAACACAATCAATTTCCATCTTCTCAGCACCCGTTTTTTCTTCAATCTCTAATTTAAGTTTGTTAAGCGCAGGTTTAAGATTCTCACTGGTCATCAAATGTACAACAATTGGGTCTAATTTTTGCAAACCGGCTTTTTTTCTCATCTGTTGAACATTTCTCATTACTTCCCTAGCATACCCTTCAGCTTCTAACTCTTCAGTTCTTTCAGTGTTAAGATAAACTGAACCCTGCTTAAACTCAGAATCAACATAAAGAGAAGGTACTTTCTTATCAACAACCAGCATTTCTCTAGTAATCCGAACATTTTTACCATCAACATCAAATTCGTAGTAATTATCTTTTTCCAAGTGACTCAAGATTGTTTCCGGACTATCAATAGTTAACTTAGTGATTATTTGTGGAGAAAGTGAACCAAACTCCTTACCAATTTTTCCGCCATCACATCTGACGGTTAATTGTATTCCTGGCAGTTTTTCTAAGATTGTTAAATCTTTAGTATTAGTCTGCTTCTTAATAATTTCCCTCATCTTCTCAACGGCAGAAACAACATCTTGTTTTCTACTCTCAATAACAACTTCCTTAACTGGCCACCTTAATCCTAATTTAGCTTTTTCTCTAGCATTTAATAAAGACTGAACAACTTGTTCCATTATCTCAATCTCCCGTTCTAAAATAGAATTAATTTTCTTCTCATCATATCTTGGCCAAGAATAATGAGTTATACTTTCTTCTTTCAAAGAAAATTCTTCTTGAAGATTTTGATAAATTGCTTCGCTGATAAATGGACAAACGATACTAAACATCTTCAAGAAATCCAATAGAACAGTAGCGATGGTATAAACTACAACCTCTTTATCTTGGTCTTCTCCTAAAGAACTTTTATCCCTGACCAGTTGGATATAACCACGGCTTAGTTCTAAATAAAGATCCTCTAAAGGAGCAATTGTTTCATCAAAACGATATTGTTCAAATAATTCACCAACTTTCTTAATAGTACTATGCAATTTAGAAACAATATACTTTTCCTCTATATCCATAACATTGTTAATAATCTCTGCATCTAACTTGAATGGATTAATTTTGTTGTCCTGAGCCAAAGTAATTAAAAATTTTTGCACATTCCACAAAATTTGTAAAAATCTTCCTTTCAATGCAGCGTCGTCCCAATTAAAACGGATATCTTGACCAGCATTAGTTTGACATAAATAATATCTTAAAACATCTGCGCCGTGTTTCTCCACCATCTCATCAGGAGTAATAATGTTGCCAAGAGATTTACTCATCTTAACTCCATCAATGTTTCTGATCATTCCATGCATGTAAACATTCTTGTAACAATTTTTACCTAAAGCCAGTTGTGAACAGATGGAAAGCATGCTAAACCATAATCTTACTTGTTCTGTTGCTTCTAAAATTAAATCTGCAGGGAAAAAATCTTTAAAATGTTTATCTTTTTGAGGATAATACAAACAATTCCAAGAAGCCGTACCAGCATCAATCCAAACATCCAAAATATCTGGAATGCGAACCATCTCTCCTTTAATTTCCCCAGAACATTTTTCGCACTTCCATTTAACAGTATCAATCCAAGGTCGATGCAAATTTTCTGGAATTTTCTTTGCTTTATTCTTTAGTTCCTTAATTGATCCGATAACCTCAACATGACCACATTTTTCTTGGTTACATTTCCAAATTGGTACAGGAGTCCCCCAATACCTTTGTCTAGTAATGGAATTATCTTTCAAATGAGCAGTCCAGGCATCAAATCCCTGAGTAGCAGGTTGCCAATTAACTTTAGCATTCTCCTGGATCATCGCTTCTCTTAAATCCTCAATCTTAAAGAACCATTGTTCTGTTGTTCTAAAGATAACAGGAAGATGGCAACGCCAACAAGTAGGATAATCATGTTCAACTTTGGTAGAAGCAATTAAAGCTCCAACTTCATCAAGTTCTTTAATAAACTTTTTATCGTCTTTCTTTGCTACTAAACCAACAAATCGTTTTCCTGTTTGTAAGTCAAACTCTCCTTTCTCATTAAGTGTATTAAATGGAAGAATCCCATATTTTTTACCGACTTCCTGATCCTCAGGACCACAACCGGGAGCGCAGTGGACTAATCCAGAACCAGCAGTAAAGTCAACATACTCTTCTGATAAGATAACTGTATGAACATTAGGTTGGGTTTTCTTTAACTCAGCATATTGGGGAATATCCTTATGCCAAGGATGAACATATTCTAAACCCTCTAGCTCTTTTCCTTTAAATTCTTCTAAGATCGTTAAGGCCTTACCAGCTACAGATTGAACTAATGGACCAACTAAACCTTTGCCAACAATCCAAGTTTCCTTCTCAACTTTTGCTCGGACGTAATCAAGTTCCGGATTTACCATAATTGCTAAGTTAAAAGGAATGGTCCAGGGAGTAGTAGTCCAGATAATTAAAAATTCATTCTTCTTTCCTTTAACTGGGAACTTTAAGAAAATAGAATCCTCATTTAGCTCTTTATATTCACATTCATGTTTAGCAACGGCAGTTTCACAATTAGCACACCAAGTCATAACTTTCTCGCCAAGATAAAGACGATTATTTTTCCAAGCTTGCTGAACTAACCACCATTCACCTTCCATATAATCATTCTTAAAGGCCATATAAGAGTCGGAATAGTCTAACGTTGAACCCAAACTAAGAAAGTCTTTAGTCATCTGATTTCCCATTTCCACAGAAAAGGTAATACATTCTTTGATGAACTTGTCAACACCATATTTCTCAATATCTTCTTTCTCTTTTAATCCTAATTTTGCAATAACTTTATGCTCGGTTGGTAAACCGTGAACATCATAACCATTTCTGTCCCAAACATTGAATCCAGTACTACGTTTATAACGTAAAGCCATATCTTTTAACACCGTGTTCCAAGCTGTTCCTAAATGCACTTTTCCAGAAGTATATGGTGGACCTTGTAAGAAATTAAATCTCTTTCCCTCAATGTTCTTCTCTTTAAGTTTTTTTAATATCTTCTTTTGCAGCCAAAATTCTTGTATTTGCGGTTCTAGATCCTGATGATTATATGTAGCATATTTCATAAATGATGCAGAGAAGAAGCTTATTTAAAAATGTTTTTGATATATAAATGGCAAAATAATGTCTTATTGCAAGTCTGAGCTTTGCAACATATTTGCATACCTTTTATTAAGTAATCCCAACGCCTGGGAATGAATCTGTGAAACTCTTGATTCTGTAACACCCAAAAGATCACCAATCTGTTTAAAAGTTAAAGCCGCAGATCCATAATAATGTCCGATAATAAAAAGCATTCTTTCCTCCTGAGGATTACCACCGAGTG
The DNA here is from genome assembly GCA_002792115.1 of Candidatus Woesearchaeota archaeon CG_4_10_14_0_2_um_filter_33_13. Lineage (GTDB taxonomy): Archaea > Nanobdellota > Nanobdellia > Woesearchaeales > GW2011-AR9. Next base: position 32,811 of record PFNQ01000042.1, on the reverse strand, counting down.
TACTCAAGACATCATTCAATACTTTTCTTTCCAAAGCCTGATCTTCTATAGAAGCAAGTCCTAAACGATATGTTTCTTCGAATTTATGCTGCCCATCTTTAGTATCTAAGTCATCAATGAAGATAGTATTCTGGGCCATACCTCGACGAACATCTTCCTGAAATCGATGGTAATCTGTTGTTGACATATCTAAAGCCTCAGCCATGCGTTCGTCTGTTACTGGACCTTCTAAAGTTAAGGCTTCATGGATTTGATTTAATCTACGATTATGTCTTCTTACAGACCGAGAAACAGGGTCTAATTCTCTTAACCCATCCAAGATAGCCCCTCTAATTCTAAGAGAAGCATATTGTTTAAAAGAGTCATTTTTAGTTGGATCATATTTCGAATGCGCATCAATTAACCCTTTTCGGCCATCTTGATACAGATCATCAAATTCAACTGAGGGTGGAACTTTTGCGGCAATACGACCGGCGATTTGTCGCACTAACCCATCATATTGACGAACTACTCGTTCTAGTTCAAAGTCTATAAATCTCTGCCGTCTAGGTTTAGAACTAGAAGCAATTACTGCTGTGTCAGCACAGACATCTAAAGTAACCATCTGAAACTCACCTCAAGGTGGGAATTGCAAAAATCCATATTCGCCACCCAAAATATATGGTTTATAAAGATTTATATTGTGCTAACCACAAACGATTTAAATATAAAAAGAATAAAAATAAAAAATAATTTGCATAATTAAAAAAAAAATGTTAAAATGTCTATTCTAATGGTAAGTTCTCAAGCTCATCAAAATTAATATCTTGATCTAAAGTGTCTAATTGTTCAATCTCTTCTAATCCTTCAGAGATCTGCACTTCCTCGCTGCTAGGTTCAACTGTTTCTGAAGTTATATCAGTAGTAGTTGGAGTTGTTTGCTGCTCATCAGGCATTTGACAACCGACAATTAAAGCAAAACTCATTATAGCAAAAAGGATTAAAGCTAGTTTTTTCATTGGATACACCTCTTTTTGATAAGAATAAGAAAAAAAAAAAGAAATTTAAATAATTTCCTTATCCCTGCCAAGTAGTCCTGACTATACTACTTATGTAGATTCTTCAGTTTGGTTTGAAGAATTGTCTTCTCCCACTTCTTCAGAATTATCTTCTTCAGAACTATCATCAGAGTTCTTTATCAAACCAAGATCTTGCTGAATCTCTTTATACTTAGCTGTAAACTTTTTAAGCACTTCTTTAGTTACTGTCATTTGTTTCCTAACTTGAGTTTGTGCTTCTTTAGCAGCCTCCATCTCCTTGGAATCAGATTTAGCTTGCTTCCAGGCAGCATCTGCATGCACTTGCAATTCATTTAATTCATCAACTTCTTCTTTAAATTGATCAATAATTTCTTGTAAGTCTGCTAAATCTTCGGCATTTGCTCCCTTCTCCTCTAAGTACTGATATCTCATTTGCATAGCATTATGAAATTCATTATGCTTCTCTACAAGATTGTCCATCTTATGATTAATTAATTGAGTGATTAACCATCTTTCCTCTTTGCTAACTTCATTCCAAAGATTTTTTAGTTCTTTGATCTTTTCTCTTAATTCTGTAGGAGTAGAGTTCTCAGACAAAAGTTGAATTTCTGCTAAAAGAGTTTCTAACTTAACTTTAGATTCACTTAATTTAGCATAAGCTTCTTCTTTGTCAGCATCAGTCATCACTTTAGAATCTGTAATCTGAGATTCTAATCTTTCTAAAGAACGTTGAATTAATTCTGTAATCTTTTCTAGATGATTTTTAACGCCAACTTTCAAATCTTTTTTTACATTTACACAAGAATCATCAGATTCATCGTCATCATCACAGGACTTGATTCTTTCCCTAGCTTTTTCTAAATCTTCTTTTTGGTCTTGATATCTTTCCCTTGCTGCAGAATATTTCTCTTTAGCGTCTTGATATCTTTCCTTTGCTTGTTCTAACTTTTCTTTAGCAAACTCCACTTTTTCTTTAGCGGCTTCAAGAACGGGCCCCTTACCATCTTCTTTACCCTTTCCGACCTTTTCATTATATAACTCTGGAACATCCCCACTGTCTTTTCCATCTTCAGCCAAAACTGCTGGTAAAACACTTAAAATAAAGATGACCATCACCAACATTGTTAATATTTTTTTTCTCATTTTATTTGCACCTCATGCTTTTCATTGTGATTTTAATGAGTAAGTTACTTTAAAAAGATGCTTTTCAACACACTTACAAAGGACACCATTTATTCTGTTTAAAACTTTAAGAAGCTTAATACTTGCTTATTTTTAAGAACAAAGACCATTATTGTAGACGATAGCTTTTTATAGTTAGATTTTCTACTTCAGCCAAGATGATTAAGAAAAGAGGTTTGTTACTGAGTTTATTGTTTTTAATAGTAGTTAGTTCTTTGGTTTCAGCAGCAACCATAAAAGGCAGTATTTACAATTCTAATTTAGATTTAGAGAAAGATGTTTTATTGGAAGTAGATACTTCCCCTGCACAAAAGTTCTTAGCTAAAGAAGGGACTTATTCTTTTACTCTTCAACCAGGAGATTACACCTTAACAGCAAGAAATGGCTTTATTACAACTGATGAAAAGATTAATGTAAATGATGATGGAGAATTTATTTATGACATTTTCTTGTTAGACGGCTTTTTAGAAGAGGATGAAATTTGGAAAAGCACTAATGAAAATTTACTCAGCGAAGTTGAAAATGAAACATTTGACCAAGGTTACGAGTGGTGGCGTTACGTTTTAATATTTATAATACTAGCTTACCTTAGTTTTAGATTTTACAAAATGAGGATAAAATACGGTAAATTAAAGTTGTTTAGATTAAATGTTAAGAAAGAGCATAATAAAACTCTTGAAGAGCATAAGAAAGAGATTGCTTCAGAACCCGGTTATTTAGAAAGAGCTGTTGAAGTGATTAAGAAACATGAGGGCCGAATCCACCAAAAACAATTGCGCAGAGAGATGTTAGATTTATCTGAAGCAAAAGTGAGTTTAATCTTAACTGAGTTAGAGCATAGTGGTAAGATTGAGAAGATTAAGAAAGGAAGAGGCAATGTAATAATTCTCAAGAACTAGAAAAGTTTATATATTACCTCCAACATAGATACTGCAGAATATACTTATATGGTCAACCTTACAGAAATTTTAGAAGAAAGTGATGAGCCACCGCCCCCTAGCGATGGTGAAATAAACCATCCAAATTCTATAGAAGATTGTATCCCCGAGGATACTCACAATGAAAAAATAAAGGAAGAAACCATAGATTCATCTTTATATTCTGCTTTTAAGACCGATCAAGATAATGGTGAAGATGGAAATATTACGAGCAATTACAATCTCAGCTTGGCATCCTCAAAAGCATACTTACCGATAGATGAAGAGGAAGAAGAGATTGAAGAGCTCGCAAAAGAAACGGTTGCAAATGTTAATTCTGGGGAAGGAGATATCCATGATTACAATGTTGCTTACTTTGCCGATAGAGATGTAAGCACTGCTCCAGATGGTTTTTACGTGATTACAGATAACGATGATGATTGGAACAAGATTTACAAGAATTGGTTTTGGTTACAAAATGATCGATCCCATAGACAAGAGATGAACTTTTATTCTAAAATGATAGGTAAAAGAGCAAATTCTGCAAATTGAGAATAGTAAGACAAGGAAAATAATATAAATGATTTTTATTTCTCTATTTTTGGTGATGTAAATTTGAAGAAAATAATTTTAGTGTTAAGTCTGTTGTGCGTGTTTGCACTTGCCATAGGTTGTCAAGAAGTTAAAGAAGCAGGATTAGAAGCAAAACTTGAATCTGAAGGCATGGGCGACGCAAATGTTGACTTAGAAAAAGGAGAGATTACAGTAGAAACTGAAAGTGGAGCTAACGTAAAGATTGAAGGCTTCAAAGAAGGTGAGTGGTGCCCAAAAGATGCAAAAGTCACTGCTGAGAGTAGTCAGGGAGAGATGATAGTTAATTTTGTAGGCATTGTTGAAGGCGGAGAATTTAATGGACTCTGCCACAAAGTTATGGAAGTTGAAGGACCAACAGGACCTATGGAAGTAAATGTTTACGTTAGTGAAGATGGAGAAGGTTTTCAAGTTCTTTCTTACAACGGCCAAGAAATTAAACAAGAGTACAAAGAGTAGAATTACTATTTTTTAATTTATTTTTTTGATTTATTTTCTAAACAGTTTTATGCTTAAGGAGCAAACTTTTAAATAAACCTGTCGTTATACAAATAAAACCTAAGCAGTGGGGAGAGCTAGGCTGGCGCGCTAGTCCTGCGTTGTTACCGTGAACGGACTTTACACGGAGCCGAAGCTCGATGGAAGGGATGGATTAGTTTTGTTGGTCCCGATCGCCTTTGCTGACAGTTTGTCCTTTGGGATGGTCTTGCTGGGAACCAGGTCAGATGCGGAAGCAAGCAGCCTTAACTTTCAAGTTCCATGTTCAAAGGGTTGCAAGCTCGAGAAGCTTTTGGGATTAAACCAACGAGGTTAGTTTGTTTCGACTGTCGGGCATGCCCCTAAACACTTAATTTTAAAAATGGATAAGGGCTTAAAAGAAGAGATTAGTAACACTATTGTTATTGTTCATTCTGGAAGATATGCATATTTGAAAAGTAATAAATCTCCAAGAGTAAACGACTATTTCTTAGTTTCAAAAGATAAAGATGAAATTACAATAGTAACTGAGGAAAAGAACATTTCAAAAATAGAACATATTAAAGATTATAAATGGTTCAAACTGATTGAGTTCAAAATCACTAAACCATTTTTGTGTGTTGGTTTTTTAGCAACCGTTAGTAAAATTATTGCAGATAAAGGATTAAATATTTTATTGGTATCGACCTTTTCTAAAGATTACGCTTTGATTAATGAAATAGATATTGAAGAAGCCTTAAATGCTTGGAAAGAGAAAGGGTTTAAGATCAATTATCAATAAATAATTGCAATTACTACTCCTTTAATATCTGAAAAGCGGACTTTAAACGGATCTTTAATTTGATTATTATCTCCTTTAACCAAGAAATAAACGCCATCTTCATCTTCTCCTTTTTCAACAACTCTATGCACAATAACTCCGTACGCAGTTTGATAAGCAACAATGTCGCCTACATTAACATCTTCTTCTTTTTCTGGAACAATTTCTAAAGCATTACTATCTTTATCAAAAAGGGGATCCATAGAATTTGTATCTGTAAAAGAAGCCCAAGTTGCTTTCTTAACTTCTAAAATAACTTTGTCTTTGTAAACTTTGATTTGATCATTTTTAACCCAATCACTCGGAGAACTTATTTCTTGATTGTTAAAGAGACTAGCAGGAATTTGTTTATTGTTTAAAGAAATTACTAAAACAGAAGTTAAAACTAAGCAAAGCAAACTAAGTAAAACAAGTTTAATGATCCACCCCATAATAGTTTGATAGAAGAGAGGCTTATTAATTATTATTTGGCTGAAAAGGATAGTTTAGAAAATCTCTTTTTGATTTTGTTGATAGTTCCTTTGCGTTCCAAAAGTAAGTATAACAATCCCAAGACAATCAAAAACCAATTAGTTATCATAAACCATTTGGTGCCCCAACTAAATCCTGGAAAGTACCAATCTGAAATTGGCCAGAGAAATGGTGTTGGCAAAAATTCTCTACTATGTGTAGGAATATCCATCAATATTGCGATTGGCCAAGCAAGGATGTAAATTGGAACTTTCTTAAAGATAATAAAAATGATTAAGATCGCTACTCCTGCTACAAATAAACTATGACTTATTCCATAAAGAGTAAAGACCCATACTGGAATAGATGATAAACCGAACTGAGTACCGTTGAAAAGATTGTAAACAAAATAGATTGCCCAAGAGAGTGTATCTGGGAGTAGCCCAAAAAGAACTGCAAGTAGTGGTCTCTTACTTTTATTAAAAAGAAGATAACTCCAAAATCCGTGAGCAAAGTAATCCATATCTGAATCATTGTAAGAAAGATTAAAAACTTAACTATTGTCGGAACTGAAAGATATATTTTGAGTTGTTTATTAAAGAGTATAGAAAAGGATATTAAAGTAAGTATAAACGCCAATTTTATGAAAAACATTGCTACAGGAATCTCAACAGCATTAGAAGGATGGATGAATGTATCTGTTCCAGTACAAATTGAAGGAACTGAATTAAAGATTCATCCAAGATATATGACTGCATTATTAAAAACGATGGCCACGGCCTCACAAGAGTATTACGAAGGAAAAAGAGCAGGTAGTCCTGAAAAGAGTAAAGATTTGTGTATTTTGCTAAATGTTTTGGCGGGTAGAGATCCAAGGGGAAGTGGTTCTGCAAACCTTGCCATTACTGACATACCCTATTCTGAAAGGGCCATAATTAGTAGAGTAGATCGTGGATTAGATGTTGCATTAAAAGTAGCAACCGCTAGTTATTTAGGTTCTGTTGGTCAAGCAATCTTATCTAGACATCCGGGAGTATTTCATCAAAATGGACATACAGTTGGAGTTGATTACGAGCAGCCAGAATTTGCGAAGGTTGGAAGACTAAGTCGGTTTGATGCTGCTGCAAGAAGATGGCATGTTGAATTAAGGAAAAGTCGATTAGTACAATCAACTTTACAAACAACCACTTCTGTTTTGCAACAAACTGCTTTTGTCGATACTGCAGGTAGCAGGATTCTTCAAGCTAATGAATTATTAAATTTTGCATTGTCTGCTATTTCTGTTGATGCTCAAGGAAGAGAATTTCAAGTTCCAGCATATATTTATTTTGCTGGTGCTGATACTTATAGTGAAAGAGTTGTAGAACGAAGAATTGAGAAGATAATTGCCGAAGTAGAGGCAAGACATCGTGCTGTTGATATAACAACTGGACCTTATCCAACATTAATGGATGGAAGAGCAGTTGGAACGATGATTCATGAAGCTTTCGCTGCCCATCTTCTTTCTGGAAAATACATCGCTGAAGGAGATTCAACTGTTTTTGCTGGCAGATTAGATCAAAGAATCCTTCCAGAATACTTATCGATTATTGATGATCCCACCATTAATGGAGGAGTTGCTTCATTTGCTTTTGATGAAGAAGGAGTAGCAACAAAAAGAGCAGTCTTAGTAGAGAATGGAATCCTAAGAGGGTATTTATTGGATAAGAAAAGTGCAGCCATGCTTTCTGTTTTATTAGGAAGAGAACTGGTATCTAATGGTAGAGCGAGGAGTGAATGGGCAACCGATGATTCTTTAGAAGCAGTAATGGGATCTAGAGTAGTTAGTCCAGAACCAAGAATTACAAATATGTATGTAGAAAGTTCACAGATGCATTCTGAAGAATCAATGTATGATGGATTGATGGAATTAATGCGTGAACAAAATCAACCATATGGTCTTTATGTTGAAGGTGGGGGAGGACAAGTTGATCCAGAAAGTGGAAGTTTTTCACTAAATCCGGAGAGAGTTTGGCGAATAGATCATAAGGGAAACAAAGAACTTGTTAAAGAAGCCAGACTTGTTCTTAATCCTGATGATATCTCTCGATTATTAGTTGCTACTGGCCACCCATACCGGACTTCGTTTGGAGTTTGTGGTGCAGAATCTGGCCACGTGCCAACACAAGAAAGAGCACCAGCTTTTCTAATGGCTAGTATGATAGCTATTGCTGGGGAGAAAGATTATAGTACAGCTAGACTCAAAGATCGCTTAGAAATGTAAAAAAAGGGACACTTTATCTTTTTATTTTTATAATCTGTTAAAACAATTATAATTAACTTCACATAAAACTTTCTAAGCTTAAATTAACAATGTTTTCTTTAGCCTGTATCTCCTTAAAAACAGGATCCATTTTAATGAACAACTGTTCGTTGCAAAAAGTTCGAGAAAGAGGAATACCCTTTTGAGCTAAAGCAGAAATGCAATCTGGGATAATAGAATTCGGAACATTTGCCCTCTCGGCAATCTCTCGGAAGGACAAAGGAGCCTCTTCAGTATAAAGAACTAAGAACAGTTTTCGTTCAGTCTGGTTTAAAGGTTGAATCGTTAATTTTGGTAAGGGTAAACCTTGACTTAGCTGTAAACCATCTAAACGTTGAGACAACTTTTCTATTTTAACATCCAATTCTTGCAAATAATCAAACAATGATTGAATCTCGGTTGTATTCCCATTTATAGCAGAAAGGTGCTCATCTAAAGCTTGCCTAATGTTGTGGAATTCTCCTCGAATATTTCTAACTACGTTATCCATTTTACTGACTATAAATACCCCAAAATCAAACCGAAGCATAATCGCTTTCGGCTACCACCCCGAATAAAATATAAGCTTTTTTTAGGCTTTAAATACCTTTCGATTTTGTAAAGTAACATCACTTTAAAATGGTTAGAAAAGATATATAAAGAGTTCAATTTGCTAAAGAAATTGTTATATCTTTTTGTTCTAAGCTATTCTGGATTTGATGGATGTTGTTGAGTTTTGTCTGATTTTGTGTAAGTTAATTATTTAAAATGGTGCTCACTTTTATTAGATTATGATAATAACTTTATGTTCAAGTGCAAAATTCTTTGAAAAATTGTGGGAGATCAAAAAATCTCTTGAAGAACGAGGCCATGAAGTCCTTCTGCCAAGCATGAAAGACTTTCACCATTTAGAAGAAAGTTCTTTGGCAAAAATTCAACATGACCTCATCAATGAACATTTTCAAAAGATTGAACAATCTCAAGCTGTTTACATTGCCAACTTTGATAAAAATGGCATTGCTGGTTATATTGGAGGTAATTCTTTATTAGAGATGGGGTTGGCGTTTTACAAGAAAATTCCGATTTTCTTATTAAACAACATCCCGCAACAACTTAATTACAAAGAAGAGATAATTGCTTTAAATCCAATTGTTATTGGTAAAGACTGGGATAAATTAGGTCAGGTTCTTAAAAAGTAGATTCATTCCAAATCAATACTTCCTAATCAGAAAACTTAAAAACAATAAACATTTCTTAAGCGAATGGGTTTTTCTTCCAAAAAAAGTTTAGAAATGGTTTTAAGTAAATTGAAATCTTTTGAAGAACCTTCTTTAGCTTTAGAACAATATGCTACTCCTGCTTCTATTGCTGCAGAATGGGTCTGGAACATGGCTATGAAGAGTGAAGTTTCCGGCAGAGTTATTTTAGATGCTGCCTGTGGTCCAGGTATTTTAGGGATTGGACTATTATTGTTAGGAGCGAAAAAGGTTTATTTTGTTGATAAAGATGAAAAGGCTATACAAATCTGTATGCAAAATTACAACCTTATCAAAGAAGAGTATGAAATTGGAGACGCTGATTTTATTATATCAGACATTTCATTATTTGATCAAGAAGTAGATGCGGTTGTACAAAATCCTCCTTTTGGAAGTTATCAAAGCTCTCATAAAGATAAAGTCTTTTTGGAGAAGGCCTTTGAAGTGGCTCCAATAGTTTATAGTATGCATAAATACAATACTGAAACGTTTCTGCAGGCGATTGCTAAAGATCATAATTTTAAGATTACAGACAAATGGCGTTATGACTTTCCACTTAAAGCTATCTTTATCCATCACAAAAAGCCTGTTTTGGACGTTGAAGTTGGTTTATGGCGTTTAGAAAAAATAACTACTTAAAAGTAATTTAAACTCATAAAACTTATAAACAGAACTAATTCTAAAGTAATCAAGATGAGTAAAATAATTGATGATCAATTTGATGAAAAGTTAAGAACTCTTGAAGAATTAATGTTAAGGGCTGGAGAGATTGTTGATATTCTAAATTATGATCCAGAACCAGGACATCTTGTTTTTTTAAGTAGGGAAGGACTAATGGTCGAAGACTTCATTAGATTATCTAGAGAAATAGAAGATGCTTACGAACAAGTATTTGAATATGCTAATCATAAATCCAAAAATACAGCAGGCAACACAAATCCTTGGAAAGAGAGATTTGCGAGTATTGAAGCAGGATATTCTGTTGTATGCCAAGCTAGAACGGACTTAGATGGTGCTAGAGAAAAAGCAACCCGATTAGATTGTAACGAAGATTATATCATTTTAGGAGAAGGACATATTGGTGATGATGAAGAGTTTGCACGTCAATCCGCAATTTTAGCTAAGTTGGTTGATGAAGCAACAGAAATAACTCGTAATCCAATCGCCGCCTTAGAGCGTGGTTCTCTTGGAGTGCTCACTGACGCGTTAAGGATTGATGCGATTAGTAGTAATCTTACAAGATATGTCCGTAAAGGATCTTTTGATGGAAGATATCCCACACCAATAGAGATCATAGGTCTAAACGCAACGGCACAAAGGGAAGGACAAACATTAACAGATTTAGCAAACAGATTAACAAACTTGAGTTTAGTTATTTATTTGAAAGTAGAATCCAATCCAATAGATCTGGAATATCAACCAGATTAAAGGTGAATTATTTTATTCAGGCTTTTTAATAGGATTGTAAGAAAACATTTTTATATAATATTGGTATTATAAAGTACAATTAAAAAGTTCAGTTACAAAAAGGGTGAAAAATGGTGGAGAAGTCTTCTAAAAATCAATATTACACATTAACAGTTGAGGATTCTCTCAAAGAGTTAAAATCTAACAACAAAGGATTAACAAAACTAGAAGCAGAGAATCGTCTACAGAAATATGGATTGAACGAGTTAAAGGCAGAAAAGGGTATTAGCCCTTGGCGAATCTTATGGCAACAATTCTCCAGCCCATTAATTTGGCTATTACTATTTGCTTTAGTTGTTTCATTTTTGCTAAAAGAATTTACAGATGCTGGTGTTATTGCAGCCATTGTTTTGATTAATGCTATACTTGGTTTTATCCAGGAATACAAATCTGAAAGGGCCATTGAAGCTTTACAAAGGATGGCTTCACAAAAAGCAAAAGTCATTCGTGGTGGACAAGAAATTAAAATTGAAAGTAAATTTCTTGTTCCCGGAGACATCCTAATATTAGAGACAGGAGATAAAATCCCTGCAGATTCTAGATTAATTGAAGTGCATAGTTTAGAAAGTCAAGAAGCCCCCCTAACGGGGGAATCACAACCGGTTACTAAAATTAATGAACCACTTACTGAAAAAACACCTTTAGCCGATAGAACTAACATGGTTTACACATCTACCATAGTATCAAAAGGTAGAGCGATTGCTTTAATTGTTTCTACAGGAATGAATACTGAAGTTGGTAAGATTGCTTCTATGATAAAAGAAGCACAAGAAGTAGAAACACCCTTACAAAAAAAGTTGCGTCAACTTGGAAAATATTTAACAATTGCAGTTATTATTGTAGCAGTAATGGTTTTCTTTGCAGGGATCTTAGCAGGACAAAAGGTTTCTGTAATGTTCCTAACTGCCATTGCTTTGGCAGTAGCAGCCATTCCAGAAGGATTACCCGCAGTAATTACCATCTCATTATCCTTAGGGGTGCAAAGGATGGTCAAACGGAACGCTTTGATTAGAAGATTACCTTCAGTTGAAACCCTGGGCAGCGTTAATGTTATTTGTACAGATAAAACAGGCACGTTAACACATAACCAGATGACTATTGTTAAAATCTGGGCTAATAATCAAGTTTACGAAGTTACCGGTTCTGGTTATGAAGCTAAAGGAACCTTTATTGTTGATAAAAGATTAGCAAATCCAGAACCACTATATCAACTTCTAAAGATAGGAATGCTTTGTAATGATGCTAAGCTTGAAAAAACAGACAAAGACAGAAATGTTATTGGTGATCCAACCGAAGCAGCGTTAATTGTTTCTGCTGAAAAAGCTGGGTTTAAAAAAGAAGTTTTAAACAAAGAATATCCACGTGTTGAAGAGATCCCTTTTACTTCTGAAAGAAAAATGATGAGCACCTTACATAAAAATGGTAAAGAGTCTTTTTACTTTACTAAAGGTGCTCCGGATTTAGTTATTGAAAATTGTGATCGGATTTTGATTAATAACAAAGTAGTAAGATTAGACCGCAATCTGAAGAAAGAAATTTTAACTCAAACAGAAGGGTTTGCTAAAGAAGCATTGAGAGTTTTGGCTTTTGCTTACAATGAAGGTAAGGTAAAGAAAGAAGATGCCGAAAAGGGAATGATTTTTGTAGGGTTACAAGCAATGATTGATCCTCCAAGAGAAGAGGTTAAAGATTCTATAAAAAAATGTCAAGATGCAGGGATTAAAGTGATTATGATTACTGGAGACCATATTGTTACTGCTTCAGCAATAGCTGCTCAGTTAGGAATATCGGGCAGGGCTGTTCAAGGAAAAGATTTAGATAAAATAAATCTAGACAAGGAAATAATGAACATTGGTGTTTTTGCTCGTGTTAATCCTGAACACAAATTAGATATTGTTAAGTCTTTAAAGAAAAAAGGGTTTGTTGTAGCGATGACCGGTGATGGAGTAAATGATGCTCCAGCATTGAAGAAAGCGGACATTGGAATTTCTATGGGGATAACTGGAACGGATGTTGCTAAGGAAGCATCTGACATGATTTTGTTGGATGACAACTTTACATCCATAGTTAATGCTATTGAAGAAGGTCGAGGTATCTTTGATAATATTAAGAAATTTGTCAATTATCTGCTTTCAAGTAATTTAGGTGAGATTGCTACAATCTTATTCGCAACCTTAGCAGGGTTACCGCTTCCTTTAACTGCAGTACAGATTTTGTGGGTTAACCTCGTCACGGATGGATTACCAGCTACTGCCTTAAGTTTAGATCCGGCAGAAGAAGGAATTATGAAACGACCGCCCCATCCTGCTAAAGAAAGCATCTTAAACAAAGAGTTAAGGTGGTACGTTTTCTTTTTTGGAGGTTTAATTGGTATATGTACAACAGGGTTGTTTTGGTTATATCAAGGTTCAGGAATCCTTAAGGCACAAACCATTGCTTTTACATCTTTAGTTGTTTTTGAAGTAGTCAGATTAACAATGATTCGTCGCCAGTTTAAAATTAAAGTGTTCAGTAATAAATGGTTGTGGGTAGCGATAAGTATATCAATATTATTACAATTAGTTGTGTTATACACTCCTTTAAACAAGTTCTTTGATGCTGTTGCTTTAGACTTAATTGATTGGGTAGTAATAATCTCGGTTGCAATAGGCATGTACATAGTAGGTTTTGTTGTTGATCTTATTCGAAAGAAAATTAAAAAGAGGTCTAAAAAATGAAAATAAGAAAATTTCCAATGTTTGCAGTCATTGTATTATTGATAGGAATTTTTTGGTTGTTAAGTGAGTTAGGTGTTTTAGTTGTTAATGTACCTTGGATTCCTGTTGTGTTGATTGTGATAGCAATTGGCTGGATATTTAACAGATATCAATAGGAAGAATAATTTATATATTGGAAAATATTCAGTTTAGGAATGAAACACGCAATTATACTATTGGTTATATTATCTATCTTCGCTGTTAGCGTTATTGCTACAGGAGATTTAGTTGTGGAGTTATTAGAACCACAACATATGCCCAGGACGGGATTTGAAGAAGAATATTTCTTACCATTCAAAGTAACTAACATTGGTGATGAAGCTGTTTCTTCTAGATTTCCAATAAAAATGTTAGAATCTGAAGGAAGAAATGGAACTGGTTATCCATTATACATTTATTCAGGAGACATGTTAGAAGAAGGAACAACTCCTTTGAAAAAAGCGCCAATTGAAAAAAAAGATGGAACTGTTTATTGGCAAGATGTTGGTAGTGTTGAAATTCCATTAGGTAATGGTGTTATCCCTGCTGCTCCTGCTATAACTTTACAACCTGGAGAAAGTTTACTCTTTACTGATTATGAATTAATTGGTGGAATGTCTTCTTTTTATTTTAACAAAGCAGGAGAATTTGAAATTGGGTATGAAGTTGATCCGGTTGATGATACTAACGAAATAGCTGAGAAGAACGATAACAATAACAAAGCAACCACTAAATTAAATGTTACTTTATACAATTACGTTAAAGGACCAAACCCAGAGTTAGGGTTAAATGACAACCAATACTGGTTTTACTTTAATGAAGTAGGAGACTGTTTAACTTTAGATTTACCAGAAGCAACTAAAATCTGTTTAGTTGGGGGGGGTTCATTTGGTGGAGCATTTAGTACAATTATTTCTGTTGATGGAAAAGAAGTGAAGTTGTTCCATTTATGGGAAGTCTTCGGATTCAGCAAGAGTTATCAGAATATGGACTTTATTGCTGGTGACGGATTTATCGTAACTTATTCTTAATTATTTTTTTTTATTATTAATTTAAAAAAAGTAAAAGAAACAATTATCTTCTGAACTTACCTTTAGGTGATTTGTAAGTAAACCAATGTTCCTTAGTAATTGGAAGGAAATGGTCAGCTTCATGAATTAAAATGGCGGCAGTATTCTCTTGCACAGCAGCAATCTCTACCCTAACACCTTCAGATTTCAAATGTCGAACTAATTCTACATAATCAGAATCTCCAGACATGATAATAATTGCATCAACTTTTGAAGCTAATTGGGTAGCTTTAATTGATAAAGGGATATCTGCAGATTTATGGCAAGGGACGACTAAACCATAATAATTGTTGTGTAATCTTTCAGCTAACTTCTCAGAAATATTCTTTCCCTCACGAAAGTAGATGAATCTATTCAATCCTCGATTACCCAATAATTTTGGTATAAGTACATCAAAATTAACCATCGTGTCTGTACTACCAGAAATCTCGTGAATGCTTCTTTCGATATTATTACCGTCACAAAGAATCGCTACTGATTGGTTAATTTGAATTGTTTTTTCAGGAACAGTCATATTCTTCACCTCTAAAGTCTTTTCTAACTTTAGGAAGAAGGATTTGCTTTTTTAATCTTTCTCTTACAAGCATCACAAACAGTCGGTGTCTTACTTTCAACCAATACCCAAACGTCCTTACACATATAACATTTTTTCTTAAATTGTAATTTAGCCATAGTGGTAAAATGTTCCTGTTCTTTATAAGGGTTCGCTATATAATACCAAAAAACAATTAAATCACACCCAGTTTATAGTACATATGTTTACATACATTGATACGATAGAAAAATTAAAAGAAGCTTGTTCTGAGTTATCTCAAGAGAAGGAGCTAGGGATAGATCTAGAATGCGAGAATAATCTACATCATTATGGTGTTTATTTATCGATAATACAAATTTCTAGTATTAAAAAAAATTATATCATTGACTTTTACAAGCTTAAAGGGGTGCCTTGTTTAAAAGAGATTTTTGAAAGTCCAAAGATTGTGAAAATTTTTCACGATGTTGATTTTGATTTTAGAGTTTTAAACAAAGAAATGAATTGCAGACCTAAAAATGTTTTTGATACAATGATTGCTGCTTTTTTGTTAGGTAAAGAGAGAGTAGGGCTAGGAGACTTATTAAAAGAATATTTTAACGTTGAAAAAGTTAGCAAATTCCAGATGGCAGACTGGACTAAAAGGCCATTAACTGCTGAAATGTTGTCTTATGCTATGGGGGACACAGTCCATTTAATCAAATTAGTACACTTTTTACGCAAAGAATTAAGCGAAAAGGGAAGATTATCCTGGGCAGAAGAAGATTTTAAAGTTATAGAAAGTAAAGAATGGGAACATCATCTAGGAACGTTTGAAGGTTTAAAAGGAATAAAGGAAATCAGTGATACTCAAAGAGCGATTGCTAAAAGGTTATACGATTTAAGAGAGAGGTTAGCTCAGAAGGTTGACAGACCGATTCATTTTATATTTAATAACAAAAGATTGATCGAATTTTCTTTACGTGCTCCTAATTGGAAAAATGTGACTGGAGTACATCCAATTGTTAGAAGAGAATGGCAAAGTTTTAAGGAAGCAGTCGAAAAAGGCCGAGAAGAGAAATATGAAATTGAGATTCCAGATCACAAAAAGTTTAATCAGAAACAAAAAGAAGAGTTTGCGCTAGTACAAGAAGTGCAATCTGAGGTTGCCAAGCAAGAAAATATTCCAAAACATTTGATCATGAATAAGGATCAAATGATTGAGATTGTTATTTCTAAAAAATTAGATTGTTTAAAGAACTGGCAACGTAATTTAGTCAAGAAACGTTTAGCAGATGTTCTCGGAATAAGTTCATCTGTTTAGGATATTTATTAATCCTCTCCAAAGTTAATTTGTGATGTTTCTTTAATAACTCTGCCTCTTCTTGAGTTAAACCTTCTTTAATTTGATAAGTAATCTTTGGTTCTAAAATGGTTCTGCTATGTTCTTCAATTTTTGTAATCAAAAATTGTTGCGGATTTTTGTAGATGGGGGTGTTTTTCTGTAAGCCAAAGGTTGAAGTTGAAATTAAGTCGATGATGGTTGTATTATCTTTAAGAAAGTCGATTGTTTCCAAAAAATCTTCTTTCGTCTCTGTAGGGAAACCAAACATGATATAAAGAACATTTTTTATTCCAATTTCATGAGAATCTTGTAGAACCATTTGAAGGTCTTCTTTATTTGTTCCTTTTTTCATTAATTTTAGAATCCGATTATTAGCAGATTCCACTCCCCAAATAACTACTCTTAATCCTGCGCGATATAATTTTGTTAAGGTTTCTTTGTCAAGATCTTTTGTCGGTCTCAACTGGCACATCCACTTAACATTTAATGGATCAAGAAGTTCTGCAATTTGTAATAACCTTTTTTTAGAGATCATATCATCAATGAAAAAGAATTGTTTAGCTTTACTATTGATAATTGTTTGTTTTATCTCTTCTAGTGAATATTCATAATACTTTCTATTACCATGATGATTACAAAAAGTACATTGCTGATAAAAGCAAGCACTGGTTGTTCTTATCGGCAAAACTAAAGTTTTAACAAAATAATCTTTTAATGGCAACTTGCTAAAGTCTAGAGTTATGTTACAGTTTAAGGTAGTCATGTTGATGGTGGTTTTTGTTAGAAACTTAAGTAAATCAACTTCATTAGCCATGTAATTTGTGGCTGCTTGTTTAACTTTATCATTCACAGCAGGACCACCAACAATAGTATTTTTTAATTGTTTTAATAAAGCTAAAGTGTAAAATGCCTGACTAGAATAAACCAGACTGAAAGCGATGTAATCTGCCTTTTGTTTTTTTATTAAAGTTAAGAGTTCTTTCAATAATTCTGGATCTTCGCCGTGAAGAACTTTTTTATTATTCTCAGAATAATCTTTGGTGGTAAGCTTAGAGTACTCTCTAGAGGTTTCTTCATAATTCTCAGGTAGAGTTTGAAAGAACTTTTTGAATTGAGGGTATTTCAACTTATGAAATTCTAAGTTTAAATCAAGAAGTTCTATTTCTAAATTTGAATTGTTTTTTAAGAAAGTGTAAAGGTTAGCTAAAGCATAAGGGGGAGATGCAGGAGTACAAAACGGTGGTGAGATAAGTAATAGTTTCATTAAACTATATTTTAGAGGCTTATTTATAATAGTTTTGTGAGAATTAATTTGCTTCTAGTGTATATAAAAACAAATCTGGGCAGGAAATTTAAAGACTTTTTGTTAAAAAAGATTTGCTACTACCTAAAAAAATTAAATAAATTTTAAATGGTCTGAAGACTTACTCTTCCGGTTTCCACTTGAACCAGCCCCTATTCTTGTAAGACCCGTCATCCTGTTTTCTTTTCGGGAAGAGAGTACCGCCGGACTTATGTTGACCGAAAACTAATTTTCCACCACAAGACTTACATCTTAATTCATAGAAGTCATTACCTTCAACTGTCCTAACTGTAAATTGCAAATCATCTTTACTACATAGTCCGCAGTTAGCTTCATCAAAAACTTCTTGAAATTCTGCTAATTCTTTGAAAGCATCTTTAGCTGCTTTAGATTCAATCTCTACCTTAATTCTATTGTTTCTTGTTGTGTATGTTAATTTCATAGAACTAGTTCTAGATTATTTGTTTATATATGTTGTGCGTGGTTGTCCAGTGGGAGAGTGGGTTAAGGATAGGGATAATATAAAACAACAATTTAACAAAGGAAATAAAGACTAAACAACCTTGTTATTATTTGTTAATAATTGGTTTTTGTTTATAAATTATTTGTTGTTTCATAATTATTTCTAACTAAAAAATAGATATCCTACTATTTGCATAATAAAACCCATTATTATAAAAATTATACCGCTTTTAGCATTATTAATGTCGTAGATTATATTTTTTTTTGTATGTGGGTTAAATCCCCAAAGAGTAGAACGTTCTTCCTTTATTCTGTTTTCATCTTTAAATATAGGTAAGGCAAGATATATCACTCCAATAATATCGAGTGTTAGACCAATAATCATCAATATATTTTGAATAATCATTTTATTTAATAGTTTTCCAATCTGAAGTGCGGTGTAGCTTTATTTTCTTATTATTTCCTTTAATGTAGTTTCGATATAACTTAATTCTCCAAACCACTTTCACTGGTCTCTTTGGTGAATGGTGGTATTTCTTTACGGCAATTAAGTCAACAGAATTGGTTTTTGGTGTAATCTTATATGTATTAAAACGATAAGCATCTTCTCCTTTTTTCATTTTCTTAATACATTTTCTTTGTATTCTCCCCCACTTAACCTTGTAATAGAAATCATAATCATTCATTCCAAAATTATCATCCAGATAACTTCCAACCTCAAGTTGTAATTCATTACCAACCATTAGTCTAGAATATCTTTTTCTCCTCTTTATCCCAAATATTCTTTTTATAAAAACAACTAATCTTTTAATTATTGACATTTGAGATTTAACCAAACGGATTTCTCATATTACCCATTGTTGAGAATATACCCGTTTTCTTTTTAACTGCCTTCTTCTTAACTATTTTCTTCTTAGTTGTTGTTTTGGATGTTCCTTTTTTTGTAGTAGAATAATACTTCTTTTTATACCATTCAATACTTTTAGTTTTCATTCCTAAATTACAGCTTCTACAAATAGGTCTTAAATTTGTAATATGATTTTTTCCATTGTTTGCCACCGCTTTATTATGTCCAACATAAAAATCAGTAAAGTGAATAGGTTTAATTTCACAACAATAACATTTTCCTTCTGTCTTATTACCCATATATTTAATCCAAACTTTTTCTCTTAAATCTTTATTAATTGCAACTCTTTTTGTTTTTGGTTTAGATTGAGCTAAAAAAGGATTAGAAGTCTTCATACTTAATATATTGCGAACCATTTTGATATCACCTTTAATTAAGCAAACAATTAGGATTTATAAATTTTGTTCATAAATTGACTAATTAATGAACACACTTAAACTCAAGATTTATTCTAAAAATAGAACAGATGAATTTATGAACACAAATTAAACACAATTACCCTTTTACTTCTTCAACTTCTTTTCTAACTTCTCAATCTTTTCGTCTCTTAACTCTAACTTTTCAGTAAGCTTACCGTTCTCATGGCTAAGCCTAATTATTTCTTTTTGCTGAGACTTAGTTTCAATATCATGTTTATTGATTAAATACTCTTTTCGTTCAAGTGTTCCGTTAATTAAAGAAATTTCTTTCTCCAATTCCTTGATCTTAATTTCTTGTTTTTTATTAGACTCTTCTAAATTGTTATACCTATCCTTTTCCTTTTTAATCCTTTTAAGTTCTTTATTAAAATAATCAGAACGTTCTTCTTCATCAAAATTCTTAGCAATTTCTTGATATTCTTTTCTATCCTTAACCGAAGTAATCTGAACCTTTTCAGCTTCATCTTTTGAAGAGAACAAACAATATCCTAACCCAGAAGTTTTTAATTTCTGAAAGTTAACTTTAGGAATCCGTAATTGTTTTGATAAGAATACTGCATCCTTATCCAAAGATTCTTGAAAGGCAATAATAGTTCCGGCATTCGCTAGAATCGTTTCTGAAAAGTCTGTAGGTCTTTGTGAGGCTAAGATAATACCAACACCATACTTTCTAGACTCTCTAAGTAAGAGTTCAACTGGAGAACCGGGATACATCATTCTATGCGCTTCATCAATAACCACATATAACCAATAATCTTCAGACTTGCCTTTAATGTATAAGAAATTAATCAGTTTTTTTAATAATAAATCTGCAACTAAAGCTTTAACCTCATCTGTTGGAAACTTTAACAATTCAATAACACTCAGATTTTTAATAATTGTATCTAAGGAGATGGAAGTACCATCAGCGTTCATGAACAAATCCACATCGAACAGAACAGAAATCTTAGCTAATAATTTGGGAACACCTTGATTCTGGATTGGTGTATCAAAGATAATGTCTCTAAAGTAAGAGAACGGCATTAATTCAATAGTTCCATCATTCTCTTTCTTAAGATCTTTAATTCCAGATTTTATGTAGAATACTTTGATTGCTTCTCTGATAATAGCTTCTTGAACATCTCCCAGTACAAAAACATTAGCAATCATCTTAGAAACTTTATAACAGACATCTAACGGTTTTTCATTAATTTGTACTTCTAATGGGTGTAGGGTAGCTTTATCAATTTGTACTAAGTTATCTGCAAAAATCTTGAAATCGTTATGAAAGTCTAGGATTAAAGAGCTCACTTTACTCTTCTTTAATTCCAGCATAATCGCCTTTAAAGTTTCTGTTTTCCCAGAACCTGAACCGCCCACAGTAATCAAATGTGGATTCTTTTCTTGTTTAGGATTCCAATTTAATGGTTTCCCTTTACTTACTCCCAAATATACACTTAGATCTTTATTCATTTTCCCATTATACATTAAGAAGAGCTGTTTTAAATGTTTTGGTTATTGACAGAAATTGTAGAAATACTTGATTCTTTCTCAGAACAAAGCACCCAATAAAAACAACATAGCTAGATATTTAATAGCTAAACCGATAAAAGAATACATCAACAATTTCTTCATATCGTATCTGATCATTCCAGCAATTAAAGATAGTACGGAAGAAGCCAGCGGCAAAATGTTAAACAATAAAATCATCCAGCCACCATGATTAGAAATGTGTTTATAAGAACGACGATAATTTTTTTCTCCAATCAATCCTTTAATAAACTGTTCACTCATCAAACTTCCAACACTATAATTAATTATTTGAGCTACTATCGCTGTTAACAACACAATTGCAAGAATAATAAACCAGTTATAACCTGCTGCAGTATATATTGGTACAAGACCCTCTACTGGCATCAAGAAGATAAATAAATAACCCGAAAAATTAATTATTGCAAGAGAAACTAGACTTGCCTTCGCTCCGGAAAGAATCTCTCTACCAATTGTAAGAGAAAGAATCACCATAGCAAAAAAGATACTGCTAAGACTAAAGATTATCTGCCTCCTTTTCATAAGGAGAACTATAAGACTAAAGTTTATAAATTATTCTTATATGTAAAAATTATTTGGTACAACCTCTAACCCAAGTTTCCCAAGCTTTTTTTTCAGACCCACTTGCTTCAAAACCCAATTCAACTAATTTAGCTTGCAACTCATTTGCACCTTGAGAACTACGAGGAGTATAACTAATAACTTCAAATGGACTCATATCAAATTCAAAACGTAATCGTTTACCCTTCATACTTCTATCAATCTCTTCAATAGTCATACCTGTTAATTGGATAGAACCAGAATCGGGAATACTACGATCATAAACTCTCTTAACTCTACTGGCATCAAGAAACTCTCTAAATCTCACACACGCATATTCATCTGCAAATTCATCAGTTGTTTGGTAAGCAGCCTTGATATTATGATCCAGTTCAGGGTCTCTGCCCCATTCAATAACCATATCTCTAGCATCTTCAGTAATAATTACACCGTCAAGATAACCAACCCCCGTTACATCTTGATATCTTAAAATTTGTTTCTTAAGCATGTCAACAACAACTAAACCATTACCGACTGGCCTTAAATCCTGATGATCCTCACCGTTAAAATTATACTCTCTAAGAAATCTTCTAATATGTTCTGGGTCTTGATTGACTAACCTGATATTGTTTACAAACCAAGAAATATCTTGAGCTAACCCGGAGGTTTTGTGTACATTTCCATTTGCTTCTCTTAATGCTATACCTGATATGCTTCCCATTGCTTGATTATTGGAATAAAACCAGTTTATAAAGTTTTCTCTTTAGAGTGATAACAAATTTTAATTAAACATATTTAAAGCGATTCAATAATCAGATTCTGTAACCCCGAAACGTATTTAAACCATACGAAATCTCTCCAATGTTGATAGATGTTAACAAACTCATTCATACATATTCCTGGAATAAATAAGCAGAAAGAAGTAGAGTTGTGGCAGAACGATATTCTTACTTGGCAAGAGTTTCTACAAAGACAGCCAAAACATTCACAAGTGTTACAAGAATCAATTCAAGCTAAGGAAAACAAAGATCACCATTTTTTTCTTAAACGCCTACCAAACAATGAGCATTGGCGAGTTTACAAGGAATTTAAAACTTGTTTTTTAGATATAGAAACTACCGGGTTAAGCAGAGATAGAGATGATCTTACCCTTATCGGTTTATACGACGGGCAGGAAAGCAAAATTTTTATCAACGGAAAAAACTTAAACCATTTTCCCGAAGAGATCGCTAAATATCAAACAATAGTAACTTTTAATGGAAAATGTTTTGATGTTCCCTTCCTTAAAGCAAAATTTCCAGGATTAAACTTAGAGAAGTTTCATATTGATTTAAGATATGTGATGAAGGACCTTGGTTATTTTGGTGGACTAAAAAAAATAGAAAGAGAGTTAGGTATTCAAAGAGACGATGATTTGCAAGATGTTAATGGTTTTGAAGCAGTACGATTATGGTACAAATATAAAAGGGGAAGTGAAGAAGCATTAAACTTACTAGTTAAATACAACCTAGCAGATATTGAAAACCTTAAGACATTAGCAGACTTTACCTATGAAAAGATGAGAGAACGAAACTTTCATTCTAATTTAAAATATTAAAAAAAATTATTTCCTTTTCTTTTTACGTGCTTTAGCTAACTTGATTAATTTTTGAACTTTAGCACTTTTATCTTTACCACTAGCGACCCTAGTTGGTTTAGAAACTCTCTTTGGTTTTTTAGCAAATAATTTCTTAACAACTTTCAACTTTTTAACAACTTTCTTCAGAATCGGCTTTTTCTTAACAACTTTTGCCTTTATTAAAACCTTTTTTGCTGCAACTTTCTTCTTTACGGCTTTCTTAGCAACAACTTTCTTAGTAACTCTTTTAACAACTTTCTTTTTTACAACCATCGATCTTCACCTAAAAATAAATTTGCTGACCTCTGGACTCGGTGAAAGAGTGCCTTAAACAAAGCCATATCGTCTTTTAACCTACGAGTTTGTTTTAAAGGTTATCTGTTTCGTTCCGAAAGCAAGCTTCTCAAGAGTGGTGTTCATATGGTGAGTTATAGTCCAGACACCATACTAATTGCAGATCACTTGAAAGAGGCTGTTTAGGTAACATCCTTTCCAGGACAACCGAATTATCTCGGTCAGCATTGTTAGAAGAATTTTGAATTATTTAAGTCTTTATGACTACTAAAGAATAAATACGTCCCCCAGTAAGCTCAATCAACCAGTTCTTTATGCAACCAATCTTTCCTTTTATAAAAATAAACTGCCAATCCTAAAGCAAGAATGTTAGCAGTAGGATAAGCGATCCAAAGTCCTAATTCTCCCCAACCTAAAGAGAGTAAATAACTGGTTACAATTAGAGAAACAGTATGAAACATTGCTAAAAACATAGAAACTGTTGTCTTGCCTGCAGCTTTAACCGCTCCTACTATCACCATTTGTATACCAATTAAACCAAAAGTTAAAGCCATAATGTGAATAAATTGTGCCGCCATCAAAACTAATTCTGTTTCATTAGGGACAAAAAATGTTGCAATCGCTTCCGCAAAAATAAACATTAACACACCCACAACAGTAAGTGTCCAAAAAGCAATCTTCATTGCTGTTTTGATAATTAGTTCTGCGCGTTGATGTTGTCTTGCCCCCAAATTGTTTCCAACTAAAGCAGAAGTAACAATTGAGAAACCAACCGCGGGGATAATGACCATCATCAACATCCTAGTGCCGATACCATAAGAAGCAATAGCTAATGTGCCAAAAGCAGAAACAATAAACATCATAAGGACCATTCCCAAAGAACGGGAAGACATTTCTAAAGAGGTAGGAGTACCTAACTTTAACAACTTTTTAACAAAACTCATTCTTAACTTTAAATCTGGAAAAGTAACTTTAACTCCGTAAGTCCCTTTAATTAAAACAGTTATACCAATAATTGCGGCCAAGCTTTCAGTTATTAATGTGGCTAAAGCAACACCGGAAACGCCCATGGCAGGAATAAATTCCCAACCATACATAAACAAAGGATCGATAAAAAAATTAATTATTACTGTAATTAAAATGATAATAGTTGGAAATTTAACTTCTCCAACTCCCCTCAAAGAAGATTGGAAAATATTGTATATAAACATTGCAGTCATAGCAATGAAAGAAATTTGTAGATAAGATGTTGCTTGCGACAAAACTAAAGAGTCACTAGTTAAAAAAGAAAGTAAATACTCAGAGGAGAAGTAACCTAAGACGCTGATTATGATAGCCAGAACAATTGTTAAACTAAGTGTTTGTCCAGTAACCAAAGAAACATTATGTTTATCTCCTCTACCATTATATTGAGCAACTAAAATAGACCCGGCCATAGCAAAGCCCATTGCTAATGATGTTAAGAAAAATAATAATGGAAAAGTAAGAGATACTGCTGCTACCGCTTCCGTCCCTAAGCGACCCACCCAAAATGTATCGATCAACTGATAAACTGTTTGCAAAAGGTTAGCGAAGATAACTGGAATAGCAATCATCAAAATAGATTTAATGATAGAACCTTCTAATAAATGATTTTTTTTAAGTATTGGTTGTTTAAGTATTGGTTGATTAGTTTCTGAAGACATTTTGATATATTTAAATAATAATCGTTAATAAAAGACTTATAAATGTTTTCTTATTATGCAGATCTTTTTTAGAAAATGCTTTTCTTAATCACCAGATTGATTTTGATAGGTCTCAAAAGTTTCTGTTGATAATAAAGGTAAAGCTCTCATATCAGCAACACACGCTTCTAAGTATCTAATATTATCTAGCTGAGAAACACAACTAATCACAAAGCTAGCAGTAATCTTATCTTGCCAGTTAGATGCACCACATTCTGGTAATTTGGCTTCTTGAACGCATAAGAATAACTCTTGTGGTGTTTGTGAAGATACTTTTAATTCTTGATGGCAAAGATCAACCAAACCAACGCCATATGAAAAGATTTCCGTGTCTTCAACAAAGTCATCCCTCTCTTTAATAGAGCTATACTCTTGATTAACTAAGGTGCTAAGGCGCTGACTTAACTCCTGAGATATTTCCCTAGATTTAACACTGTGCTGAACAATTCTTCTAGTTAATTCTGATTCAGCATTAAAAAATCTTGTCTCAACAAATGTATGTAAGTCAAATAAATAATCTCGATACTCATCAGAACAAGATGTAGGAACGGATACGGAAACAGGTGCAGAGACTGGTTCAGCTGTATTATCCCGAGATGGAAGAGTGTAAGCCAAAATAGCCCCTAAGGCAAACCCAGCAATAATACTTCTTAATGTAACCATCGAAGCAACATAATCTCAGATATTTATAAATCTTTTTGGAGGTGAACTACTTTAAAGTAAAAACAGAAATGGACAAAAACTAAAAAACTAAAAAAAAGAAAAAATAAAAGAATTAATCAGTTCTTCGAGTCATCTCTCTACTTCGATTCATTCCACTACTTCTGTTAAATTCTCTAGGACGATAATCGTTAGACTGTCCTTCACCATGAGGGTGATGATGTCTTCTGCCGTCTAAGTTACGATTACCATTAAAACTTCTTCCTCTTGGAGAAGATTCGTGCATCCTAGTCTCGAATCTTAACTTTGGAAATTCACCAGGTGTTAACTCTTTAATGTCCATTTTATATTGCTTAAAGACTTGATCAAAAGCAGGATAATCTCTATCGCTAAGTAATGTAACTGCTTTGCCTTTTTCTCCTGCTCGAGCAGTTCTACCAATTCTGTGAACATACTCTTGTGGATCTTGAGACAGATCATAATTAAAAACGTGAGTAACATCTTTAATGTCTAAACCGCGAGCAGCAACAGCAGAAGCCACTAAAACCTTAACCTTATCTTTGTTGAACCCAGCAATAACACTTAACCTTTTAGCTTGGCTCATCTTTCCGTGAAGCATCTCTGCTTTTACTCCTTGAGCTCTTAAGTTATGAGTTAATAACTCTACGGTTGAACGAGATGAACAGAAAATCATTACTCTGTCTGTTTCTTCCTCTTTTAGAAGATGAACCAACAAAGAGAATTTCTGATTCATAGGGATATCATAATAAAACTGTTCCAAAAATTCTTGTTTAACGTGTTTATCAGCTTCAGCAACAGCAGGATCACGCATGTGGTGTCTTTTGATATTATCAATTTCATCGGATAAGGTTGCTCCAAAAAGCAAGATCTGTCTATCTGCAGATGTTTGAGATAAAATCCTTTCCACATCCTCAATAAAACCCATCTCTACCATCTTATCAGCTTCATCTAAAACAAAGTAATGAATTTGACTTAAATCAACATTTCCTCTTTGTAAATGATCTAATAACCTCCCGGGTGTTGAAACTAAGATATCAGCTCTAGCCATTTCTTGAACTTGGGGATCTAAAGCCACTCCACCATAAACCGTAGCGATTCTGCATGGTTTATACTTAGAAAACTTTTTCATCTCATTAGAGATCTGTACAGCTAACTCTCTAGTTGGAGTTAGGATTACTGTCTTCAAACCATTTCCAGTTTGTGTTTTCTCAATTATAGGTACACCAAAAGCAACAGTCTTTCCAGATCCAGTGTAAGACATACCAATAACGTCTCTTCCTTCTAATACTAAAGGAATTGCTTTCTCTTGAATTACTGTAGGTTTGGTAATACCTTCTTCTTTTAGAGCTCTAACAAGCTCTGGACTTAAATTTAGTTCTTCGAACATTTTTATTTCTCCTTGAACAAACGATAAATCCAATTTGGATTTTTAGTTATTCCTGACTTTCGCTTGGAACGAACTTTTAACTTACTAAATAATTTTATTTAATTAAGTGAAACAGAAAAAGTGTAATTTTAATAATTGAAACTCTCTGCTTCCGCCTATTCAATATAAACTATATTTCTTAGTTCTGTTTATAAATGTATTGTGAAAAAATGTGATAAAGATAAAATAATTAACGGAATACATCAGACCGTTCGCAACTGATTCTTTGAATTGTGTCGTTTAAGTAACTAGCGGCAAGAGATAATTCTCCGGAACCAAAATAATGAACATTAGGATGTTGAAAAGATCTCTTTGATGACCAATTACCAACAATAGGATCATCAATAACAATTATAGGTACGCCAACTCCAGCACGTCCACCATGGATTGCTAGCATTTCAACCTCTGCTTCGGTTTGCCCGCCACCACCAAGAACAACTGCCACATCAGACATTCTTTTAGTAACATCTGATTCAGAACCCCATTCTGGTCCATAAGCAATTAGATGATCAACATCTGCAAGTTTATAACCGATCCCCTTTCGAGACATTATTCCTGATCTGTTTATATGCATAAACCCACAAGAATCATAAAATGCTTGTACACCACCCAAATAAGTTCCTCCAGAAACACCTTCAACTTTTTGTGACACGGCTGGAGAAATACCCATTAATAACTGATCCAAAATTTGTCTATGTCTATGCAAATCAGTTTTCCGTCCAGAATTACCTAAGAACGTTAATCGGATTTTATCAATTGTCATTTTATCAAAATCGTGAACAGAAACATGCTTTCCATTAAATAATCGTTGATTAGGAGTCAAGTTGTATCTTACAAACTTTGCTGCCTCTTCCGGATTTCGAGTATACCAACTTCCACCTTGAAAGTTTTGGAAAGCCAAGTCCTGTTCATTATCCAAAACTAAAGTGATAACTGGTTTAGAATATCTTTTTGCAGAATTTGCTTCAGCTAAAGCGCCAGCTCTTCCACCAAGTAAAGTTAAGTAATCTAACTTTTGTGCAAAAAGGTTAGCATGATCCTCATAACTTTCGCCGGAGATTGCCAAATAATCCATCTTAGGAAAATCTGCCCCTAATTGACCTTTAACAGCTAAAAGGTCTATAACGCCTTGCCAAGGCATCACACCAATTGAAAGCATATTATTTCTAACAGCAGAAAGATGTGCTTCTTTGATAAAAGCCCACATTGTTGCACCATGAACTATTCCTCCAACAACATCATTAAGGTCTTTTGCTAAATGTCCAATAGAATCTTCTTGTGCTTTAATATTAGCATCTTTACAAGGACCAGAGTAACCTGCAAAAATTTTCCCACTACCTACATTAACTCTAAAAAACTCGTCTAATGTTAAACCAGTTCTTGTAACTCCTCGATCTTGTTGAAGAAGTGAAGATAATTGTTCTTGATATTTATCAACGTAAATTCTATGTGCGAACTGATCCAACAATTTACTCACTACATTTGAATCTAAAATACAGTCTCCAATTTGAATAGTTTGTTTCTTAGACATTTTAAGTTAATAGTAAATAACCATTTATAAATCTTACTAATTTAACCACTGTCAGATAATAACACTTCAGTTCTTACAAATCAACAAAATACTTCTTACGTTTCTCAAAGTAACAAACTTGCTTAACACCTAAAGACTTTAACAGTTTTTCTACTTCATCAACTTGATCACCAATTCGATTATAAGAATGAGCATCACTGCCAATAGTTATTGTTTTGATCCCTTTCTCAATAAAAAAATTTAGAACATCAACGCTGGGATAAATATGTAGGCCATTCTTATCAGAAAATTTGTAACTAGTATTAATTTCGAATCCAACATTATTCTCGATTAATACATCTGCAATTTTTGCCCACCTTTCTTTTAAAATAAAAAAATCCGGTTCGGGCATAACTTTCTTAAACACATCAATATGGCCAACAACATCAAATTGTTTGCATTTAATTGCTTTTTCTAATTTTAAAAAATAGTTATCAATCAGATTTGCATGTAATTCAGTCTGTACAGCAAACTTTTCTCTATTATTCCCATTAGCTACCTCTAGATTATCTACCCAATGTACAGAACCAATAACAAAATCAAAATCATTCTCCCTAATAAATTGCTTGATCACCTCTTCCTGATCTTGATAATAACCCATCTCAACACCAAAAAATATTTTTGTTATGGGATTTAACACTAAATCCTTAAACTCATTTTTGTATTTAGCTAGTTTTTCTGAGGTTAGGGAATAACCCTCTTCTTGTGAATGAACATTTAACTCTTGGTGATTAGTAATACAGATGTACTTCAAACCTTTCTGCACAGCAATCTTATACATCTCACTTAACTCCTGAGTTGTATCAGGAGAGGTATTAGTATGCATATGCAAGTCAATAATCATTTTATCCGAAATAATCTGCTTTACTCTCTTTGATCTGCTTAGCTCTTGCTGAAGAGAAGTAATCTTCTAACTCCTTGTAGGTTTCTTCAATCTCTTTATCTACAGATGGTTTAACCACATTTAAAGCAGCTTCAAAGTTTTTCATCGTAACTTCTTTAGCTTTAATATTCTCCCTAAGAGCAAGCATACCAGCTTCTCTACAAACACCATCAATATCAGCGCCAACATAACCTTCCGTTTTTTCAACCAACTTATTTGCACTAACATCCTTAGCTACGGGCATCTTCTTTAAATAAAGTTCAAAGATCTTTTTTCTGCTTTCTTCGTCTGGTACGGGAGTAAAGATAACTCGGTCAAATCTTCCTTGCCTTAACAAAGCTGGATCAACAATATCGGGACGATTAGTGGCAGCGATAACTAACACATCATTCAAACTTTCTAAACCATCCATTTCGGTAAGCATTTGGTTAACAACTTTTTCGTTTGATCTACCCCCTTCTTCATTAGAACGTCCTCTTCTTGGAACTAAAGCGTCAATCTCATCAAAGAATAAAATAGTTGGAGCTGTTTGGCGAGCTTTTCTAAAGATCTCTCGAACAGCTTTTTCTGACTCTCCTAACCATTTGGATAATAGGCTAGGTCCATTGACTAAAATAAAATTAGCTTCACTTTCTTTAGCAACAGCCTTCGCTAGTAAAGTCTTTCCAGTACCGGGAGGACCATACAATAAAATTCCTCTTGGCGGCCTAATGCCCATACGTTTGAAAACTTCCGGTTGTTTTAATGGCCATTCAACAGCTTCTTTAAGTTTGTTTTTAACCTCCTCTAAACCACCTACATCACTCCAGTTAACATCAGGGGTTTCAACTAAAACTTCCCGCATTGCTGAAGGACGGACGATCTTTAATGATTCTAAGAAATCTTTTTGGTTAATCATTAATTTTTCTAAAATCTCTTTTGGAATGGCTTGACCTTCTTCAACACCTTCCATCTTTAAGTCTGGCAGAATTCTTCTCAAGACAATCATCGCTGCTTCCTTTGCTAGAGCATTAAGATCAGCACCAACAAAACCATGAGTAACTTTAGCAATATCTTTTAAGATAACAGTTTTAGATAAAGGCATGTTTCTAGTGTGAATTTTTAAAATCTCTAATCTGCCTTCTTTATCTGGAACGCCAATTTCAATTTCTCTGTCAAATCTTCCCGGACGTCTTAAAGCAGGATCAAGAAGGTTAGGAATATTTGTTGCAGCAATAACAATAACTTTTCCTCTGCTTTTCAGTCCATCCATTAAACCAAGAAGCTGTGCTACAACTCTCTTCTCCACATCTCCTTTGGTTTCTTCTCTTTTAGTAGCGATAGCATCAATCTCATCAAAGAAAATTATTGAGGGGGCGTTCTCTTCAGCTTCTTCAAATTTCTTTCTTAGATTAGCTTCAGACTCACCATAAAATTTACTCATCACTTCTGGACCATTAATTAAGATAAAATGAGCGTTGGTCTCTGAAGCAACTGCCTTAGCAAGTAATGTTTTTCCCGTACCTGGTGGTCCATGCAAAAGAACTCCTTTTGGTGGTTCAATACCTAGACGTTCAAAAACTTCTGGATGTTTAAGAGGAAGCTCAATCATTTCTCTAACTTTTTTTATTTCCTCACCTAAACCACCAATATCCTCATAATTAATTCCTAGACTAATACTGTCTTCTTCCTTTAACTCCACAGCTTGAGGATTAAATTCGATTTCAGTTTCTTCATTAATTACAACAATCTCTTTTTTAGGATTAGTTTCTAAAATCACAAATTTAATGTCGCCAAAACCAAAACCAGCAAATTGTGCTTCCATCATAGAAAACACATCAGTCATATTTCTACCCTGATTGTCAACTCTTCTTCGTACATTGCCTAGGGAGATTAAATCTCCTTTAATCAAAGCTTTTCCCATCAAACTCCTTTTGAAAACTTCAGAAGAAGCATTAACCATTACTCCTTTTTGCGCTGGTGATAAGGATACTTTTTTAGCTAGTTTAACTTCTGCTTTCTTAACAGTAATCATTTCTCCAATAGAGGTTTTAGCATTTCTTCTAATGTTTCCATCAATACGAATGATATTAAGATTAATATCCCCCGGATAACCACGCCTAGCAACAGCAGCTGTTCTTCTCTCTCCAAGGACCTCAATAAAGTCCCCTTCATTAACACCAATCTGCTTCATATAAGTAGAATCAATTCTAGCAATGCCCTTATTTACATCATCTTGCACTGCTTCCATAACTTTTAACTTAATTTCTTGTTCAGCCATATTGCTTCACCCCAATGAACTTCTCCGGGCTTCTATATTTTATAAATATTATGGTGTTGCTCTGTTTTTTAGTTGCAACTCCCAAGTAGTAATTTGACCACAAGATTTATAAATGAAAACAGCAATTAAAGGACTATTAATGGTTAATATAAAAAGGGACTTAAAAGGGGGAACAAGTGCTACAATTGAAGCAGATTTATATGCAAGTTTTATACCTACAAATAACCCAAATGGACGATGGTGTTGGCACAATATAACTTCGGGCGGGGAAGATGACCTAATTGTTCTTGATGGCCACGTTGTTAAGCAAGATCAAAAACGTGAAGGTATCACTGGAATAGAAGCTCAAATTCTTAGAGAATACAAAAGTCGAGGTTATGACGTTCCCAAAGTTATTGGAGAAGAAGACTCTCTTTCTATGCAATATATTCCAGGATTAACTTTATTAGAAGAACTTACTTTTGACCCTACACTTACTAAAGAAAAAGTTGTCTCACGATTAGCGGAGATGCACAGAACTGTTCGGAAAATGGATAGGGACCTTCCAGAAATTCTTAGTGATGAACAAATTGATTTTTTCAGAGGATTAGAAAGAGAAAAACTAAAAGAACTAGGCCTTACAAACGAACAAGCAGAGAAACATCCATATTCACATAAAGTTGCTGCCAGAATAGCACAGATTGGTTCTCCGTTAGATGCAGATGCCATTACTGCATTAACAAAGTTAGAAGATTTATTTCAACCATATTTAGCTAAACACGGACAATTATTTGTAGAAGCTAATGGTAAAAATATTATTGGTGCAACTAGAATTGATATGAATGGTGTATTTGAAGGAATTGGCGACTCATTTTTGTTAGATATTCCTTATCATCCAACAGATACATTTTGGATCCAGAGATTAAGTAGAGCAGATTTATTTGTTCCAGCCTACACTAGAATAGAAGATACTAAAGCAGCCTTAATTACAGAGAGAGCAGTAGAAGAAAAAAGAAATCCGGAAGAATTGTTTATGGCATTTCAAATGAGTAGAGTATACAGAAATACATTGGAGATGGTGCACAATTATAAGT
>PFNQ01000025.1 GCA_002792115.1 Candidatus Woesearchaeota archaeon CG_4_10_14_0_2_um_filter_33_13 | reverse complement strand
CTTTTATAAAGGCCCAGCCAATTTATGAAAACAATCATGGAACAACCAATCGAACCAACAGTATTAAGAGTACGTATTCCTCAAGGTAAGGAAGTTTTGGGGATTGTGCAACAGCGTTTAGGTGGTAGTCGAATGAAAGTTCTTTGTTTGGATAGCAAGGAAAGAATTTGTCGTATTCCTGGAAGATTAAGAAGAGCGTTATGGGTAAGAGAAAATGATGTTGTAATTATTGAACCTTGGGAATTAGGTGGGGAAGATAAAGGCGATGTGGTTTACAAATATAGAAGTAAAGCGGAAGTGGCGTTCTTAAAAAAGAAAGGCTACTTGAAAAACATAGAAGAAGAATTCTAAGAGTTATTTTGTAACGTTTATTTTTTATTATAGGTTAAGCACTATAGAAATCCTTATAACGGATTTTAATGTGTTTACCTTTCATGGCAGAAGAAAAAAGTCGTGGAAAATTATTTTTTTATGCGGTATTATTATTAATACTGTTTTTTGGTTTAATTGGTGTTTTTGTTAATGCAGGAGGGTTATTCTTTGCCCTAGAATTAATTGGATTGTTATTCCTATTATTGCTTTCCTTAGTTGGATTTTTAGGTTATGGTAGAGCCTGGGGAGAAAGAATCATGTTCTTTATCTTCATATTCTACATGCTTAATTTAGTTCTGGTTTGGGCCTTTGCAGGATCTTTATATTTAGTGTTAGTATTTTTAGCTCTATTGGGCTTTTTGATTAGCGCTCCTAAAAGATCTTTTTGCCGGTCATGTAAGAAACCAGTTGACTCAGAAAAATTACAAACAGAACCACATAGTGAAGTGTTTGATGTACCTCAACCAATTCGAAGCAAAGAAGCTGTAAAGGAAGTTGCTAAAGTAAAATACTCTCCTGGGAAGTTTGTAGCAAGTAAGAGGGGAAAATTTTTTCATCTTCCTAAAAGCGAATGGGCCAAGAAAATCAAGAAAGAGAATCAGGTTTGGTTCCAGAGTAAGGAAGAAGCTCTAAAACAAGGTTACGAAGAGTTCAAAGAAAGAACTTGAAACTTTACTTTTTCTAATTTTTTTACTTTATTTTAAAAATTTTCTTGCGTTTTTTAATGAATCTAATTTAGGTTTAATTAATTCTAAGAAGGCTTCTATCTCTTTTAGCTCCGCTTCGTATCTTTTGATCTCATTTGTTCTTGCTTTTTCATTTAATTGTTTAGTATTTTCATGCATAAATAAAATCTTTTCAAAAGAACGGGGAATTTTATTGATGCCCTCAATAACTTTACTAGTATCAGATTTTAAATATTCAAAGGTTAAGATCTCCTTGTTAAATTCTTCTTTTTTTTGTCTAACAAAAGCGTGAAATCTTATAAATTCAACATCGGTGGGATTTTGTTTTAATCTGTTTAATCTTCTTTTCATTCTCCAAAGATTAAATCTTAACCAACCCATAATATTAAAGAAAGCTCAGTGGTTTATATTTATTCCTTTTTCTTGAAGTAATAAATCATTAGTCCAACTATTGCAATACTTAAAGCACTATCGGCAATGTTAAATGCTGGCCAGAATTGTAAGTTGATAAAATCTGTTACATATCCAACAAATAAACGGTCAATCATATTGCCAATTGCACCGCCAAGAAATAAAGCGAAGCAAACCTGAGCAAAATTATCTTTAGGCAACTTCTTGTAATTTAACATCAATCCTAAAGCAACAGCTAAAGAAACAATTCCTAACCACAAATTTTGACCAGCCAAGATGCCAAATCCTGCTCCCGTATTTTTGATAAATTGTATTTTAAGAAAACTAAGTGTCCAATCTGGTTGAAACAAGCGAATTAAGAACTTACTTAATTGGTCAAGAACAACTACAGACAAAGTAATTATAGAAAAAATCCACTCCGGTTTTAGAAGTTTTTTACTTACCATAATCTTTCTTTTTTTTCAACTCCTGCAGATCGTTCTAAATTAGCAATACGCTGATCCATAGAGTTTAACAACGCTTTAATTGTATCTAATTTGCTACTCAACAAATCAATGTCTCTTCCACTAAATCCGGTGTTCTGTTGTGGATAGGATGACTGTTGCTGTTGTTTAAGTTGTTGAATCCCACTTGGTTCTTGTTGTGGAGGTTGGAACTGTTGTTGTTCTTGTGGAAAAGGTGATTGTTCTTGGAAGGGTTGTTGTTGTTGCAAACCCAGATCATCGCCTTTAAAAAGATCTTTATTCATATCTTTATTAGCAATGTCATCAAAGTTAAAGTCATCTTCTTTTTTCCAAAATTTAAGTTTACC
Organism: Candidatus Woesearchaeota archaeon CG_4_10_14_0_2_um_filter_33_13; assembly: GCA_002792115.1. Classification (GTDB taxonomy): domain Archaea; phylum Nanobdellota; class Nanobdellia; order Woesearchaeales; family GW2011-AR9. Next base: position 26,876 of record PFNQ01000025.1, on the reverse strand, counting down.
AAGTATGCTCATATAGTAAAGAATTATTTTTTAAGTTTTAAAGGTTTTGTTTTAAAAGTACTTAGATGTAAGGGTGGTGGTTAAGTCTAACATAATTTTGGTGTGTTCTAACTGTTTTTTTATTTCGTTAAGAGAAACAATTTTCATAGCATAATCTTTATCACAAATAACAAACCGGTTGCCTCTTTGAAACTCTATTGGGCTTTTTTTATGCATTTCTAAGATATAACGCAACTCACTCATAACATGAACTATTTCTGCAGGAATTTTGTTTCTTCTAACACTTTTATACCGAAAAAGGTTAAATCTACTTTCAAAATCAGAGTTATAATTTGGAATAAGTCTTAGCAGTCGTTCATAAATAAGAATTGCATCCATAGAATACTCTAAAGAAGCGGACATATTACCAATAACTCCTAACAAAAGTTTTGGGTCGTTGACCATAGGTAAGGTTACTTGCAAAAGATGACGGGCTCCTTCGTACTTCTGTGATGCTTTATCCCTGGCCACAAGAACTTCTTGTATTGAGGACATTTTATCATATAAAGAGAAGGAAGTATAAAAGCTTTTATTCTGATTATTCAGAATCACTTAAATTCAGGATTGCTTCAGCTAAATCGCCATCTGCATTTTCAATAGCTTTTTTTGCAGTTTCATAATTCACTTTGGCTTGTTCCATAACCGTTTTGATATCCTCGTCATTAATTTCTGGCGTAGTTTGTAAAGATCTTTCTTTCACTTCTCCAGAGATTTGGAAGTTTATCTGGCCCATCATATTAACTTTTTGTACGCTTGGATTAGAAATGATTAGTTCCTTATCCTCAGTTCTGATAATAACTTCGACAGCGGGAATCTCTTGTTGTTGGATTCCCATCTGCTTCATCATTTGCTGCATTTTTCGGGGATTTATTCCTGGAATCATCTTTATCCTAAAAAGCTATCTCCAAAGTAGTGTAATAGAATTATTATAATCATTACAATAATACTCAAAACAATTACTGCTCCTGGAGAGAATTCTACTCGAGATTTAAATTCGTCAAAGTATCTAGTTAATCCGCCTTGACCAGAAGGCATCCTAATTTTGTTATCCTGTGCCATTGTTGTGTAGAATTAATCTTATTTTATAAGGTTTTTGGATTTAATCTCTTTAATAAATGGAACTATCACTGCTCTGAAGGTTGGAGCAAACAATTCTGGTTTTTTGTTTACCATCTCTTCAATCTCTTCAATAGTAAATTCTTGGAAGAATTCAATTTCTCTTGGATCGGGCGTAAAGTAGTTAGTTTCAAATGCATTTTTGGTAGTAAAGACGTTAAAAATAGCTTTATAATCATCTTCATTATATTTCACACTAACAACAGGTTCTAATTCAGGATCTGTTTTGGATTCCTCATAAGTTTCTCTTTTAGCGGCCTCTTCAATAGTTTCTCCATTAGCCACTTTTCCGCCAATTGCACAACACCAAGTTTCAGGAAAGGGGTGCATATTTTTTGCTCTTTTACATAGAATAAGCTTATTCTCTTTTCCTTTGGGAATAACTAAAGCAGCCTTATGTGGAAACATCACCTGTTTTAATCTGCTTCTTGGGTGGATTGCTACGGTATTTCCTTCCCAATCAATTTCTTCAATAAGTTCTTCCATAAATTTAAGAAAAGGTAAGTAGTTAATAATTTTTGTTGTTATAAAGTTATTTTAAATCGTTCTTTTGAAATAACTCCCCTCGCATATACCAACAATCTCTGGTATTACCAATACTATAACTTGGTTTTCCTGGTCTGTTGTGGTCATCATTTCTAATTGGGGCAAGAAACTTAAAATGGTTCGTTTTTAATGCGGGTCCGCCAAGTGCAGGTTGAATTCCAGCTTTTTCAACAATAACTCCAGCTACTAAAACTTCTTCTTGGATTAAAGTATCATCTCTAGTGTAAATGTCTGTTTCTTTGTAGTAATAAGTTTCCCCAATTCTTAAATTGTAATAAGTAATTGGAGAAAAGTTTTCTGGAATCTGCCCATTCTCTAAAACAATTCTTGTTTCCAAATTATCTGTCATTTTATTAAGAACATCTGTCTTTTTAAAAAGTGGTAGAGTGGAATAAGCCGCCTTCTGTCAAACCCAAATAATCAACTAGTGATTACGATAGTTTGTCTTGGCATTCTACTAAGCGTTCAAACGAACTTGCACCAACCGAGATTCGCCGTTTCATCGTTCCCTACAAAGACGTCAAAGGGTTAACTGATTTCCATCACTGGAAACTTCGCCATATCATACCATTTTGCAGGACGTGTCGTTTCTGAGCCAGAGCTGTAGGATTTCCCTACCTCGTATGTGAGCGGTCTTTTCTAGCGGGTGGGCGGACTTTCCTCAGTGCTAGGCACCGTAAGCCAAATACCACTACTACCAATAAACATTTTTGTTATTGGATTTATAAACTTTTTGAGAATTATTTACTCTGAAGAAACAACATCCACTTTTAACAATAATTCTGCCATGCCTTTTTTATGTCCAGCACCGACAATAACTAAAATTCTTTTATCTGGACTTTTTCTTAGAATTTTAACTAAACTTTTGACCATATATCTGTTTCTATCCTCTACTAAAGTTTTGTAAACATTAGGATAACGTATTTTCATACTTTCAATCATCTTAGTTACGACTTCTCCGTCCGGAACTTTTGTTAAATCAAAGTTTTCTAACCCATATTCTTTTATTTGTCTTTTAGGAAAGAGTAATCCTTTAAAGATGTCTGCAATGAACCGAAACTTTTCTTTCCAAGTGAGATTCTTAGAAAATCGTTTAAGAGTAAGTTGTATTGGTTGATCAATAAATGCCACGTTTATCTTTTCTTTAGCAGCTAACTCTAAAGCAGTTTTCATTTCAGAACCTGGGGCAACGCCAACTCCCTTACCCAATTTTTGTTGCACAAATTGGCCGATTTTAGCAAAAGCATAACCTTTAATGCCGATTTTAGTAATGGCACTAGCGGAAACTTTACTGCGTTCTTCTTGCATTAGAGACATGGCTCTGTTAAGATCCAATTCAACAGCTATAATTTCTGGTTTAAATTCACTAAATGCTTTCTTGATTTCATTAATGCTTTGTTTTGCAATATGGGATGTGCCAATGATTTTTAGATTCATGTAACTATCCAAATTAGGTTGTACAATATAAGTGTTTCTCTCTATATATACGAGGGATAACAGAAAAATATATAAACCAAAGTTCTTTCAAGCAACCTATAATATCAGGAGAGGTGGATTAATTATGTTAAAGATGAAAAGAGTATCTGAAACTTACGATTTAAAGGTTTTTACTGACTCTGGGGATTACTTTGGAGATGTAGAAGATAGTATCATCCAGTCAAACAAAGTTTCTGGTTGGAAAATTAAAGCTACAAAGAATTCTTTCCTAAGTCGAGTAATTGGTAGTGCTAAAGGAGTTATTGTACCTCATCAATTAGTTAAGGCTGTTGGTGACGTTCTAATTATCTCTAAGAGCGCGGTGCCTGCTGGTAGTGTCGATGGAGACGAAGAATGAACATTGAGAAATGTATAATTTCCTTGATGAATTACCAGTATCTACAGGGCAGCAGTGAAGAACTTGAAGAGTTCATTTACATTGCTGCTTAATTTTTTTTTTAAAATCGATTTTAATCTCCTTTGAAGGAACATTTTTAAGCTGTTAAGTTCCGTAACCTATATAAACCCATAATCTTTAATCTATGATATGGAGGGGGTAACGTTAACATTATTGGCGGTTAGTTTAATTCTATTTTTTGGCTTCTTTGCGGGTTGGGTTTTCAAGAGATTTAATGTTCCCGATATCTTATTTCTAATTATTTTAGGATTTGTTATTGGTCCATTTGTTTTAAATTATGTTTCTCCCGAAGAATTAATTAAGATTGCTCCGGTTTTTACAACCTTCACCTTAATTTTTTTGTTATTTGATGGGGCATTTAATATTAGTTTATCATCTTTAATCAGAGAATTTTCACATAGCTTTATTTTAACCATCTTCAATTTTATTATTTCTTCAATAGTGGTGGCCATAGTAATGTTATTTTTAGGGATTTGGATTGGTGGATTTAACTTTACACTTGCTTTGCTGATGGGATTTATATTGGGGGGGGTGTCCTCAGCATTTGCAATTCCAATTTTACAACAAGTTAAGATTGGCGATAAGGTTTATTCTTTATTAATGTTAGAATCAGCTTTAACAGACGTTTTCTGTATTGTTTTTTCTTTAACAGTTATGGAAATTATTAATCTTGGTGGGTTTGGGTTTAAGGTTACTTTAGTTCAACTTGCTTCGCTTTTTGCTGTGGCGGGTTTAGTTGGTTTGTTGGGTGGAGTAATATGGATTGTTTTGATTTTAAAAGTGTTTAAAGAGCATAATTATATGATAGCAATTGCTTACCTAATCTTGATCTATGTTGTTGCAGAGTTTTTAGGTGGGAATGGAGCAATTGCTGCTTTATTTTTTGGAATAATGTTAAAAAATTCAAGGCAGCTAACTTCTATTATTAAAGGTATATTAACAACAAAAGCTAAAGAAAAGAAAAAGGCTTTTAAGGGGGAATTAGGAGTTTCGGTTACAACTCCTTCTGAGCAATTTTTTTATCACCAGATTTCATTTTTCTTGAAAACTTTCTTTTTCGTTTATATTGGGATTTTAATTGATATCTCAGATTGGAGAGCACTAGTAATCGGTATTGTTCTTTCATTCATTTTGATGGTTTCAAGGATGGCTTCATTATCTTTAACTAAGAAGATGGCTCCCGATAATCGTTCTTTGGTTAACTCTATATTTGCTAGAGGATTAGCTGCTGCGGCTATTGCTCAATTAGCAATAACAGCAGGGATACCTAATGCGGATTTTATTGGGAAAATTGTTTACGTAACAATTACAGGGACGATAATTTTGAGTTCAATCAGAGTGTATCTAGTCAAAAGGAGATTGTCGGTTGCGACAAATAAAGTTATAACAAAGGTAGAACATACAACGGCGAGGGCAGCAAAATGATGAGGGAAATATTATTGGGCTGGTTTGGAGAAATTCCTAATCATGAAATTGTTTTTAATAAATATTTATTGGCACTAGGTATTCTCATACTTACCGCTTTAATGGGGAAATTAGTTTTGTTTATATTTGAAAAGGTCTTAGAAAAACTTGCTAAAAAGACTAAATCGGAGATTGACGATATACTTTTTGATAAAACCAAAAAACCAATTTTTTATCTAGTTTTAGCATCTGGATTACGCTTTGCTGTTTTAGACTTACAATTAGGGGGGTGGATTAGCAAATTAGCTAATTCTTTAATGGCGTTAGTATTTGTGTTTATTATGGGTCGTTCCATTAGTGTTGGAATTGAAGTTTGGGGACATTCTTTTGCTAAGAAAACTAAAAGTAATTTTGATGATGTTATGTTACCTTTATTTCATAAAACAGTCAATGTTATTTTTATTTTCGTAGCTTTAGTTTGGGTTTTAAGAATTTGGGAGATTGATGTAACGCCTTATTTAGCTGGAGCAGGAATTGCGGGAGTAGTGTTAGGATTTGCTCTCCAAGATTCTTTAAAGAATATTTTTGGCGGAGTTACTTTATTGTTAGACCGGACTTACCAAATTGGAGATAAAGTTAAGTTGGAAAGTGGAGAAGTAGGAACAATCTTAGACATTGGATTAAGAAGTACGAAATTGAGAACTTATGACAACGAATTGGTTTACATCCCTAATGGTTATTTAGCTAATTCTCGAGTTATGAATTATACTAGGCCAAGCCCCAGAGTTAGAGTAGGAGTAGCCTTTGGTGTTGAATATGGTAGTGATGTAACAAAGGTAAAGGATGTTGTTAAAAGAACAATCTTAAAGATTGAAGGATGTTTGATAGATCCAGCTCCAAGTATACAATTTTTAGAAATGGCAAATTTTTCTCTCAATTTTAAAGCGTACTTTTGGGTTGACCGATGGGATATTGCGTTTGATAAGAAGTTAGAGGCAACGGAAGCGATTTATAACGCTTTAAACAAAGCTAAAATCAATATACCCTTCCCTACACAAACAATATACATAAAGAAATAGGGAAATCATTATAAATTTCTTTACATTTTTATTTTTTAATGGATCCGTTTTCAATAGTTGGTGTAATTATCGTGGCAGTGGTAATAATAATCCTCACTAACTTTTTATCTAAAATTTTAAAAGCGTTATTTTATTTGTTACTTGTTTGTCTAGTTTTAATAATTGTATTTGGAGTTTCTTATCAAGATTTAATCAGTTGGGCATCTAGTATTATCTTATGGGTATTCTGAAAATAGATAAAACTTATAAATGAACGAGCCTGGTTAAGAATTATGACTTCATCTATTTGGACAGAAAAATATCGGCCTTCTACTTTTGAAGAAGTTAAAGGGCAGACTGAAATTGTTGAAAAAGTTAAGGCCTTTGTGGAAACAGGAAACATGCCACACTTATTATTTTCTGGTCCGGCTGGTGTAGGAAAGACCACTTTATCTTTAGTTATTGCTAAACAGTTGTTTGGAGAGAATTGGAGACAGAACACCTTAGAACTAAATGCTTCTGATGAAAGAGGTATTGATATTATCAGAGTTAAAGTAAAGGATTTTGCTAGAACCAGAGCTATTGGTGATGTACCATTTAAATTGATTTACTTAGATGAAAGTGATGCACTTACTAAAGAAGCTCAGCAAGCTTTACGTAGAACGATGGAGAACTTTACCAAAACCTGCCGGTTTATTTTAAGTTGTAATTATTCTTCTAAGATTCTTGATCCAATCCAGTCCAGATGTGCTGTTTTTAGGTTTAAACCATTATCAGAATCTGAGATCAACCAAGTAATTGATAGGGTGGCTAAGGAAGAAGAATTAGAAGTTGGAAAAGAGGAGAGAAAAGCTTTATTTGAAGTTTCTGAAGGAGACTGTAGAAGATTAGAAAATGTCATGCAGAGTTGTGCCGTTATTAACAAGAATATTACTGCAGAATTAGTTTATTCCATGGCTTCAGTAGCTAAACCCAAAGAAGTTAAAGATTTGTTAGAAGATGCAGCAAAAGGTAAATTTATGGATTCTAGAAAGAAGTTACTTGATTTAATGCTAAATTATGGTTTGTCTGGACTAGATGTAATAAAACAAATGCAAAAAGAGATTTGGAATCTTGCTTTAGATGATCGCAAGAAAGTTGAATTAGTTGACAAGTGCGGTGAAGTTGAGTTTCGAATGGTGGAAGGTTCTGACGAATATATTCAGTTGGAATCATTTTTAGCCTTTATTGTTATGGTCGGAAGCAGATAGTTTTATTTGTTAAAGATGGAAAAACTCTTTATAAAAAATAGGCAAGGACTTGATATTTCTGTTGTTGTTGATGTAACTAAAGAACAAAAAGGATTAGTGTTTGTTATGCATGGGTTAGGTGGGTTTAAAGAACAACTACACATTCAAACATTTGCTAAAGCTTTCAAGGAGGAAGGGTTTACAACGGTCCTTTTTGACACAACTAACACCTTTGGTGAGAGTGAAGGAACTTATGAGAATGCAACAGTAACAAATTACTATTTTGATTTGATAGATGTGATAAATTGGGCTAAGAAACAGCAATGGTATGAAGAACCATTTTGGTTAATTGGTCATAGTTTAGGTGGAATTTCTATTGCTTTGTATGCAGAAAATTTTCCTGAACAAGTTAAAGCCGTTGCTCCTATCTCTACGGTTGTTTCTGGAGAATTGCATCATCAAAATATTCCTAAAGAAAAGTTAAACGAATTTGAGAAGACGGGATGGAGAACCTCTCCAAGTCAATCTAAACCAGGGATCATAAAGAAATTAAATTGGCTTCAATTTTCTGAGGATATTCAAAAATATGACTTGTTAAAAGAAGTTAACAAATTGAACATGCCGGTTTTGTTAATAGTTGGAGATAGTGATGAATCTACACCATTAGAACATCAAAAGATTCTTTTTGAGAAATTACTTGGAGATAAAGAATTGCATGTTATCAAAGGAGCACACCACACTTTTAGAGGTGAAGTGCACCTAGTTGAGATTAAGGCTATTATTAAAAAATGGATAAAAAAGGTTCAGATGCTAAGCCAAGAATAGTCATTGTTGATAAGAACGATAAACTTATTGGTTATAAGAAAAGAGGAACTTTAGATAAAGAGGACATCTACCGAGTTTCTGCGTTATGGATTACTAATTCTAAAAACGAGATATTATTGGCGAGAAGACATCGAGATAAAAAACATCACCCAAATATGTGGGGTCCTGCTGTTGCTGGTACTGTGGATGAAGGAGAAAGTTATGAAGATAATATTATCAAAGAAGCTGAAGAAGAATTAGGATTGATGGGTGTTAAACCCACGCTTGGGCCAAAAAGAGAGACTAAAGATGAATTTCACCATTTTACACAATGGTACACTTTAGTTATTGATAAAGATGTTAGTGAGTTTAAAATTCAGGAAGACGAAGTTGAAGAAGTTAAATGGTTCAAAAAAGAGGAATTAATAAAAAGTTTGAATGATTCTTCAGAAATGTTTTTACCAACAATGAAAGAATATGTGAAAATATTCAAAAATATAAAATGAAACTAATCTCGTGGAATGTTAATGGAATTAGAGCCTGTTTACAAAAAGGATTTCTTGATTTTGTTAAAAAAGAGAATCCCCACATAATGTGTATTCAAGAAACTAAAGCACACCCCGACCAAGTTGATAAGATGCTAAATCAATATGAGCATCATTTTTGGAACACTGCCGAGAAGAAAGGTTATTCCGGAACGGCAATCTTTAGCAAGGTAAAACCATTATCTGTTCTTTATGGTGATGGGCCGATGGATGACAATGAAGGAAGGGTTATAACTGCAGAATTTGAAGAATTTATTCTTGTTAATGTTTACACTCCTAACTCTAAAAGGGGTTTAACTGGACTAAAAAGAAGAGCAAAATGGGATGTGACATTTCACAAATTCATTGAAGGATTAGAGCAAAAGAAACCAGTTATTTTTTGTGGCGATTTAAATGTGGCACATACAGAAATTGATCTGGCTAATCCAAAACAAAATTATGATAAAAACGCAGGATATACTCAAGTAGAGATTGATGGATTAAACAAATATTTGAATAACGGATTTCTAGATTCATTTAGAATGTTTAACAAAGAACCCAACAATTATACTTGGTGGAGTTATATGTTTAAAGCTAGAAAAAGAAACATTGGATGGCGGATTGATTATTTTTTAGTTTCTGAAAAATTAAAGAGAAGAGTTAAGAAAGCAGAAATATTTTCTAAAGTTGAAGGAAGCGATCATTGTCCCATTAGTTTAGAAATTAATTTAAAGTTTTAAGTATTATTTTTTTTAGGGGGAAGAGAAATATGACCATTTTAGCCACATTATGTTACATTAAGAAGGATAATCAACTTTTACTACAAAGAAAAACTAAAGAATTATTTGGAGGAGACAAGTACAATGCTCCCGGTGGTAAGTTAATGGAACAAGAAGATCCTGAACAAGGAGTAATAAGAGAGGTTGAAGAAGAAACAGGATTAAAAGTTTTTAATTTAATAAATCAAGGAATTTTACACTTTTATGATGGCGATGAATCTTCACCAGCTTGGTCAGTACACTTATTTTCAACGGAACAGTTTCAAGGAGAATTAAAAACAAAGGTTAGAGAAGGTACACACGAATGGATCAACTTCAATGATATTCCTTATAGCAAAATGTGGGAAGATGACAAATATTTTCTTTCTACTGTTTTAGAGGGTAAGCATGTTGTTGGCCATTTTTATTTTGAGAAAGGGTTCGGGCCGATATACAAACATACTTTAGAAGTTAAAAAAATAAATTAAGAAAGATAAAAATAGAAATAAAAAAACTTTACTTAGCTCCTTCTTTTATTCTTAATGTTTCTTGAATAATATCTCTATATTTGTATTCAAGAGTTAATTTTAGCTGTTTAGTAGCTAGGGTTCCTGCAGTTAATGGGGTTTTCAATTTACAAACAATTTCTGCAGTACCATCAATTAGGCGCGCTTCATTTAATTTTCCACCTTGTTTACATTCCCAAGTTGAATCATCAATGTTGTAACCTACTTTTTGTTGTGTTCCAAAGTCTTCTCCTACTAAGGTTACTTTTCCTGTTCCAGCATTACGGATAGTAATTTTCAATGCCATAATACCTTTTCCTGCAGTACTTTCTTCAACTCCCGATACTGTAATTGGTGCTCCTGAAACAAAGAAAGTTTTTGTTCCTTCAACTTCACAAACTCGGTCATCAGTTAAATCTTCTTTCAAACAGACATCTGGCATGACTACATAAGTTTGATATTTGTATTCAATATTGGCAAACCATTCTCTCTCAGTTTTTCCACTAACGGCAGGAGTATATTTTGCATCAGTAGCGAAAGTAATTTTTTCTTCTCCCCCATTAGGCAATAATTCGGAGGCTTCTTCTAATAAATCTTTATTTTTTAATGTTAAAGAGGAGATTCCTGATGAATCAAAATCTAACCCTTGTAATTTTATGGTTACATCCCCTTTTTGTAATTCATACTCTCCCTTATTGTTTAAGGTTACTTCTAGAGGATAGGTCTCTGAATCAAAAATGCTGTACACCCCACCATCTTCAACTCCAAATGGTTCAAAAACAGCTAGAACTCCCTGTGTGCCACCTAAGAAAGCACCAGTAACTACTTGTTGTTGTTCTCCACCACAAGCAACTAAGAATAGTAAGCTTATTAGTGATATTGGCAGGATAAATATTTTTTTCATCTTCATAACCTCTTTAATTGATTTATAATTATACAATAGAAAAGGGATAAGGAATATATAAAGTTTACTGGGGAGTCCTAATAATTTTAACAGTCTTTTGATAAGATTGTACATACCCGTAATCTAAATCGATCATTAACGGCGTTAAGAACGCGGATGTTCCAGGGATGCTAAAACTACAAACTACTTTTCCGTTATTGTTAGTTAATCTAACCATGCCATCTCTTGGTTTACAATCAATTAAATTACCACCACTTAATTGTACACTATATCCAACTTTATCTAAATCTTCATAACGTAAGGAAGCCTGACCACAAGTTCTGATGTCTGCGTAAGGACTAAGTACTCTTCCTCCACCTTGGTTAACCACATTAATCTCAAAAACAGCTTTATTTCCAACCATATCAACATTAACATAACTAATCCCAACCGGTGCTCCTTGTCCACCACCCATACTTACATCAGTGGGCAAGCAATTTTTTTGTTCACTAGTAACTTGGTAAAATAATGGGTCAACACAAACCTGAGGATTAGAAATGGTATGGTAGTTGTAACACGTCACAAAGTTTAGGGTTGGGTTATATTCAAAAACTCCTGGTGGTAACATTACATTCGGAGACATAAATTCTAATTGGTTAACTCCACCTTGAAGATTATAGAGATTTTTTCCCTCTAATAATCCAGCCATATTTTCTGCACAAGAGCGAGGTGTTTGTAAACCACCTTTGATGATATTTGTGTCAAAACCGGTTACTTGGATAAAACATTCTTGGGCAGTAAGATCATGATTTCCTTTATTATGAATTTCTACAATTGCAACTAATTCATTTTGATCGTAAATCAATGACGGGGGGGAGTTAGAAACAAAATCTAGGGTTATTCCTTGCGTGCCTGTTTGAACAGCTTTAATCGATGCGGCAGTATCTTGTGGTTTTTCTCCAGCTGGAACAATGCCTCCGCATGAAACTAATAAGAACAAGCATAAAACTAATACAGAAATAACTACAGACCTATTCACTCTCTTCTTCATTAAAGTAAATAAACAAAAATTATTATATAAGCTTTTTGTTTTTAACCTCGTTTGGAAGGGTAAAAATAAACCGGAACAAACAAAAACAAATATAAACCCCTGGCTTTTTTGCTACTTAATTTTAATCTGAAGTGATTAGCTTTCAATATTTGGGGGAGTGATTGAAATGATAAAATATAATATTTTACATTATAAAGAAGATTGCATCAGCTGTGGTGCGTGTGCAGCAATATGTCCGGATTTCTGGGAAATGGATGAAGAAGGGATGGCCCATCTTAAAGAATCCCATAAAGTTGAAGACCATTGGGAAAGGCAAATCAATAGTGAAGATTCTAGAGCCAGAAACCAAGAGGCAGCTGAAGCCTGTCCCGTTAATATCATTAAGTTACAGAAAATTGATTGAAAAAATCAAATACCTTTTTAACTTACTAACTTATTTCTTTTGATTAATGAAGAAATACAACTTTTTAAACTCACGTGAAGTAAAGAAGCTAAAAGAGATTTTAGTAAATTCATTTGGTTACGGGTTAAAAAAAGATTATGCTTATCTCATTAATGAAAATGAACGGGTTTTCATTGTTAACAAAGATATTTCTAGAATAAATCTTCAAAATCTTTTAGTAGATCGGATGGGATTATACTTTGCTGAATATAAAAACACCCAGGTTCGGTTAAGCAAAGAAGGTGCTCAGTTATTGGTGAGGGAAGCAAAGGAGAATAATCAGAAAGTTGAAAATTTGGTTGAACTTAGCAAAGAAGAACTTAAGGCATATTTTACCGGTCAAGATCTAGAAAAGGGAATAGGGGGAGAAAATCGGTTAGTTATAATTTGTTATAAAGATGAAGTAATTGGCTGTGCTAAGTACAAAGATGGAAAGATTCTTAATTTTTTACCTAAAATTCACCGTGGAGAAGTTATCTTAAGTTGATTTCAGTGTAATTTCAGTGTAATTTTTATTGGAGATGTGAATGTAGATACCACTTAGTAGTTAAAAATAACCAAAACTTTTATAAATATTCATCACCCTGAAGTATTAAAACACGATGGTGCATGAAAAATGAGAAAAATACTAAACATTTTATTAATGGCTTTATTGCTATTTGGATTGTTATTCCCTACTGCAGTGTTAGCTGAAGAAGATTTTCCAATTATTTCTGGAGCGGCTGATGTTACAACTTCTGCAGGAAAAGAGATTAATTTAAAGATAACTGCTGTGGATTCTAAAAACAACCCAGCTAAGATATATGCGGCCGGTTTACCAATTGGGGCAAGTTTTGATTTAGTTCCAGGTGCGGACACAGACTTTTATATGTTCAGTTGGACACCAGGAAATCAAAATGTCGGCGAACACACTATTGATTTAAAAGCCTGTATCTCTCCGGAAGTTTGTTCTGTTGATTCCTTTACTATAACTGTATTATACGCAGGTGCCGAGAATCCAGAAAATTTCTTAGATGATGATAGTGATACTATAATCAACAAAAATGATAATTGTAGATATGTTTACAATTTTGATCAAGTTGATATTGACAATGATGGTTTTGGAGATGCTTGTGACCCAGATCAAGTTGACTATGCTCAAAAGTTAGAGAGCACTAAAGAATCTTATGAGAATTTACAAAAGAGTTTAGAGACCTTTAAGGTAGAGTACACTGCAGCTAAATGTACAAACAATACCGAAGAAATCACTAAACTGGATAATAATGCTAATTTTGTGGCTAAGATTTTAAATTTAATATCAACTGTTTGGGGCAATTATGCTAAGCAATTGGTTTTAATTGGCTATTCTAGAACCGCTGAATCTTTTGCTGATTATTCTCTTAAGTTTCAACAGTTAGCCGATGAACAAGTTACTTTTGTTGCTGAATTTGATTCTGCGGTTTGTCCTGTAACTCCGGTTGTTGATACTGATGGAGATACCATTGCAGATAATGTAGATAATTGTGTTAATAATGCTAATCTTGATCAGGCAGATAAAGATACTGATGGTATTGGCGATGTTTGTGATCCTATTGATAACACTATTCCTGTAGATAGTGATTATGAGGAATATAAGGGTTACAAGGAGCAATACGACGATTACGAAGATGATTATTACTACTTTAAGAAAAAGTACGAACAGGCAATTAAAGAAGATGATGAAAGTGATATCAAGAAGTATGAGAATAAACTCGATGACTTAGATGATAACTTAAAGGATCTTAAAAAGGACGTAAGTGATTTAATTGATGACTTAGAAGATGAAGATGATAAGGATAACAATCTTTTAGATGACCTAGACGATCTGGAAAATGATATTGCTAAGTTGAGAGAAAAAATCAGTGACTTGGTTAATGGTCCTGCAGAATCTGTGACTAATACTTATAGTTCAACATACGGTACTGGGGCTGCTACTATTAATACAGCAACAGCTGCTAATGAACCAGAAGTAGAAGTGCAATCTCTAGACCTTTCTACTCTTAATCATCAGGCACAAGAACCAGCACAAAATGGTTGGGATGACGTAAGATCCACTGTTTGGTTATTAGCTGGAATTGTAGTAATGATTGCAGTGGTTTTATTTTTCTTAGCTTTACTGCTAAGATAAATAAAATAAAAATACTTTTTTATTTTATATTTTTAATTTTGTTTTTAGAAGTTTCCTTTTAAAGAATTATTTTCTTTTAAGTACATCTTCAATTGGTTTATTCCCCTTTAGTTTTTTTGCGGTAGATTCTTGAGCCTGTTTTTGTAAATCTACGCCTAATTCTTTTAACTCCTTGATGTGCATTTGCATTAACTGTTCTACAATTTGCAAAATCCGCATCATTTCTTCTCTTTCCTTAACTAAAGTTGCTAAAGATCCTTTATGAAAACCAATTTGTTCTTCGTTATTTTCGCTCTTTTTTGCCATGTTTGGATAGAAAGTAAATAAGTTTATTAAGGTTTTGCCAATTTGAACTAGTTATTAACAATCCGGAATTGATAGCATCGGTTATCATAATCTTTATATATAATGCCCAAAATTAAGCAACTTAATTATGAAGAATAGACTAAAACAATTTTATGAACAGAAGTACAAACTTTTGCTTATACTTCCCATAATCTTAGTTATTTTGGCAATTATTCAAATAGGTGTACAAACTGCTACTACTGGTGATTTTGTTAATAAAGGAATTTCGTTAAAAGGTGGGTCCACAATAACTATCGAGGATGGTACAATCGATGCTGAAGAATTACAAAATTTTCTAAAGGGCACGTTTGATAAAGCGGATATTAATGTTAGAACAATAAATTCAGCAGGGAAAATTGTCGGCATTGCGATAGATTCTGATGCCCAGGATTCAGCAGAAATTGATTCTTTAATAGAAGTTGTGAACACAAAAGTTAATCTTGAAGATTCTGAATATAGCGTTGAAATTGTCGGTTCTTCTTTAGGTAAAAGTTTTTTTACTCAAACTATCGCAGCTTTAATTGCGGCATTTATTTTGATGGGGATAGTTGTCTTAATTTATTTTAGATCTATTATTCCAAGTGCAGCAGTTATTGCAGCAGCATTTTCTGACATAATTGTTACTTTAGCAATCTTTAATCTTACTGGAATGAAATTAAGTACAGCAGGAATTGCTGCGTTCTTGATGCTGGTGGGATATTCAGTAGACACTGATATTTTGCTTAGTTCTAGAGTTTTAAGAAGAAAAGATGGAACAGTAATGGAAAGAATTTATGGAGCAATCCAAACCGGGTTAACTATGAGTGCCACTACTTTAACAGCAATTTTAGTGGGATTGTTATTTGTTCAAAGTGAAATAATAAAACAAATAATGTTAATTTTGTTCATTGGGTTACTAGTTGATTTAATCATGACTTGGATTCAGAATGTGGCCATTTTAAGATGGTACTTAGAATATAAAGGGAAGAAAAAATGAATTCCAAATTTAAATCTATTTTTACAAATTGGAGAGTTATTACATTACTTATTTTGCTAATCTTTGCATATTTGTCAATTAATGGTGGGGTGGTTCCGCATTTCTGGGATGATGGCGTTACTATTCGAAGTGTTGCTAGTAATTCTTCAGCAGCAATAGCAGGAATTCAAAATCCCTCCGCAAAATTAACTCCCTTAGCAAAAGAAAAGATTATTTTGCTCAATGGAGAAGAAGTAAAAACTATTGACAATTATTATCAGCTAGTTGGAAAATTAAAAGCAAACCAAACCGTGATTGTAAAAACAAATAAAGCACAATATAAATTGGTTGTTCCAGAAAATGATGGTGTTGCTGCCCTTGGTTTGAAAGTTTATGCATCTCCCACCTCAAATTTGAGAAAAGGTCTTGATTTGGAGGGAGGAACAAGAGTTTTGTTAAAACCAGCTGAAGAAATTAGCAGCGATGATTTAGAAACAACTATTGCTAATCTTAAAGAACGTCTTAATGTTTATGGTTTGAGTGATATTATTGTTAGATCTGCGGCAGATCTTGCAGGAGATGATTATATCTTAATTGAGATTGCTGGTGTGACTGAAGACGAAGTCAAGGATCTTTTGGCTAAGCAAGGTAAATTTGAAGCTAAAATTGCTAATGAAACCATCTTTTTTGGTGGTAAAAATGATATTCCTTATGTTTGTAGAAGTGCAGACTGTTCTGGAATAAATCCTCAGGTAGGATGTTCTAAAGTTGCAGATGGTTATGCCTGCAGTTTTTTCTTTTCAATCACTTTAAGTTCAGATGCAGCAGAAAGACAAGCACAGGCCACGGACAAATTAAAAGTTGTTGGCGATAATGGTGAAAGTTATTTAAGTGACGACTTAATCCTATTTTTAGACGATAAAGAAGTTGATAGTTTGCGTATCGGAGCAGAACTGAAAGGAAGAGCTACAACCAATATTCAAATTTCTGGTTCTGGTAGCGGTCCTACTCAAGCAGATGCTATTACAAATTCATTGCAAAATATGAAAAGATTGCAAACAATTATTATTACTGGTAGTTTACCTGTTAAGTTAGATGTTGTTAAAATGGATACAATTTCTCCATCTTTAGGTAAGGAATTTTTGGAAAATGTTATTTTAGTTGGGATATTGGCAGTTTTAGCTGTAGTTAGTGTAGTTTTAATTAGATACAGAAAAGTTAAGATTGTTTTACCGATGGTCTTAACCATGATTTCAGAAATGGTTTTAATTTTAGGCTTTGCATCTTTAGTTGGATGGAACTTAGACCTTGCCGCGATTGCAGGTATAATTATTGTTGCTGGTACGGGGGTAGATCATCTTATTATCATTACAGATGAAACTATTAAAGGTGAAGCAATTTCAGATTGGAAACGTAAAATTAAAAATGCTATGTTCATAGTTATGGGTGCTTACTTTACTAATCTGTCAGGAATGATTCCATTATGGTTTGCTGGTGCAGGATTATTGAAAGGGTTTGCGTTTACAACAATTATTGGTATCTCTTTTGGTGTACTAATTGCTAGACCAGCATATGCTGCTGTAATTGAGATCTTACTTAAAGATTAATTACACCAAATTTAATTAAATTATAAAATGGGAGAAACTTCTCGAAAGGCCATCTTATTGATGATTATTTGTACCATCTTTACTTCTTTAGGCCAGGTGTTATGGAAATATGGTGTTAATAAAATTAATCTTTCTTACGGAGTTATAACTTTGTTTAATGTTCCATTTATATTGGGGTTTGTTTCTTATGGGGTTGGAGCAATATTTTTATTGCTTGCTTTTAAAAATGGTGAATTAAGTGTTTTGTATCCTATTATTGCTACGAGCTATGTTTGGGTTAGTATTTTATCACCCTGGATCTTTCCTAGCGATTCGATGAATTTGCTAAAATGGAGCGGAGTAATACTTATTTTGTTTTCAGTTAGCCTTCTAGGTTATGGTAATACTAGAAAGAAAAGGGTGATTTGTGATGGTTGATTCATTAGCTATCTTTTTAGTTTTAGTTGGAGCTTTTATTGGTGCTTTTGGAAGTCTATTGATGAAGAAAAGTATTGAGGGGCGTACTTTGTTTAAATTAGTCAGAAGTAGGACATTTTGGTTTGGAGCATCATTATATATGGTGGCTACAATCTTTTATGTTTTTGCTTTAAAAAGGGGGGAATTAAGCTTTCTTTATCCGTTAGTTTCAACAACTTATATCTGGACTACTTTACTTTCTGTTAAGTTTCTTGGAGAAAAGCTAAATAAATGGAAATTAGTAGGAGTAATCGGAATAATTATGGGCGTAATTTTAATCGGGTTTGGTAGTTAAGAATTAAGGTGAAGAACTTTAGCTTTTTTTTCTTTAAGTAATAATCGCATTTGTCCAAACAAATATGGTAAGATCATAGCAATCGCGAAAACCACTGCTGCAATCCAAGGGTTATGTTGGGTATTTTGTAGTTTTAAATCAGTTATAAATTTATTAGAAATCAAGACCATCCCAACCATATTGGCTATAGCAATAATCGGAATTAAGATTGAGGCAAAGAAGTGATTTTTTTTATCCAAATGACCTATATCCATAATTAACAAGCGATACAAAAATCCAATTGTTCCAGCCAAAAGAATTATTACCGTATACAAAACCCAATCATACAGAACAATCAAAAATGGTATTAACACAAGTGAAACAATTAAATTTCCAAATATAGTCACAATCAGAGCACTCCAAAAAACAATTTTTGAAAAATGTTTATCATACTCCTCTTGTTTCTCTAAAATACTTTCTGCCTTTTTAATGTCCTCTTCAGTCCAACCTTTTTCTTTCAATCTTAATTTGTTTTGTTCTTTCATCTTATTTGTGTAAACTTACAAATTCAGCTAACTCTTTAAATTCTTTAGCTGACCTTGAACGTGGGAAGAGATAACCTAACGGGGCTTGCTTATGTAATGATTTTCTGATTTTTCTATCTTGTCTGATGTTAGTAAGGATAGGAACACCTAAAATCTCTTTAACTTCTTCTGGTTTAAGTTCATTTTTACCACGATGAGTCATGTTAAGTAATACACCAGTAATGGCATTATTGTGAGCCTTAGCCAATTGAATTGTTTTTAATGCGTCCATTACTGAGCTAAGCGTGGGGTTTGCTACAATCAAAGCTTCATCTGTGTGTTTCAACACCTGGCTAACTTCATATCCTAGCCCACTGGGAGAATCTACTAACACAATTTCTGCCATTTCATCTAAGTGTTCAAACACTTCCGATAATTTTTGAGAGTTTGTTTTTTGGTATTCAATATATGATGGTGAAGAAGGAATTATAGAAACCCCACTTTCGTGTAAATAAGTTATTTCTTGTAGATTCTTTTCTTTATGTAAGAACTGGTTTAAGGTACCTTTAGGATTAATCAGACCCAAATGTAAACCTAAGTTTGGAGTTACTAGATTTGCGTCTAGTAAGATAACTTTTTTACCTAAATCACTTAATGCGTAACCTAAGTTTAATGTGGCAGTAGTCTTACCAACTCCACCTTTTCCAGACACTAATGCAACAAATTTGGTCATCTTAAAACCTCTCTTTAAGCGTAGTTTGAATAAAAGGATAGTTAGTATATAATATTTTCTCTACATCAGTTGATAGAATTTAGATATTATAACAACAGATATTATAACGATTAATCTTCTTTAGCCTTTGGACTAATTTTTTCAAAAGCATAATGATAAAATTTATGCACAAATCTTTCACAATTAGTTAAATTGTCAATGTTAAGCTCAGCAGTACAACAATCTAATTCTGCAACTAAAGCAACGTGGCGTCGATATTCTTTACGTTTTTCATGAGGTAAATTAAGAACACTTTTTAAGAATGAGTAAAAACCCAGATGTTTTTGTAATTCTGCATCTTCTGGAAAAAGTTCTCCCAAATGTCTAGCTCTTAGGGCTGGACTTTTTGGTAAAGAAGTAACCATATTTTCAAGTTTTGCTTTTTCTAAAAGTGCTTCAATAATCAAGTCATAAACATCAATCAATCTATGTAAAGCATTAACAATTACATCAACAGTTCTGGTATACTTCAAGCTGACGTAAATAATGTGTTCTAGGCGCTTAAGTTCTTCACGCGCTTCCAAGATCGTTTCAATTATATGCTCCATATGGATAAGTAATTTAAAAAGCGTTACTTCTTTTTATTACTTTCTGTTATTTGGTTAGAATTATCTTTATACTTAAAAATTTCGTCAGGAATTTTTAAATGGGGTTTAATACGTGAAAATCAAAAACTATTGATTTTCAGTACTGAAATACTATCCCTGTTGTATTTAATGTATCCTGTTCTTCAGGACGAAATTTTTTTTATCCTAAAAACTTGGGGTTAAGAAGGTGTCCAGTCATATCTCCTCCTTTAGGGTGGGGTCGGATACTTTCCCGAGTTTTTATGATTTCTCTAAAAAGTTAGTTTTACTTATCCTACACCCCAAACGGGGTTATTTTTTCTTTTAATTTCCGCTAATTCTTTAAGAACGTCTATTTCCATTTTAGAAAGGTGTTGTTTCAGTTCTTTCAGTTTCTTAAAATCATCTTCAGGAATATCTGCATAAAGAAAATCTCCTTCTTCAATTTGTCTGCCAACAGTAACGCCGTCCATGGACATGGCTAATTGTTTACCTTGTTGAGCTAAGTTAACGTTTTCCTTACCTTCTTGTAAACTCTTAACGGAGGTTATCCTTTTTCCTTCATTATTCATAATTGGATCTCCCGTTTTTATTCGACCAATTTCAATCTCTACACCTACAATCGCAGGATTACTTTGTCTAAATGTATACCCCTTTAATACTGCAAACTTGCATGGCCTCACTAAAGATGCTAATTCTCGCATCTCAATTTCTCGTTTTAGTTTATTAGTATAATTTTCGTATTCCTCAATTGTACGATAAATAACATTATTTGTAATGATAGTTAGATTTTTTATTTTAGCTAATTCAACAATATCATCTGGAACTTTAATATTAAAGCCAAGAAGTACTCCAGAAAACTCATCTTTGTCTTTAATCGACTCTAATTTAGATAAATCCTTTTTACTTATATCTCCTAATGAAGCCGAAGAAATAGGGATTTTTTTTTCATTCAACAAGTTTCTTAGAGCTTCTAAACCACCGATAGTATCAGCTTTAATAATTACACCAATACATTCATCACATTCCATAACAATCTGTCCAACTTCTTCTTGAACTTCTTGTTTAAGTTTTTCTATCTCTTCAGCCAGCCCAGAACAACTTCTTACTGGCATTCCAGAAATGGTGCCTTCTAATCCTGGTGCAGATATTTTAACGCCCGTAGCGGCGATGACTTCTTTAACATTTTTGAATTTGCTTTTCTTTTCTCTCATCTCAGCTAATTCTGCTGGTTCAAGTAATGCCCTTACCTTTACAACAATTGGTTCACCGATGTTTCCAATTATCAGGGTGTCATTAACTTTTAGTTTTCCGTTGTAAATAATTGTATCTAACGTTGTTCCTAAACCTTTTTCTTCCTTAACTTCAAGGACTGTTCCTCGAGCATTTCCAGTTTCTTCAATTTGTAATTTCTTTTCTAAGAATTTTTGTGCTAAACCTGTTATGACCATCAATAATTCGGGGATGCCTTGGCCAGTATGGGCAGAAAGTGGGATAATGGCAATTTGTTTTGTATAATCTTCAACCCTATCAAATCTTTCTGATTGCAAACCCATTTCTGAGAATTTGCCTACTAGTTCATACATCTTTTTTTCAAAATCTCCTTGTAATTGATAATCTAACCCAGAAATATTTTGCATCAAAAGCTTGTTTGGATCATTTTTCCAGCCGGAAATTAAATCAATTTTGTTAGCAGCTACAACAAACGGAACCTTATTTGCTTTTAAGATTTCTATAGATTCAATTGTTTGCGGTTTAAATCCTTCATTAATGTCAACAACGAGTATTGCTATGTCTGCTAATGAACCGCCTCTTTTTCTTAAAGAAGTAAAGGCAGCGTGTCCCGGGGTATCAATTGCTAATAATCCGGGCATGGTAATATTGCCCTTAAATACATCTAATAATTTGCCGCACACTTTTTTAATTGTGTCAATTGGAATGATAGAAACCCCTATTGCTTGGGTAATTGCTCCGGCTTCTCCAGCAGTAACAGCAGTTCTTCTAATTTTATCTAATAAGGAGGTTTTACCATGATCAACATGTCCTACTACTGTAAGAAGAACTTTTCTGGTAGCCATCTTAACCTTAGATAGTAGATACTTTTTAAATTTAACCTTCTCATTAACAAGAACAAAAGTTATTTATACCTTTTACCTATGTTTAGTTAATCATGGAAATAGTCCAACAAATAAACTCTGATTTAGAAAAATTAGCCGATTCGGAAAAATCAGTTATCTTAGCCAGATTCTTTAAAACTGGAAAGGGACAGTATGGGGAAGGCGATAAATTTTTAGGTATAACTGTGCCTCGGCAAAGGATTATTGCTAAAAAATACTTCCAGCAGATTACCTTGCCAGAAGTAAAAGAATTGTTACAGGGTTCTTACCATGAACAGAGACTAACTGCTTTACTATTTTTAATGTATAAGTTTCAAAAATCTTCTCCTGCTGAAAAAAAAGAGATCTATCGTTTTTATCTTGAAAATACAAAACAGATCAACAATTGGGACCTAGTTGATGTTACTACTCCTCAAATCATGGGTAATTATCTGTTGCAATATGGTTCTGAAGAGGAAAGAAAAATTCTGTTTTGGTTGGCAAAGTCAAATAATATTTGGGAAAGAAGAATTTCAGTTTTGGCAACATTCATGTTTATTCGTGAAAAACAATTTAGTGATGCATTAAAAATAGCTGAATTGCTTTTGGACGATAAACACGACTTGATTCATAAAGCAGTTGGTTGGATGTTAAGGGAAGTTGGTAAGAAGGATTTATCTGTTGAAGAAAGATTTTTACAAAAGCATTATAAGAACATGCCACGGACAATGTTAAGATATGCTATTGAAAAGTTTGAAGAAAAAAAAAGAAAAACATACTTGGCGAGATAACAAAATGAGTTTAATTGTAGAAGGATCAGTAAAGATTGAAGGAACAATTTCAGATGGAGATGTTAATCGTAAGATGGAGGTATTCTATAATCCAATTATGGATTCAAATAGAAACATTTCTATCTTGTTATTAAATTGTGTAGCCAATAAGAAAATGAGAGTAGCTGACATCTTAGCCGGTTCTGGTATTCGTAGTTTAAGATTCTTGAAAGAGTTAAAGAAAGGAAAGATTGAAGAAGTTTGTGTTAATGACCTTAAACCAAATTTTGAAAATACTTTTTTAGATAATTTAAGATTGAACAAACTGTCTGATAAAATGGTTAAGATTTTTAATCAGGACGCCACCATCTTTCTTTTTAATAGTCAAGGTTTTGATTATATTGAAGTTGATCCTTTTGGTTCTCCTAATCCATTTCTTTCTGCTGCAATAGCTAAAATTTCTCGTGAAGGGATATTAGCAATAACTGCGACGGATACTGCAGCTTTAACTGGGACGTATCCCCGGGTTACACAAAGAAAATATTGGGCTAAATCAATGCGGAATTATTTGATGCATGAGATTGGTTTAAGAATTTTAATCCGAAAGGTGCAATTACAAGGGGTACAATTTGACAAAGCCCTTGTTCCTATTTTATCTTATCACAAGGAACATTATTTTAGAATTTATTTTAAGTGTATTAAAGGCAAGGAAAAATGTGATCAATTGCTTAGAGAACATCAATATTTTTTATTTTGCAATAAGTGCTTAAACTTTAAAACGTCATGCTTTAATGAGTCTAAATGTGCATGTGGGGCTGAATTTGAATATGCCGGACCATTATGGATCGGAAAATTATTTAATGCTAAATTAATTGCAAAAATGGCCAAAGAAAATAAGTTTATTGAAGAGCAAAAGTTTTTAGATATATTAAAAGAAGAATCTACTCGAGATTTAGTGGGATTTTATGATTTACATGTTTTGGCAAAGAAGTTTAAGCAAGATCCGCAAAAGAAAGAAGTTCTTGCAAATTTAGGGGCAGTATCAACGCATTTTTCACCAACGGGATTTAAAACAGAAAAAGAGATTAAAGAAATTGTTTCTATGTTGAGCAAAAAGAAGGAATAAAAAAATCGGCATAATAAAAAAAGGGATATCCAATTTTTTAGAAACCGGAAAAAGAAGAAAATTAAAAAGATGTTAAATTCATCCTAGTGCTAAGTCCATTTTAGCTACTTCTGCTGATTGAACTCCTTCAAGTTCTTCCATCTTAGCAGCTATCTTTTCAAAATCAGCATCGGTTATTTCATACATAGCTAGTACCATAATTGCTTTCAGTCCGAACGCAATCGGTTCAATTCTTGATTGCATCTGGCCAATAGCGCCAGCCCCTTTAGCTATTTCTAAAGCCTTTTCTTTGATGGGTTCCAAATCTACTTCCACTGATTCGGGCATCAATTTAAATGTGATAATTGCTTTTGCCATTTTTTAAATATTCCTCTAATTAATTAGGTCCAACAAATTCGCAGCCAGGACAAGTGTATTTAGTAGCTTTGCTTCTACAGCCAGTACATCTGACTATTTCATACTTCCCACAAGAAGGGCACTTAAAGCTGACAGCACCTTTGTCGTTAGCAACTTTAATTTTACATGAACTGCATTGTTTTTCTTCCATTTTAACATTCCAAGACGGGCTCCTTTTATAAACCTTTTTCTAATGTTGCTTACTCATTTCTACTAAAGCTTCCAAACCAATAAGAATTTGAGTTCGTTCAATCTCAGATATTTTTGAATGAAATTGAGTCATATCCACTTGTGTTCCTTCCGCTAAAGGATTGTCACTAATAACTAACAGGTTGCCCACTTTAATATCCTTTTGTGGCATTTGAACTGTTTTCCCACCTTTAAAACTAACTTCCTGTCCAGAATGGGTGTTGTAAAAATTTCTTAATGCACAATACACGCTAAATTCCATAGAAACAGCAAGGGGTCCACCGGGGGGGGTTTCTGTAATGTCCAAAGCGTTAATATAAATTTCATCTACAACTCTAGTTGGACCAACATGCACTTTTTGAGTAGGGGATTTATATTGTAACCCTTTTGTCTCTAATTCGTCCATTAAAATCCTGTCAGCGAATAACCGATAGGCCGAACTAATCTTTACGGAAGTACTTTCCTGTCGATCAACAAAAGTAGTAACGATAAAATCTCCAACATTTAAATCTCTTTTTAATGCACCAGCAGTCCCTAATCTAATTATATACATGTCTCTAGTATCGCAAGCTTCTATGACTTCTGGAAGAGTAATAGAAACACTTGCTGGACCCATTCCTGTTGAAAAAGCAGTTATTGGTACTCCTTGGTAAAGTCCGTGTACCGTTACTAGGCCCCTATCACTTTCAATTATTTCTGAATTTGTGAGGTATTTTGCAATCCTCCTTATTCGTCCAGGACTTCCACCACTGATAACATAGGGATGTGCGTTAGTTATCCCTAAATGTAATGATTTTTCTCCACTATCAAATGTTATTGCTCTTTGCATAAAGATTCCTCCAACCTTTTGATAAATAAGGTCAAATTAAAAAATGATATTTAAATAAATCGTAACTGCAAAAACTATTCTTTTTCTAAAACTGAAATAATATTTCCTTTTATTTTAAATCCCACTTCAAGAAATTTTTCCGTGACATAAATGTTGGTTTGAGTGTGTTTAGTTATTTCCATTACATTCAGTTCTGATCCTGGCAACAAGGCTACAAATAAAATTAATTGGTCAGCCAAATTTTTGTCAACAGCAGTTTTAGAATCTATTTCTTTTTTTAATCTTTCAGCAGCTTCCCTGCCAATCTCTTCAGATGATTTTCCTTTTTCTATTAAAGCATCTGATCCCAAAATTACCGGATTGTCAAAATTCATTTTGCCGTCTTTACTAAACAACGCCCAGAGAACAATCTCTCCTCCTGTTGAGAAAGTGTTTTGATATTCTGTACGAATATTAATTGGAACTGAATAGTTCCGTAAACAATTTTCAGCAGATTTTTTAATTCTTTCAGCAACTTCTTTGTCTTGTAAATCTAATGAAGCATTAACATTTCCTCTTATCTGTTCTAACTTTCCTTGCTCAACTAGTGTTGTTTTTGCTGTTTTGAATATTAAATCTTCACTAAATTGAGAGAAACTTTCATACCCTGATATCTTAAAACGAGGGTTGATTTCTAAAATAATTTCTCCTTGTCCTTTTGGGAAATAACCCCTTTTAATAATTTTCAACTCTATTTTTTCTACAAATTTTCTAAGGTGTGGAAGCAAAACATTTTGTAAGTAATCAACGGAAGCTTGCCATTTACCACAAGTTCCACCTTTAACTTTGATAGTGACTTTTCCTGGGGCAAATAAACAAGGAAAAATAATTGCTTGTAAGAATAGGCTAATACTTCCAGCCGTACCTATGTCCACTTCATAAACCCCTCTTTTAATCTTTCCTGGATGATACCAAAAACGTTCTGTACCTAATTCAATGTCAGACGTTTTTGCTCCACAAATCTCTTTTAATGCTTTAATTGCGGAAAGATGCTGGGCCTTTAATCCTGCTTGCGGGCGACCAGAGCGGATTTTCTCAACTTCAAATGGTTTTCCAGTTAAGGTAGAAAGTGCTAAGGCAACTCTAATTAAAGCACCGCCGCCTTCTAAATAAGACCCATCTAATTTAATCATTTTAAGAGAAAAGAACAAAAGCTTAATAAATAATTTGCTTGTTCAAGAGATTAGATGGGGCTGTAGTATAACCTGGCAGAATAGGGGCCTCCAGTGCTGGAGGGTTGAGCTTAATTGCGATGATAAAACTTTCCCGAAGTAAGCCTTAGATCTGGGTTCAAATGCAAACAATCTTTTTTTTAAAGGGTGTTTGTCTGAAAGTCCCAGCAGCCCCATCTTTTATTTTTGATTTTATTTTTTTAAATTTAACTTAATCGACAGCTATATAAACTAAAACCTCTCTTTTGGAGTAGATGTTTAAGAAAAAAGGGGTAGAAAAAGAATATTATCCGTTCT
Source organism: Candidatus Woesearchaeota archaeon CG_4_10_14_0_2_um_filter_33_13 (assembly GCA_002792115.1). Lineage (GTDB taxonomy): Archaea > Nanobdellota > Nanobdellia > Woesearchaeales > GW2011-AR9. Next base: position 63 of record PFNQ01000025.1, on the reverse strand, counting down.
TTGCTAAACATAAGCAATCCATTGCTGTTACTACTTTAGTCGGTACTATTATTGGAGCAGGAA
>PFNQ01000007.1:29080-29329 GCA_002792115.1 Candidatus Woesearchaeota archaeon CG_4_10_14_0_2_um_filter_33_13 | reverse complement strand
TTCTTTGTTATTTCTCCTTTAGCATATCTTCTCTTTAGGATTGTTAATGAATCTGGAATAGTAGATAAAAAATTAGTATTGCAACAACTGATTCATGGAGTTGATACTTTAATAAATTCAGGCAGTGATTTTATTGTAATTCCCTGCAATACCGTCCATATATTCATTAATGAACTAAGAAAGAAATCTAAAATTCCTATAATCAGCATAATGGAAGAAACTGTTAAAAAAATTAAAGAAGATGATATT
>PFNQ01000007.1:0-29061 GCA_002792115.1 Candidatus Woesearchaeota archaeon CG_4_10_14_0_2_um_filter_33_13 | reverse complement strand
GATCAGAGACTACGCTAAAACTTCAATTATATCAAGATTTATTGAATAATAATAGCATTAGTTGTATCTTTCCAAAAGAACAAGAAAACAAAATCATTACACAATTAATCTTAGAAGTAATGGGCGGAAAAGTAGAAAGTAAAACAAAAAAAAATATACTCTCAATAATTAAAAAGATGGAACAACAATCAGCTAATGCCATCGTGTTAGGATGCACAGAAATTCCTTTAGCAATAAGTCAAAAAGATCTGAAGATTAAAGTTTATGATACACTTCAAATCTTAGCGGAATCTGCAGTTGATTTCGCTATTAACGATGATTCTGAGAGATACAATAATTAAACTTAGCTTCTGTCTAGGAAATCACGTTGCGCTCTCCTTTTCTCAAATTTTACACACTGCTAACAATAAAATCCTAAATCCTATCCGGGAAATTACTAAAGATTCCATCAACACCTAATTTTTTTAGCTGTTCAATTTGACTTTTTTCATTGACTGTCCACACTAAGACCTTTAACCCTAATGTATGGGCTTTTTTAACAAATTCAGATGTTGCAAACTTAACTGGCGGATTAATAGAATAAGCGTTAATTGTTTTTGCTTTCTTTAGATAACGATTAGGAAAATGCTCAAACAACACCCCAATATTAACTTTTTTATTTAATTTAAAAAAATCTTCTAACTCATTAAATTTAAATGAGGACACTTGAAAATTATTTTTACTCCAACCTTTCTTCTCGTATTTTTTAATTAGATTCGCTACTGGCTTTGCAGTATTATCGCCTTTCAATTCAATATTAATCATAACTTTCTTGTTAACTAAATCTAAAACTTCTTCTAACAAAGGAATCTTTTCTTCCTTACCAGCATCAAATTTTCTCAGCTCTTCAAATGTTAAATTTTTGATCCATCCTTTTCCGTTAGTAGTTCTTTTAGCAGAATTATCATGTATAACAACCAATTTCTGATCTTTGCTTAGATGAACGTCTAGTTCAATCATCTCTACTTTTAAATCTAAAGCTTTTTTAAAAGAACGTAAAGTATTCTCTGGTTCATACCCTGCAGCTCCGCGATGTCCTATTTTTAACATTTTAGATTTTCCTACTATCTATAGCCCAATGTAATAAAGCTTGTCTTTGCCGCGGTCTACAGACCATATCTCCAGTATTACAATTTTTCTTTAATGCTCCGATATGGCGAGAGATTGCTTTCCATCTTTTGATCTGTCTGTTGTCATCAGGATGTCTTCTTCCAGAATAATAGCGACAATACCACTGAAACCAACCACGAGGATCATCTTTATGTATCCAGCCCTTATCTTTCCAATCTTTAAGTGGTTGTGAGGCATTGACTTTAAAATAATTTAATTTTGGATCATGCCTGCTATGACATAATTTAGCATTATCAAACCAGGATTTTGGAAACTCTTTTTGACAATCAGTCATGTATTTACCACCAAAAACCCCCAATTTTAACATCTCTTTAGGTGTAAGTTCAGGTTTAAACTCTGAAGAAAAGTTTTTCCCAATAGGTTCTACCCTATAATAAGAATAGCCTTTCTGCATCAAATCGTTTACAACTATCCTCTTTTTCATTTTGAACTGCCTAAAATACTTCTTTTTTCTTAAAATAATAAACGAAAAAACTAATTATCGCAATCATTAACCCAACTACATAAAGAAATGTCCAGGAGTGATTTTGTAGAGGTAAAGGAACGTTCATCCCATAAATGCTAGATACGGCTGCTGGAATTGCGATTAAAATTGTAAAGATAGTCAATATTTTAATGGTTCTGTTTAAACGATTGGATAAAATAATGGAGTAATAATTTCTGATGTGAGCGATTGTTTTCATAGAGGTACGACATAAGTTTAACCCCTGATTTGATTCAATAATCAAATCCTCTAGCTCTTCTTTATCCTCGTCAAAAAGTTTAATACGTTTAATCATCTTAGAATAAAGTAAGGAAGTATAATAATATGCAGAAACCAAATTGTTTAATTCATCTTCATAGATCAATAATTGTTCCATGTCAGATTCCATTAATTTCTTGGTAGTATTCTTCTTTTTCTGAACAGTCTTAACAATCTTTGCTACTTCCTTCTCCATCTGCTCGTTGTTTTCATAAAGCAAAGTGATTAGCATCTTTACTTTTTGTGTTGTTACTAATTTTATTTTACCATCTAAGATTGGTTTGATAAATGGTAATTCCTCCTTACTTAATGTAACAATAAATTTGTCACCAATAATTACTAAGAATGTTGCTAAAGTGTTATTTGTAGCTATCGCTTTAAAGAAAATGTACGTTTTATTTTCATAAAAATCTATCCTGGGAAGTTCATTCTCATCTAATCCTTCTTCTAATAGTTCTTCATCAAGAGCATATTTCTCTTTTATTTCTTTAAGTTCCTCTTTATTGGGATTAACAACATTAATCCAACTACCAACTTCAAAACCATCTAATTTTCCTAAAGATTTACCGAGAACTGTCCGTTTATAATACGTAATCATAGCCATTTTAATACCTTAGGGGTTTAAAAAGGTTGCTATGTGTCAAGATAAAGGAATCTGATAGCAATAACAATAGTAACAGTAATAGCAATAGTAATAACAATAGCAATAATATTAATAATAAACTCAGAATTTTTTAATACTCAGCTGTCCTTTTCTAGTTCCCTTAGGAATCTCTTTAATCTCTTCTCCCAATTGATTCTTAACATCTTCTGCAACAGCTTTTCCGATAATTTGAGAGAGGGTTGTTAAATCAACTTTCTTCAACTCGCCGAGATTGCTTAATCCGTTAGTTACCAATTTTCTAGCTCTAACTCGACCAATATTCTTTAACTTTAGTAAAGGCAAGATATCCTCTTTAGCGCCATTGTTGATTCTGATCTTAAGCTTAGATAATTCCTTAATTAACTCCCTGTTTAATTCTCCTGCTTTACATAGCTCTTCACAAGAATATAACAACCAATTAGCTAATTCTATCTTTACTCTAATCTCACCAGGACGGACATCGTACGTTTCTAACAGATAATCTTCATCCTTTTCATTTATCCAGGCATCAAAAAACATTGTTGTTTTTATTGAGCTTAAGAAATCATCATAATCTGGATCAAAAGCACTTGGTTCTTTCATCAATAAAAGTTCATAATTCTTAATCAATTCTTCCTGTATTTTATCTGTTTCTCTAACTTTAATTCTTAACAAAGGACGCATTTCTAAAGTGTTTGAGATCATTTGCAAGAGCGAAAAGGTATTCTTTTCATTTGTGTGGTTGCTTAGACAATCTAACAAATGTCTGGCTGTTAGCGGGTCTAAATACAGTTCTGAGACTCTTTTGCCAATCAAAGTTGGTCTTAATGTCCGTGATTCTTTCTTCTCAGAAGTTAGTTCTGTAGCAATAACAAAATCGTTATTAATAACTGTTTTTCCAGAGATTGTTACAAAACCCCATTCTTCTAAAAGATTTAGCATCTTATCCATGATTGATTCCAGTTTCTGAAAGTCTTTGAATTGATAAGCCCAAAATGTTTTAGCGAAGAAATCTTTCATCGATTTTTCATCTTTAATTATTCCTGAAGAGATTAATGATAAAAGGTAAGTTCTTAGGACAGGTTCAACTGCTAATTTAGAATAGATCTCTTCTGGTTCCCCTAAGACATAACGCTCGTGGATTTCTTCTTTTTCAGCATCATTCTTAGCAATAGTTATGGCTTCACCAAACTGTTCATATTCAGGCCTTCCAGCCCTTCCAGCCATCTGCATATACTCCAAAACAGGAATCCAATCCATTCCCCACCTGCCAGAATAACGCTTTAATGACTTAATGATTACACGAAAAGCCGGAAGCGACAAACCTGCAGCCAAGGTAGGTGTAGCACAAACAACCTTTATTTTCCCAGTACGAAACTCATTCTCAATGAGATCTTTTTGTTTTTGTAATAAACCGGCGTGATGAAAAGCAATTCCTTTATTTATACAGTGAGAAAGTCGACGACATTGTTTTGTAGGTGTAGACCCAGCTTTAAGAACTGTATTACTCAGTTCAGTCAATTGCATGTTAGTTAATTTAGACAAATCTTCAGCTGTTTTTTCAGCACTAGAACGTGAAGGAACAAAGATTATGGCTTGCTTATTCTTTTCAATAGTTTCCAAAGCTAATTTATGCACTTCATCTAACATAATATCTTACCGATGGGCTGTTTTATTAAATTATCGTTAAGAAGGCCTAGTAGAAAGTCTCTCGCTCGTACCTTGCCTAAACGGTTTTATCGATGCAAACCAAAGTTAAAGTTGATTGGCAAGGCATAGTTGTCTGGCGAATTGTCTTGTACTCGCTGGTCATTTGACGAAACTTTCTACAGAGCCAGTTAAGAAGTAATATTTATAAACTTTAATCGGTAATTAATCTTATGGCAAGGATAGAAAAGAAAATTTGGCCAAAGTACTTTCAGAAGATTCTAGATGGAGACAAAACCTTTGAATTGCGTCTAGCTGATTTTGAGTGTAATCCAGAAGATATTTTAATTTTAAAAGAATGGAACCCTGAAACGAAAGAATATACTGGAAGGGTCATTGAAAAACAAGTTACTTACGTTCTCAAGACTAAAGATGTAAAATTCTGGTCAGAAGAAGACGTTAAGAAATTTGGTTTTCAAATCATTTCTTTCAAATAGATTTTTATGATTATCTAAAACATTTTGTGTCGTAGTTGGTAGATATGTGTCAATTAATTATATTCTAGGACAGATGAGTCATTAGATTTAATACTCCTCAGCGAGATATATGTTTTATAATTAACATATTGGAGGTGTTAAAAAAGAATGTTGCAAGCAAGGGTTGTGGAGTTAGATGATTATGAAAGTAGAAAGAGTAATGTTGTACCTTTTGGTGTAAAGCTTACTGAAGATGGAACGGTAATAGCACCATTATATGTAGGTAAAGATTCAATTGGTTTAAGATATGACTTGGGGGATATTAAAATTAGTCAGTATGATAATCCCACTAAACAAGCCATTGGAGTATATGCAAGGGTTATGACTCATTTAAGTGGTTATAATAATAATGCTATACCTTGGCATTCCCGGCCTTCTTCACCAGATGACGTAGTAAACTTTATGCTTGATGGTAATAGAATGCAATGGTCAGATCTAGAAAGAACGGCTAATAGAGCACTAGAAAGAACATCTTCTAGAGCTAAAGAGGTAGAACGTGTTCTAGATAATAGGCAGATTATCTCTTATACCGTTGGACAGATGCTTGCAGAAAGATTTGGTAAGGTATATCTGCTTGAAGAACAACAATAAATTTATTTTATTTTTCTTAATGCTTCAATAGCAGCTATTAAGTCTTCTTCCTTAACGTAAATTAATAATTCTAACCTACTGGGAATAATATAAACAATATTTATGTTCCTGGTAGTTATCTCAGCAGTAATTCTAGCCATCAACCCTTTTAACTGAATAATATCCTGACTAAACTGTAACCTAATTTCAGAAAGATTCTTCTGGAAAGAAAGAATATCGTTTTTATTAAATAAAGCAGTTTTCTTTTCTAACTCTTTTTGATTAATAAAGATAGTTAGTTCTTCTTTAGACTTCACCAATCTTAGATTAGCCTTTAAAACTTGAGCATTGAGATAATCATCACAAACTTTGTTAAAGTTTTCATCATTCATCACTATCATAGCAACATTATCTTTTGTTGTTATCAGCATATGGGAGAGAATTTTTCTAGTCTCTGCATAATTCTCATCAGAGAAGAAACCACCATCATAACGACGGATTGCACTAATAATTGCATCTAATGGATAATTTAAAGTATACGTTTCGGCAAGAAATTTAGCTAACGCTCTTGTATTTATGAGATCTCTTTTAAGATTTTTCTGAATAGAGACATGTTTGTTTAATAAGTTAGCGATTTCTACATTAATACTGCTCATATTATATATAGTATATGCGCTGGGGTTTAAAAACTTTTAGAAAGAAAAAGGCAAGAAAAGGCATGGTCAGGATTAGAGATTACTTTTTTGTTCCATAAAAATAAAATTCTTCCTTCCAGAAGGATTTATGATGATATGATTTAACATCAACCTTATTATCTAAAAACATCTTTTTTATTTTATCAATCTTCTCTAATTCTGGAGTATTTGGCATAACATTAAACCAGTGGTTATATACCACCAAAGAAAGGGTACCACCGGTTTTAAGTTTTGAACAAATATCTCTAACATAATTATCCATCATCTTTACATATCCCAGAACATTGTAAGAATACAACACATCTACTTGAGATAGGTTATTAGCGAATTGGCCTGGCTTACTTTTGTGTAAGAAAACTCTCTTTGAACGAGTACGTTTTTTAATTAAAGAAATTTCTTCATTAGAAGAATTAACTACTAACAATTTAGAAAAGGGTATTTTTCTTTTCAATAAGTAATGACCAATGATTCCAACTGGAGAATTGTGATCAAGAATAATTGCATTATTTCTTATTAACCCTGAATGTTTGATCAAGGTAGAGTATATTGAACGATGATGTGGCATTTTGTGCCAATGTTTTCTCAACTTAGCAAAGATATCTCTACGTAAAGTGATATAATTTGCCTCGTAAAATATCTCAATAAAGAAATATGCCGGAACACCAAACAACACTAATGATAAGGACACTTTTAGAAGTGATAAAGAACTTTTTGTTTCCAGCAGAAACATAACTAATAAGAATCCCATAAACAAAATTGTAATTAAAGGACCAACCTTACCGAAAATAACTTTGTACGGGCGTAGAATTTGTGGTTTTTTAAACCGTAAAACTACTAAACTTAATAATACGGCAGAGTAAACAAATATTATCAATGGTAAAAGTATGTGTAATAAAGTCTCGTACGATCCAGATCCGATCCAGACCAAGATCATCAATAAAATACTTTGAAACCCAATAGAAACATAAGGACTTTTGTACTTAGGATGAATCTTGGAAAATTGTACAAAGAATAATTTATCTTCTGCGATAGACATTAATAACCGAGGAGCACTAACTACCCAACAGGCTACCGCCCCAATAATCGAGATAAAGATTAGAGCAGTAAAAACAATGCCCCCAGTGTTACCAAACAAAGCATTACTTAAATCTCTTAATGGAGCATTAGATTGTGCATATTCTTGCCAGGGTATAATTCCCATTGCACTTAAAGCAAGAGCAAAAGCAAGTACTGCGATGATTATAGTCCCATAAATTAACGCTTTTGGCATTACTTTAGTTGGGTTTTTAGTTTCTGCAGAAAGAAATACAGCACTTTCCCAGCCAAAAAAAGTTTCTGCAATAAAGAATATTGTTAGGATAATTGTAAATGAGGGGAAGACAAAGAAAGGTTGAAAATTCTGAGGATTTAAATTTAATAATCCCGGGAAGATTAATCCAATCACCGTTACTAAGGTAAAGATAGCGAATGTTACGAGCATAAACGTGGATGTTTTCAATCCTCGATAGGCTACAAGATTAAAAACAATGATTAAGAGAAAAGCGACGGGGATATAATATTGAGGATTATTTGGCAATAAATATTGTAAAGAACCTAGAAGTAGCATAGCAATCGTTACACTGCCGGCAATGGAAGTTGCCCATCCGACAATAAAAGAAAAAAATCTGCCATAAGCCTGCTTAGCAAACTCATAAACTCCCCCGGCCTTTGGAAACATTGAAGCTAATTCTGAAAAGCACATAGCAATGTAGATTGATATTAAAGATAAGATCCCCCAAGAGATTAAAGATGCCGGACCAGAATATTTTGCACCTGCTGCAGTTAAAAAATATATTCCTGTACCCATGATAGAATTAATCGTTATTAATAAGATTACTTTAAAGCTTAACGTTCCTTTCATCTCTTTCTCGTGAGGTTGAACTTTTCTAATCTTGGTCTCTTTGAGATGCTCACGTGCTCTTAAAAACCTTGGAAGCCTAGAAGAAAAACGAATTACCTTAATAAAACGAACAAACCTTAATGATTTAGTTGTTCTAATAGCTAAAATTAATCCTTTAATATTACGTATCCCTCTTAGTCCTTGTATTAATGCTAAACCCTCAACTCCTATGAAAATTAAATTAAAGGGGATTGTGGCAATAATGTCTAACCAGTGTTTTTTGAGATAAAGCCAAAAGTAAGGAGTATCTTGCCAGCGATAATATAAGTCAATAGCAAATATGATTATAACATATAAATCAAAAATATCGATAACGAATTTTGTAAATACAGACAATTCATAAAATAATTCTAGAATGGTTAAAAACATCAATACTACTAACGATGGAGGAATAAACAACTGGACAATGTGATCAAGCTTATTTCTAGACATCTTACTCCTCTTTTAATTTTAATATAAAAGAATCATTAATAAATCTTACGTCACCACATTGACTATAAGAAAAGTTACAAAAATAAGAAAAATAAATTTAATCTGTGTTAAAAGTAATTTAATGGAATAATCTAGTGAAATTATTCAGCAAGATTTAACTATCAATAACATAAACCTTAACACTAAATGGATCTACTCCTTCTGTAACTTGAACTTCTTGAGTAGGTAAGGAAACAACATTAACAGCCCATTCTTTTTCTATCTTATCGCGGCCATCGTCAATACTTACACGAACGGTTTTCTTTCCAGGACTAGTAAAGGTTCTACTGATTGTGTCAGTGCCCTCAACTGCGCCTTGATTCAATCCAAAGTCCCAAGTGTAGGTTAAAGTATCATTATCTGAGTCCTTTGCTAAAACATGGAAGATGACTTCCTTACCTGTAAAGGTATTAAATTGATTAGCAGGCATATAATCAATCACTTCCGGAACACGATTAACATTTTTAACAGTTACTTCAACAGGTTGTAAGACTTCTGTTGTTCCGTCAGTACCAGCAAATTCTAACCAGATTGTTTGTCTTTCACTATTATATTTTTTGTTCAAAAATTTAAAGTTACTATAAAAGTTGTCTAGCCAACGACCGCTTCTGTTCATAACAGTTTCATAACTTGGTTCCCATATAAAATCACCATCAATAAAAGAAGCACCTTCAGGAGGATTATTTAATCTAATCGTAACATTATCCCCATCTGCATCGTCTGCTGAAACTTTAAACAAGAATTGTTGACCTTCATTAACAACAATCTTTTTATCACTAATTTTTAAGACCGGTTGACGATTCTCTTTAAGTATATTAAGATCCAAAAGTTGAGTATTTCCGTACTTGCCATCAGTTGCCGTGATGTAAACAGCATACTGACCTTCATCGTTATAATTTGGTTTCCAAGTACCTCTTTTCTTTTGTAATGGACCACCATAATAAATTCTAACGATATCTCCATCTGGATCTATCGCTTCAAGATTAAGATTAATTTTTTCTGTTTCACTAAAGTTCATACTTTTTAATAAATTTGTAAATTCAGGTTTACGATTAATATTATAAATGGTAATCTCTGCACTAGCAGTTGTACATAACTCTTTTGCGCAACTTACAACTCTTAATGGAGCTGTTGTTTGTCTTAAGAACAACGATTCTAATCTTAAAGCATTAAGAAGATCACTAAAAAGACCGCCTTTTCTTTTAATGAAATCATATCCTGGAGTCCAAGTTAATGTTTTTGTTTCTTGGTCAAATACTGCTCCTTCTGGAATCTGCTCAAAACTAATTGTAACTTCATCACCGTCAGGATCATAACTATTAATAGTAAAATTTAACAATGCATCTTCATCAACAGATAACCATTCTGGCAATTTCAGAACAGGATTTTGATCAACATTTAACACAGTTATATCAACAAACTCTTCATTAATTAATTCTCCATCTGAAACAATAACTTCTAAGGTATATTCACCTTCATCATCATAAGTAGTTTGCCATACACCTTCATTATCAAGTGGAGCTTCAAAAGAATAAGTTAAATCATCACCATCTAAATCAACATCCGGAAGGTCAAGCATTACTTTCTCTCCTTCATGAACGGTTATTGGTAATAACTCTAATTTTGGTTTTCGATTAACTGCAGACACTTTAATTGTCCATTCTTTGCTAACTAAGGATATGCCATCACCAATCGTTAAACTTAAAATATGGTCTCCTGCAGATTCAAAATCAAGATAAAATTCACCATTATCCTGATCAGAAATTATTTCGTCATCAAACTTCCATTGATATGTTAATTGATCATTGTCATTATCCTTGCCACTAACATAATAATTAATCTCGGAATCTTCGTCAACATCAATATTAGTTTTTTCAGAAAAAATATCATCAATAATTGGTGGTTGATTAGTCTTTAATACTTCTACTTCAACTCTAGCATTAGTAGTAAACTCACCATCACTCACTTTAAAATTGGTAACGTAAGAACCTTCATCATCATATCCTGGTTCCCAGACACCATTATTGTTAAATGGTGTAGTAAAGACGTAAGTTAAAGGATCATTGTCAGGATCCACAGTTAATTTTTTTAAATCAACCGTTTGTGTTTCCTTAACATAAATTTTATTATCACTCAAGTAAGGTGCTTGATTCTTATTCTCAACAATAATCTTAATAGTTCTGGATACTTGTTCCATACCATCGGTAGCGGTAATCTCTACTTCATACTCACCAGCATCATCATATGTGGTTTGCCATTCTCCTTTATCATCTAAAGGTGGAGCATAATAATAAGTAACTTTATCGCCATCCAAATCCACAGATTCTGGTTTTACTTTAACAAAATCATTTTCCTTAACCATAAAAGTCTTAGTTGCTGCAAGTGTTGAACTGACTAAAACAAATACTAATAATAGTCCAAGGATGAATGTAATAATTTTTTTACTCATTTTGATAGTCTCTACCTTAACCAGATTACTTAAAAATAAATTTAAAAAAATAAAAAACTAATTTGTTAAGTAAACATCAATGATCTCTGGTGCCATGTTTACATCTTCAACAGTAACTTTAATGTTTTTGGACACTTTATCCTTACCATCATTAGCAGTAACTGTAATTACATAAACACCGTGACTGGTGTAACTTGTTTCCCAAACACCGTCATTACCAACTGGATCGCTGATAGTAAGCAAAACCTCATCACCATCTAAATCTGAAACTTTTGGTTCAATCTTAACAGTTTCTCCTTCCTTAACAGTTATGTCTTCTAACCCAGTTAATTCTGGTAAGACATTAACGTCATTCACAATTAATTTAAAAGTCTTAATAGTTTCTAATTCGCCATCAGTAGTTTCTACTGTAATTTGATATTCACCGGCACTAGTATGATCTGTAACAAAATTTCCGCTGCCTAAAGGTTCAGAAATTTTAACGCTAATAGCGTCCCCATTTGGATCGCTTACTTTTGGTTCAAAATTAACTGTAGCTCCTTCATTAACAACAATGTCTCTTACTCCTTCAACTACAGGAGCAACATTAACACGCTCTACTACAATCTTAATCTTCTTTTCTGTAGTTAATTTTTCATCTGTTGCACTTAAAGTAACTAAATACTCACCAGCATCACCATAATTAGTTTTCCACTCACCTAATTTGTTTAGTGGCTTACTGAAGAAATATGTTACTTTATCATTATCAGGATCTGTAACTTTAGCATTTAATCGTACTAAGTCATTTTCCTTAACTGTAATTGTATCAACTTCACTTAATGATTCTTCCGATGATTCAGATTCTAATGTTTCACTCAGTTCTGGTAGAACTACTTCTTCCTCTACTACTTCAGTAGTATCAACATTTTGACTTTCGTCAGTCAATTCTTTTTCTAATTGAGCGATTTCATCAACTAGATTACTCTCATCTACAACTTGGTCCTCTGGTATGTCGTAAGCTTTATAATCAAGGCATCCGACTAAGAAGATAAACATAATTAATACTGATAGACTCACCATAACTTTTTTTACCATAAAAAAACACCCCCAATGTAAGTAATTGTATGTACTTCAGAATGATAACTCTTATTTAAAGATTTATACACCCCGAAATATATCAAAGGACAGAATTGTTTAATCAGTATAGTTCTATCCTTTGGATATTCCAAAGGACGAATTCGTCAATATTTAATGATTTGTGTCTTTCGTTATATATTGTTGGCAATAGTCAAATTAGTAAAACTTAAGTATAATTGTTATATTCTACCACAACAAGTTTTATTATACCGTTTAACTCAACAAGTAAAAAATGGGGAAGATATATACAAAAACAGGTGATGGTGGATTTACACACCTGTCCGACATGAGTAGAGTTGTTAAGTATCACCCCAGGATTGAAACCATCGGAACGATAGATGAAACAAATTCTGCCATTGGTTTAGCTCGATCACTAATCAAAAAAGAGCAATTAAGAAGAGTAGATGAAATTTTATTTAGGATACAACATGAATTATTTGTCGTTGGTTCAGATTTAGCTGCACCAAACCCAGAAACTAAAGTTCCTAGGGTTAACGATGAACACGTCACTGCTTTAGAACGAGATATTGATACCTTCACTGATAAAATGCCGCCACTAACAAGTTTTATTCTTCCTGGAGGAAGTACTGCTTCTAGCTATTTACACAATGCTAGGGTATTATGTAGAAGAGCAGAACGCAGGGTTGTAGAACTTAAATCTGTAGAAATTGTCAATGATGAAGCAATTTCTTATTTGAACAGACTATCTGATCTACTTTTTACATTAGCTATATTTGTCAACCAAGTTATTAGTGAAGACGATGTTACTTGGAGCAAGGAAAGAGTTACTTCTCATGGTAAGAGTCTGCAAGAGATTGAATCTGAGCAAAAAAAATTGTTTAGATGAAGTTATTCCTTCTTTAATAAACGATCTTCTAACGGACCACCATAATTAGTAAAGACTACAGGAAAAGTTCTAGGGCCGGTATAAACTTGAAAATGTAAATGAGGAACTGGTCCAATCCAACCAGAAAGTCCTGTTCTGGCTAAAGGTTGTCCTTGCTCAACTACTTCTCCTCGTTCAACAAAAATATTATTTCCATCTAAATGAGAATAACAACTCTTTAAACCATCTTCATGAGCAACAATAACTAAATTTGGTGAGGCAGCAATCCCTTCTGTTAGATCTGTGCCACGATACAAAGACTTAGAATAATCAATGACATAAAAAACAACACCTGCCTTACTAGCGATAACTTCAGTGCCAAGAGCAAGTTTAAAATCAATAGCAAACCTATAATCATAAAAAACATTACATAATCCACGAGAGAAAGCAAGATGACTAAATGGGCCGTTATACCCTTGCGAAATTTCTACCGGACCTTTTGGAACAAATGGTAATGAATGCCCTTGTACTGGTTCAATTATTGTATCAATGGAGATTGTTCGAATCATTTGAAGATGTACATCAAAACACCAGAATTTTTTTTAATATATACAAGACTACTATCACAACCCACTGAACAACTCTGGACAAGGTTTATTAATAAATCTTTTTATATTATTCAAGTCATTTAAAATGTTTAAATTAAAGTTTCCTAAAGAAATAACACCATTACTTGCTGAAGAGATTGGGCTCCATTTAGGTGATGGAAGTATGAATTATTATAAAAACAAAGGACTATATCAATTAAGAGGTCATATTAATGATGATAAAGAACATTATCAAACAAGAATAAAGTTAATTTATGAAGAATTGTTTAATCTCAAAATTAACTTAAGAGAAATGCCTTCCTCGGGTGTCTATGGATTTCAAGTATGGAATACAACGCTAGTTGATTACAAGAATAAAGTGTTAAGTCTTCCATTAGGTAAAAAATTAAACTTTATGGTGCCAAAAGATATTGAGCGAAATAAATCTTTATCAGAACACTTTTTAAGAGGGTACTTTGATACTGAGGGTTGTTTATATTTAGAAAGAAAAAACAACAAACTATATCCCCGAGTTGAGTTTAGTACAATCTCTGAACAATTTTTTGCACAACTAAAAAGAATATTAACAAATTTGAACTTTAGGTTCTGCTCATCTACTGAAAATAGAGCTAAAAACGGATGGGAAAACTTGTATCGATTAAGAATAAATGGGATCACAATGACAAATAGATGGTTTAATGAGATTAGACCAAAAAACCCAAAACATATTAACAAATTCAATATCATCCGTAACCTTTAAAAATGATTACCATTTTTGCTAGCTTACGGCCCCGTGGCTTAGCCTGGTAGAGCGCACGTTCCAGAAATGGAGGCGAAACTGATATACTAGGCAAGTAGAAATCGTGAGGTCCCGAGTTCAAATCTCGGCGGGGCCATACTTCTTTTTATTTATTTAGAGTTCTAACAATCAAATTATAAACTAAAGAATCATGAAAATTGTTATGATATAACCTTATCAATTATAGGAGCTAATATTCTTACATTAATCTGTTAATCCATCCAAGAAGTTTGGGTAATTGAGTTTGATTGCTCAGTAATTTAAACTCATAATCAGATAAATAATTTATTATAATATTTGGATATTGAAGTCCTCCACCAAATGCTTCTCTTCCAAATGATGATCTTTGAGAAGAAAAATTAAACCCTTCTGAATTAGCCCATAAAAAACCTGTATAAATTAACCTTACCTCATCTCCAACAATTTTTCCTGCTAAGCTATCTGTTAGCTGAGAGATAATTTCAGTTCCTTGCGGGAATCGAGCACCATTATTTATATACATTACTTCTGATTCAGTTGGTATCGTTCTACCACTATGACGAACTATGCGATCATATTCTTTAGGGACTATAACACTCAAAGGAGAAGTTAAACGTACTACTTGAAAAGAAGAGTCATAACTCTCGATATCTTCAGGAGTTATATCGATATGTTTCATAATTACAAGTAATTACAACTCTCTTTTAAAAATAAGTATCTCAAATTAATTTGAGATTTCTGCTTATATGTAACTAGCCACAGTTTTATCAAAAAATAACTGAGAGGTTGGAAAATGAGAATAATAAAAGCAGGAATTGGTTTTGGTTCAAACCAAAATGTAGACACTTGGGGGTTAATAGAACCAAAGAATATTGAAGAAATAACTAAAGAGTTGGTAGATTCTGGAGTCAGAGTTCGAGATGTTATGGGTTATATTCCAGTAACAATTGATGGAAACGTTTTATTGGTAAGCAACCCACCAAAAGATGTACAAGCTGGAACAGACGCTACAAAACAACAACTTGGCGATACTACTCCTTATGGTGGCAAGGTTGAGAAAGCAGAAATAGAATTGTTCGGCCCTGATAAAGGATATGCCGCAGCATTCTTTCGAGAGATGGATGAATTTGGTTTTCCAGGCGATGACGTTTTAACGGTATTAAATCGTGTACCTGGATTAAATGGCACGTTATCTTCTCCAGATGATGGAAGAACATTATATCTGGGAGATGCTATTATTCGTAGGTTTGATGGAAATGAGAGCAAGGAAATTGTCCAAGCTGGATTTGATCCAAAAGTAATCGGAGAAATGATGGACAACCTTAATGATCTTGTGATAACGTATTCTATTGGCTTAAATCCAGTGGATAAAAAAGATGGCTTATTTGTTGCTACTGCCGTTGCAAACGTTTGGCCATACATCAAACAAGAAGAAATTAAAGGCTTTACAGTGGGTGCAGAATTAAATAGAACAGGAAAGAAGAGACCATATGTTTTAGGTGTTGATCAATTAGGTTCTGGAGGGTTTCCAACAACAGTAAGTAATATGGTCGCAACTGCTCTTTTAGTATCAGATGCTACAACTTATCAAAAATTAACTGGTCCTAGGATGCCTAATGATACACAAGGATGGTTAGGAATGCCGGCCTTTAAAGGTACTAATTATTTGAGCCATACTACAATTACAGATATTGTTAACCAATTCAAAGAAAGGTACAAATAAATTCCCTTACTGATAGCACTAACTTTTTTTATTTTTGATTTACTTTTTATTTACTTTTTAAGTAATAATTACCTAAATATTTATAAGTAGTCTTTTTAGTTATTAATTGTGAGATAGTATGAAGAATTGGCAGGTCTTAAACCAACAAGTTCAGAAAAATAATTTACCCGATAGTTCTCAAGATAGTTCTCAATCTAGGATACTATATGATTTGATGTACAAAAAGGAGTGCACATTTAATCAGTTATGGAATAAAAACGGACGAAGTAACAATTTTGCTTATCATGTTAAGAAATTGGAAACAGATGGCTTAATTAAAAAGACGGAGCAAGGAACCTACAAACTCACTATTCAGGGTAAAAAAAGAGTTGCTTATCTCAAAGAAATGGTTGGTGACAGATTTGAGCTTCCAATTGTGGCAGTAGTTATGATTATTCAAAAAGATGACAAAATTTTAATGCTTAAAAGAACAAAGGAACCTTTCCATGGATATTGGGGAGTACATGGAGGAAAATTAAAGTCAACAAATTATATTTTAGAACAAGCTGCTGATTCAATTAAGACAGAAACGGGATTAACTTGCGACTTAAAACTAAAGGGAGTATTTTCCTCAAAAAGTTATCTTAATAATGAATTTGCTTATGGTCATCAACTATTTGTTGTTAAGGCTACAAACCCCAAAGGCAAGTTATTAAAAGAAACTAAAAAAGGTATTAACCAGTGGTACACAAAAGAGAAAATTGAGAAATTAAATATCCTTCCCAGCTTACCGCATCTATTTAACATTGTTGAAAGTAAACATTTTCGCTGGATTGAAGCTGACAGATTCCAAGAAGATGTTAAAGGCGATGATCAGTTTAAAAGAACAAAAGTTTGGAAAGATTTAGAATTCTAATTTGTTATATTCCTCAAATCAAGTTGAGATAGTACTATTTTAAGTAGACTAGACTATAATCATTTATGAACCAAAAAGATAATGGCCCAAGATACAAGGCTGATGATTTGAAATTAAGATATAATTCTATCTTCACAGTACCTCAACGTCAATTAGAACTAGAACAAAGATAACGTGAAAGAAAAGTGATAAGAATGAATGCATTATATGATAAGGGCAAGGAAGAAGTTAATCGTTTTGGATTTGTTCCGTGTATAGAATACTTAATCGGAGAAGTTCCTAACCCCGACTTTATCGTCATACCATCACATCTTGAAAAAAGAATTATTGATGATCTGAAACGATACAAGAGTGAACAATCTAATCCTTGATTAATCTTTTTAAAGAATTATGCAACTTTAAAAAATTTTCTTTACTCAGACTTTTTCTTTTAAAAACTTCAATCTTAATCTTATCCTTAGTGTTTCTTGGAATCAGATGAAAATGAGAATGAAAAATTTCTTGTCCAGCTGCCCCACCATCATTCAAAAGAATATTACATCCGTCATGGTTTTTTCTTAGAATTTTGACTAATAAACTAACATGTTCAATTAATTCATGAGAAGTACCTTTTGGAATATCCTCAACATTGGCATGATGTTTCTTTGGAATAATTAAAATATGGCCATCTTCCGTTGCAGGTAAAACATTTGATAGAAAAGAAATAGTATTCTTCGTTTGATGTAATATCCGAAAAGGCAACCCATTAGAATGCTCTTTCTTTTCTCCACTAATAAATTGGCAGAATACACATTTCATTGTTAAAATAATTATTCTTGAGATTATAAATTTTTCTTCTTATCAAGTGAGTTAATCACTTATTGATAATATTTGTTACAATACTGTAAATGTCTTCATGAATCTCGGAAATAGGGCGCGGTTCATTATCCTGATGACATACAATATGATACCAGTTTTCATGTGTATCATGTTCCAAGCAATGTAAATAGGCATCCTCTGCATCTCTTAAATGATTAATGTCTGCTTCATGAATATCTCTTTTTTGTCCGTTAGTGTACTCTCTAGCTGCTTTCATATCAACTAATCTCTGACCGATTTCTGGTTTCATATGTAAGAAGATTGTTTTATGTGGTACTGGAATCTTTAAAACATCATATTCTAATTTATTTAACCAAGATAAAAATTCTTTTCTTGCTTCCGGATCTTTAATCTTACCTAACTGATGTCCTTTGTTAGCAGAGGTATATCTGTTTGAGATAACAATTTTACCTTGTTGTAACCATTGCTTGATTTGAAATGAGGCAGCATATCTATCTAAAGCATAAAATAATGAAGCTTGTTTTGCACTAACTTCTTTAGCAGAACCAAACTCTCCTCTCAAATATCTTTCTACAAATGCCGCTGACCAATTGCCATATTGTGGGAAATCAGACTTCTCAACATCGTACCCTTCTTTTTTTAATCTCTCAATCAATAAGTTAGTTTGCAAACCTTTTCCAGAACCATCTAATCCTTCTATTACAACAAATCTACCCTCTCTCATGTTTAAGGAGAATTAAAAGGGGTTAATAAAACCTTTTGTTGTTTGAAATAGTTATTTTAATAGCGATATAACTTTATATAAGTCTAAGGTTAAGCTTGCTTAATTAGATTTAATTGAAATTACTTGAGGAGGAAAATTAAATGAGAGCCGAAGACATTGCTGTTAAGGTACAAGAGAGGTTTATTAGATATTGTCAAGTAGATAGTGGTTCTATTGCTGCAAATAGTGAGAACGGAATTATTCCTTCAACTCCAGGACAAAGATAACTGGCAGATATAATTGCCGCAGAAGCTGCAGAGATGGAATATCAAGTTGATTTCTTACCTGCTGGACTAAGAATTCGTGCATACACAACTCATAAAGATGAGAATATTGTACCAATAATGTTTGGTGCACATTTAGATACTTCTGATGACGCTCCGAATAAAGGTGTAGAAGTTCTAGTTCATGAGAATTACCAAGGCCAGGATTTACGGTTACAAAACGAAGTACTTGTTTCTCCAAGATTAAAAGGGTTTGAAAAATTAGATACTTATAGAGGAGAGACAATCTTTACATCTAATGGAACTACTTTATTAGGCGGAGATGATAAAGCTGGAATAGCTGCGATAATGACGTTCTTAGAATATATTCAAGTAAATAAAGAAGCTCACGGAGAAGTAGATGTATTCTTTACATATGATGAAGAAACAGGATTAGATGGTGCATGTTTGCTAAATCCAGAGACAGATACAAAAGCAAAGTATGGTTTTGTTTTTGATAATGAAGATGGACAATTAGGAGTAGACTCTTTCAATGCTGCTGGTGCTTACATAGACATACAAAGAGAACAAATTTCGGAAAGAACAGGACAAGTTGTAAAAGTAAAACTTAATGGGCATCCAACCTTCCCGGGACATGGAAAAGAGAAAGGGATGATTGATAGTTATAGAAATCTTCCTGCAGTCATAGAGGTACTAAATGAAGCGAATGCAACAGTAACTAATATTAGTGGTGGAGTGGGGAGTATTGAGTTAGAAGTTTTAGTCCATTCAGCGGAATCATTAACTACTTTAGCACAAATTACTGACTCAAGATTTGAAATATCTGCAGATCACAAAGGAAGAAAACCAGTAGAGTTTGAAGTAACAAGTAATGAAGGAACTGCTAGCTATGGTTATAATTTGGGTAAGGTTGTTAGTTTAGTTTCTGCAATCCCATATGAGATGTCTGCAGAACAAACAGATGATAGGCAAGGATATGTTCAACCATACAATTTTACTGTGGCTGAAAATGGCACTATAACTTTAATGACTTTATTAAGGGACTTTGAGACAGATGGTTTAAACGCTAAAAAAGGATTAGTTACTGCTGCCGTACCGGATATCAGAATTAAAGATCAATACATGAACAAAGCGGAAGTACTTAAAGAAAGTCCACAATTAGTTGATGCGGTTAAAGAAGCAATGTCAACAGCAGGCATTAAAAACGTTGAATTAGCAGCAGTTCGTGGTGGAGATGAGTCCGGAGTGTATACATTATCAGTGCAAACTATGATTGGTAAGCCAGAGCCGGGAAGAAGAATTCCGTCTGTAAATATTGGAATTATGGGTGGCGGTGCACACACTGTTCAAGAATACCAACCATTAAGCGCGATGGTCAAGGCTGTTTACACAGCACTTGAAATAAACAAAATGGCTGTTTGGAAAGATTTAGTATAAGTTCTGGATTAACTTTTTTTTATTTTCTTTTTTTTCAAAATATTAATAAAAGATTAGAATATACTATTTTCTATGTGTTATAGTGAAAAAGTTCAACTGATTACTGGGTTAATCATTATTGTTGTTAGTGTTCTTTACTATTATGTCTACAAACTTAACTACAAAAAGACAAACAAGGAATGGTTATCACGTTTTCTTAACAATATTATCATCGGATTTCTATGTATTGGGGGTCATCAATTATTTGAATTTCTTTCTTTGGTTACCGGGAATGTAAAAATATATAAAATTGGATTAATCATTTCAATATCTTCCATGTATTTCTTTTTACGATCCCTAGAAGTACTTACAAACAAAGATATTCATAGTAAATGGTCCTGGCTACTTATTTCGATAGTAGGAATTCATGCGTTCTTAACTCCGATGCAATTTATGGAAAAGAACTTTTACTTACAACATTTATCTGCATTTATCTGGGCTGGCGTATGGATGTTCTTATTTATCTACTGGCATATTTGTGCTATTAACATAAGAAAAGAACTTAAAACACAGAAATCAAAAAGAACAATAATTTATTACCTATTTGCAACCGTAGACATCTCTTTCTTATTAAGCCTAGGTTACACTTTTCTTGGTTATTTCCGTTATTCAGTTAATGTGTGTTATGATAGCCCTTCAATATGGTGTACGTTCTTTGTAATACAAGCATTTTTTGTTCCGTTCTTTCTTTCATCATTTCATTTTACTTTCAAAAGACCACACCACAAAACTAAAAATGAAACTAAAAAAACAATAATAATAATCTTGATTTCGCTTCTAATTCTAGTAGGATTAATTGCAACATTGCCATTTTTTAAATGTTTAACTCTAAAATTTGTATTTCCTTAAATCTAAACATTAATAAATAATAATGTTTTATCAAAAGGTATGAATAAAATAATCTGCATTGTAGGCATGACTGGTTCTGGCAAGAGTGAAGTAGCTGATGAATTAGTTAAGGCTAAGTATCATTTCATTCGTTTTGGACAGATAACTTTGGATAAGGTTAAAGAGAATGGTTTAGAACCAACAGAAGAAAATGAACGGAAGATTAGAGAAAGAATCAGAAAAGAATATGGAATGGGTGCTTACGCTACCTTAAACATTCCAAAATTTGATGCATTATTAGAGAAGGGAAATGTCGTTGCTGATGGGCTTTACAGCTGGACGGAGTATAAACTTCTCAAAGATTATTATGAGGACAATATAATCATTCTGGCAGTTTTAGCCCCACCTCAATTAAGGTACGAACGATTGACTAAAAGAACTCAAGTAGATGAACAAATGCGTTCACGGCCAGCTAGTAAAGAACAAGCTCAATCAAGGGACTTTGCTGAGATTGAAAATATTGAAAAGGGTGGGCCAATCGCAATGGCTGATTATTACATTCTTAATACAGGAACAAAAGAAGAACTGAAAAAAAAGACGCAAGAATTCTTACAAAAAATAAAAGAATAAATATTACTTGCAACCTGGACTTCGCAAATTATACTTAGCAAATACTTGGGTAAGTCGTTTTTGATTGGCCTTTGAAACTTCTGCAATAGGTAACTTGCAAGGACCAGCAGCCATTCCTGCAAGATTCATCAGGTATTTTATGGGAGCAGGATTAGTTTCACAAAAAGCAGCTTGCATTAAAGGAAATAGATAATTATGACAATCCCTAGCTTTGGCAAAATCTCCTTCTAAGCATTCATCAACTAAATGAACCATTGCACCAGGATAAAGATTACTAATCACAGAAATTACTCCTCTACCTCCTAAAGCCATCACCGATAAGGTTAAACTATCATCACCACTAAATAATGTAAATCCCTCTCCAATTTTTTCATTTCCATTTACTCTGCTAAGAATATCCGCCATTTGAGCAACATTACCTGAAGCTTCTTTAACCCCAACGACCCGAGGATGTTCTGCAATCCTTTCTAACGTTGCTGGTTCAATATTAACGCCGCTCCTCCCAGGAATATTGTAGACAACAATTGGCAAACCACCTTTATCTGCCACTTCAGCAAAATGTTGATAGATTCCTTCTTGTTGCGGTTTGTTATAATATGGAGCGACAACTAAAGCAATATTTGCTCCAGCATCAGCAGCCCTTTTAGTATTTTCAATTGTAGTTGCAGTACTATTTGTACCCGTACCCACCATTACTGGAACAAGTCCACAAACAGATTGTATTCCTGTTTTTAATATTTTAGCTTGCTCTTCAGCGGTTAATGTTGGCGTTTCTGCTGTTGTTCCCAAAAATAATAATCCGTTAATACCGGCTTCAAGTTGATGTTCAACATTTGCTCTTAAACCATTATAACTAACACTACCATCCTGATTGAACGGTGTGATCATTGCAGTGTAAACCCCTTTCAAAACCATTTTAAATAACCTCCAATAACTCCAAATAAGTAAAGTCAGAAACTAGTAAAGAGTATAATAACCTTCTGTTATTTTAATAACAAATATCATTTAAAAAAAGTCATTTAAAGAATATCTAGTTCTGGTTATCTCTATTTGAAGATAATAATAGATATAAAAGTAAACCCTTCCTGCTAAAATATGATTATTGGATTAACCGGGCGAGATGCTGCTGGCAAAGATACCGTTGCTGAGATTCTAAGATCCATGAACTTCTATATTGTTCATTTTTCTGAGCCATTAAGAGAAGAATTGAAGAAGAAAAAAGGTAAGGTTTCTAAAGATGAATTGATTAAGTTAGGTAACAAATGGAGAGAAATTAAAGGACCAGATGTTTTAGCGAGGGTTGCTTTAACTAAAGTTCAAGATGGTGAGAATCATGTTTTAATTTCTTTAAGAAACTCTTCTGAAGTAAGACTATTACAACAAAGAAAAGATTTTCTTCTAGTAAATGTTATTGCCCCAGAAAAGATAAGACTACAAAGATACCTTAAACAAGGAAGGGATAGTGATCCAAAAACAATTCATGAATTAAGAGCCATTGAAAAGTTAGAAGATAATGATCAAGCTTTCAAATTACAGATGAATAAAGTAGCAAAGATGGCTAAGATTACTATTGTAAATGATTCAACAGAAGAAAAGTTGAAAGAAAAAGTGCAGAGATTAGTTGAGGATTGGCTTTACAAACTGCAAGATTCTCGTCCGGACTGGGACCATTATTTTATGGAAATTGCTGAAGCTGTTAAAATGCGTTGTAACTGTATGTCTGCCAAGAAAGGAGCAATTATTGTTAAAGATAAACAAATTATTTCTACAGGATACAATGGAACACCAAGAGGTATAACCCATTGCAATGAAGGTGGATGTAAGCGATGTACTTCTCGACACTTAGGTAGAATTAAATCAGGAGTTTATTCTGAACCATGTATCTGTGCACATGCTGAAGAAAATGCGATTGTTCAAGCTGCTCATAATGGTAGTTCTACTAAAGGAGCAACATTATATACAACCTTCACACCCTGTACAACATGTTCTAAAATGATTATCAATGCAGGAATTATTGAAGTTGTTGCCAAAGTTGAGTATCCAGATGATGTTGGCACAGGTATGCTAAAACAAGCTGGTGTAAAGTTAAGAGTTCTGAAGTGATCTGAAATTATTTAATATAAAAATTATTTTTTTATTAAAACGCAATTTATATGCCAATAAGATATAATCCAAATAATAAAAGTAAAACTGCAATAAACTTGGTGACCATAATATTTTTGTTTAATTCTTCTTTATAAAGTCGGGGAAAATATTTTGAGAAAATAATAACAAATATAATTAAAAACAAAGATTGAAAATTCATTAAAGACCGCACTAAAGTAACAGAACCAAGACTTAAAGCAAAACCAATGGATACCATAGCAATTAAGTTTAAAACTTCTCCGCCCAATAATAATCGCATAGATTTACTACTTAAACTATTTTTCACATTTACAAACAATTTTCTATGTCTCGGAATTAATAAAATTGTTAACGCTCCAAAGAAACTTCCTAATCTGATCCAAAGAAAACCGTTCCAGAATGGCTGGTTTTGATACACATACTTTTCTAACAGATAATATGCATCTAACATTAAACCAGAAATTAACATCAGTAATATAGCTTTACTGAAATGAATCTTTTTCAACACATTTCTTTTCACAGAAATTAGTACGCCACCACCAAGGATTATAAAAAATCCAAGATATTGGATCATTAACAGGTTTTCACCCAGAAATAATTTTGCAAAGAAAGGTAATAAAATAGGTGTAATACCCCACAGGGTAATTACCACTGATGCATCTTCAATTGCAAGGGCTTTAAAATAAGGAACCATAGCATATATGTATACAATGCCTGCAAAAATGGAAATCACTAAGATATTTATTCCTGGAAAAGAGAATCCGTAAATCGGGACAAATAGAAATGCAAGTAAACCAATAAACCCAGCAAAGGTTGTTAAAACAAATTCATTTTGGATATGAACATTTCTTAGTTTACTATCCATCATATTGGTTATAGCCCATAATGCAGGAGCAAGTAACGCAAAGATGATCCATGTTTCCATAAGCTCATTATGAAGATTCTTTTTATAAATTATTCTATATGAAGAACATAGTGAAGAACATAGCAAGAAACGGAAATTTTATCCATTTAACACATTGAACCTTTTATCACCAAGTTTAAAATTATGGCTTCTTTAAGCAATACCTCCACAATAAAAATGTTTATTAACTTGTTTCTAATCACACTTGAAAATGCATTTAAAAATGAAAATACCACGAATTATGTCAACACAGCATCCAGACAATGTTACTATTCCATTCTTCGCTGAGAAGTCTGTTATGGAAGGTGAAGATGAGATCAAAGAAGCATTTTACACTTTTTCTCATTTAGGTGCAGATGAACAATTATGGGACGCAGAAGGAAAAGAAGTCGACGCTTTTGTTGTTAAGAAGCTTCTCTCCAGATATGAACCTTATTTTCGTCAAAAAATATTAGGTAAAGATAAGTTCATCACTTTACGTGTTCCAAATCCGGAAGTGGAGAAAAATGAGGCGAAAATTCTTTTAGAAGCATTACATTCTCTACCAAGAAATTATGATTTAGCTAAAGCATTTTATGAGAATAATACACCCCCAATATTTGAGGTGGCAGTACCAATGTGTTCCTCTGAAAAGAGTATCCAACGAGTTCATGAATATTACAAAGAAGTCATTGTTAAGAGTCAAGATAAGACAATTTGTGATGTAAAATTAAAAGATTGGGTTGGTGAACTAAAACCATTAGATATTAAAACAATACCTTTATTTGAAACTAAAGAAGCCATCTTAAACTCCGCTGATTATGTTGAAAAGTACCTTGATTACGCTAAAATTAGAGATTATCAAAGAGTATGGTTTGCTCGTAGTGATCCTGCACTTAATTATGGTTCTACTGCTACTGTTTTAATTATAAAAGTTGGTTTGCAAAGACTATACCAGCTGCAACAAAAAACAGGAATACAAATTCTTCCAATAATCGGCTGTGGTTCTGCTCCGTTTAGAGGAAACTTCACACCTTTAAATGCAGAAAAGATGGTAGCGGGTTATCCTAGTGTGCAAACATTTACGATACAATCTGCCTTCAAATATGATTATCCTGCTCCTCAAGTAATGCAAGCAATTGAAAGAGTACAAAATACTGAAAGAGGAGTTCCCTTACTAGTTGATGAATCCCAGGTGTTATCTTTGATTGAAAAACTTGAAAGAGAATATCAACATTGTATCAATCAGATTGCGCCAAAAATTGCTTTAATCAGCCCATACATTCCAGCAAGAAGAAAAAGAAAATTACACATCGGTTTGTTTGGTTATGCAAGAAAACAAGGTGAAATTTCTTTACCTAGAGCAATAACATTCTGTGCTTCCCTATATTCTTTAGGCTTACCACCGGATGCTTTAGGGTTAAGTGTATTAGAAAAGAGTGACTTAGAACAAATTAGAACATATTATAAAACAATTGATGATGATATGAAAGCTGCTTTACAATACGTTAACAAAAATAATCTTGATTTCTTTGGTTCAGATATTAAAGAAAAGGTTCTACAAGCATTAGAATTATTTGACGTTGAAATAAATAAAGAACATCAGGCAGTAAGTTCAGATGTTTTAGAAGCTTTAAAAAGAAATGATACACTCGCATTACAAGAACATATTCTTAAAGCGGCACAAATCAGAAGATTTTTAGGATAATAAAAATAAATTAAAAATCAGATGGATTAAACTTCTTCTGCATTAGCCCAAACAGTTAGATAATAAAAACGCATCGCCTTTGAAAGATCTTTATCACCAACATATACATTAACTTTTTCTTTTAGTTCCGCACTCTTAAGAGTTATCTTACATTCATTCTCATCAGAGATTACTAAAGAAAAATTTTGTAACGGCATAAACCGAATCTTGATTCCAGCTTGTTTATATGCATCAATTAACTCTGGATGCTCATCCTTACTACCAGTAATTATTAAACGAACATCAATACCTTTCTTGATCAATAATTTTAAATCTTTTAAGTAAGAATATTTGTTTCCAATTTCAAGCATCTTCCAACCAAGAATGAAAAAACTTTTTTGACAGTTCTTTTCAAAAGCCTTGTATAACGCAGTAGAAGATTCTTTACCAACTGATACTTGAACCACATCTTTCTGAGGAACAATTGATTTTTGGTGATATGCTTGTTCTGCTCCTTTTATTAGATCTTTTCCCAAAACAGCGATTTTTTTCTTTTTTACTTCAATAAACTCCGGCAGTGCAACAGAAGGATTAATAACTTCATAAGCATTAATTTCTCCTTTAAGACGTTGTATTAATTTCTTATCTAATAAGCTCTTCAAATTAGGATAAACAGCAGTTGGTGGAACTTTCGATATCTCAGAAATGTCTTTAGCGTTACTTTGTCCATATTCTAATAAAGCTCGATAAACATAAGCTTCATACTTAGTAAGTCCTATCTTTCTTAATTCCGCGTACATAGTTGATTAATAATTGATAATTAATAGTAATTTATAATACTTACGGTTGCATCAAACATTTTATGAAACATACAAACCTACAAAAGGAACAACAATTAGCTCTTGCTTTAGCAAGAGAAGCCAGCGCTGCGATCTTACCTTTATATTATTCCGGCGTTGATGTTGAAGACAAAGAAGATGGATCTCCAGTAACGATTGCTGATAAAAGATCTAATCAAATTATTTTAGATGGAATCCAGAAAGCTTTTCCAAACGATGGAATTGTCTCAGAAGAGTTAGACACATTATCTGGGAAAAGATTTTGGTACGTCGATCCTATTGATGGAACCAAAGGATTTATTGGCCATTCTGATCAGTTTGCAATACATATCGCTTTAGCTAAAAAAGGAGACACTCCAATGTTAGGTTTAGTTTACAAACCGACAACAGGAGAATATTATATTACTGCAAGGGGAGAAGGGGCTTACAGAGTCAATCCCGATGGTAGTAAAACACAATTACAAGTTGCTGGAGACAGAGAGGGACTAAGAATCGTAACTAATATGACCTTTACTTTGAAACAGCGAACATTAGTAGATATATTGCAAGCAGACAAGTTGTATATGGGAGGAGGATTAGGATTAAGAGCTATGCGTGTTGCTGAAGGGTTAGCTGATATTTACATTAAAGATTCAGATAATGGCGGAACTTGGGATACGGCTGCTCCACAAGCAATAATTGAAGAGGCAGGAGGAATAGTTATGCGTCTTGATGGTAGCCCAGTAATTTATTCTGGCCAACGTGGTCCTTCAGAAAGAATGGTCTTTTCCAAGAACAGGGATTTAGGACTTTATGTAGCTGATATTGTGCAAAAGTACGTAAAGTAAAGCCAATTGTCCTATGAAAAGAGGGTTTGATCTTTATTTTTTACTTTTTTAAAATTTAGAAGCTTAAAAAAAATGAAAACTTATTCAAAGACTCTAAGAACTTTTTCTCTGCTCAACTCACCACTTTTTATTTCTACTTTTAAACCATACTCTTTTTTAAAGAATTTTATTACTGCTGCATTAGCTTTACCTTTTTCTGGAACTGCTTGCAAATAAAGTTTTAATGCTTTAGTCATAAACTTTAATTCTGTCCTGGATGCGTTAGGAGTAACTTTAACTTTTATTAGTCCATCTTTAATATAATCATTTAAATCCATAAAACAATCTCGGTGTTATGTTTATAAAAATCTTTACTTTTTTTGTCTAAAGATTTGATCAACAGCAACACATTCAAGAGTACTCGGATCACGTTCATGATAAACTCTTTGCATATTAGCATAAATAGAAGATAATTGCAAAGTACTCTGACCTAAAAGAAAATCTCTTACAGAAAGAATTTCTAGTTGATCCTTGCACGCTTCACCTTGACCAATCCGGTCTGCATAAAATAATTCTAAAATATCTCTTACTGGGGCTTGGTGTGATCTAAGAGCAACTTCTAAGATGATATAAGTATTAACAAATGACATTGGATTTGTTTCTAAGCGCATTAGCTTAATGCCAGTCATGGGATCATAATGAGCACCAACAAGATCGGCAACTGTTTCTTGATCCACATCAAGTGATAGAAAAATCTGTGAATCTAGGGATTGAACTAATTTTTTTCCCTCCTGCTCATGACCAATAAAGCGATGAATTGTTCTTTCTTGATGGTCTGGATCGTATCTAATTGGTTCACCATCTCTTAATTCTTCTTTTGCAGTTTTTGGTTTTGCAATGTCATGTAAACAAGCTCCAGCAATTAAAGTACGCTTACGATTAAGATCACTTTCTCTTCTTAAAAGTTCTTTTATAGCAATGACAACAGCACAACTATGTCCATAAACATCATGTTGATGATGACGATTTTGCCAAAGACCTCTTCCGGCTTGAATTTCAGGAAGATTCATTAAAATCTCTTCTATATCAGAATTTGGTTGATATGTCATAACTTCTGATTGTAAAACCATTTTCATCACTGGTTAGTTCTCCTATATAAAGACTATCTATATACATTTGAGTGATTAGGGTAATGTTTAAAAATAACCCTACTTTC
>PFNQ01000014.1 GCA_002792115.1 Candidatus Woesearchaeota archaeon CG_4_10_14_0_2_um_filter_33_13 | reverse complement strand
TGGTAAATACCACCAACAACGTTTATATAGTTTCTGTGTTCATTAATAGTTATTCAAGAGTGGTAACTCACTCTCGGATTAAAATTAATGAGAATAATTACAACATAACGATAATTATGAAGAGGATGATAAAAAAAATGGAAATTACAAAAAACAAACAAAGGGTAGAACTGGAGTATAGTACAACTCCTTTTTTATGTGAAGGGGAAGTTGAAGCTAGATATCTTAGCGGTGAAGATGAGATTTTTTATAATAGAAAGTTACAAGCGGTTGCAGCTTTAGATGTTAGCTTACTTATCTGGGGAGATGGACAATTAGATTTGCCGACAATACGAAATGATAAATTTGCCAATATTTATGTTTCTGAAGCTTTAAGTCCCGGAGGACATTGGAATGCTACGAAAAAGGAGGAACTCAGAAAAATAGGCGTTTCTCCTAGCGATAATCCTAATGCTTCTGGAAGAAATCACGATAATCTTTCTTTAGAAATTATCGCAAGAATGAAGGAAGCTTTACCAAATTATAGTTCATCTTTGGATGTGCGGATTCATTCAGCACAATTTTTGCATACGATTGGACTTAGTTATGAAACAGATCTTGCTAGATTTTACATTGATCAAATTGTTAATCGTGCATTAGAAGACGCAAGAAAATTGCTGTATGGTAATTAAAATGAAACTAACTCAAATAATCAGTACATTAACATTGGGAGCAGCGTTAGCATTAACTCCTGGAAAAGCAAGAGCAGATTTTTTTGATGGAATGAGAGGACCTAATGATGTACAGCTAGATCAGAGAGTTACATTTAGTCAAGGTAGTGATGTTATGTATACTTTGTTGCCGAAGACCTTTATTGATATTGGAGATAAAGGAAATGGGATATTTGCAGTTACTCCTTTAAGTTATTCTCCAGGAAAGAAGCTAAATGCGGGGGTGGGGGTTGGAGGATTTCTTAATCTGGGAAAAGTTGGGTTATTAGGAGTTCTTCCTGTGGTGTATTCTGCTGGGGGAGAAGTGACAAATATAAATCCAACTTTGTATGCTACAATAACAGCGGGGAACTTTCTTTTTGACCCCAGGGTGAGTTACTTAGCCAGTATTAACGGAGATACTACTCAGCACAATCTTAGTTTTGGTGTCACCGCGGGATATAAAATTGATAATGTTATTCTTGGGTTTGATGTAAGTACTGGGTTTGACCCAAAGGGTCCGGATACAGAACAACTTAGACAAAATCTTAATTATCAAGGAATTATAAGAGTTGATTTGGATCCTCAACACCATAACTGGGTGCAGGCTTATCTTGGAAAAGATTCTGTTGGAATTGGATTTAGAGCTAATTTTGATTGGAGATAATTTTTTGTTTTTCTTTATTCTTCTTTGTTTTTCTTACTTTAAGTATTCTACCTTACAGGCTAGAAAACTATTTAAACAAACTTCAATAAGGATAGTGGATGCAAGATCAAGATAAAATTTTATATTTTCTTCGGGCAAGTGGGCCGACTACTCCTACTGCTGTAGCTAAAAATATACGTACAGAAGTTCTTTTAGCTTCGGCATTACTTTCAGACCTTTCTTCTCAAGGCAAGGTTAAGATTTCTAAACTAAAGATTGGTGGTGGATCTCCATTATATTATTTGCCGGGGCATGAAAGTCAGTTATTTAAGTTTGCAGAAGGAAACGTTAATCATAAAGATTACCAAGTCCTCTTGGTTTTAAAAGAAAGAAAGCTGCTGAGGGAGAGAGATTTAGATTTGTTAGCTAGGGTGGCCTTAAGGCATTTACAAGATTTTGCAATTCCTTTAAATGTAAATTTTCAAGGCACTGTTGAATTATTTTGGAAATGGTATTTAATAAACAATGAAGAAGCTAATCAATTGATTGGAAGGGCTCTGGTACCCCAACAAGAAACCAAGAAGGTTATAGAAGAGATCTCTGAAACTAAAGAAGAATTAAAAGAACCAGTTGAAGAAAGGGTCGAGATTGTAGTTGAATCGGAATTGGTTAAAGATAATATTGAGCACAATGTTGATAATAATGTTAAAACTATTACTACAACTAATCTTGGAGAATTAGGGGTAAAGGAACCATTACATCTCGCTGACAATCTTGCTGAATTAGAAACTGAGACTGAGCAAGATAATGAAAAACAAGATAACAAAGAACAAGATAACGAGGAGCAAATAAAAGAAATTAAGAAGGTCAAGGAAGAACAGAAAAAATTAGAATCTCCTGCTGTTAAGAAATCATTTTTTGATAAAGTAAAAGAGAAGGTAGTCAAGAAAAGAAAACCAATTGAAGACGAGTTTCTACCACATGTAGAGAAATATTTTAAAAAAATAAACATCTCTATTGACCAAACAGAAATAGTACGTAAGAATTCTGAAATGAATTTTATTGTTAAAGTTCCTTCTGCTGTTGGAAAGATTACATATTTTTGTAAAGCAAAAAGCAAAAATAAATGTGACGAGAAGGATTTATCTACTGCATATATGGAAGCCCAGATCAAGAAGTTGCCTTTACTTTTACTTTATAGCAACGAAATAACTAAAAAGATGGAAGACATGTTGAGTTCTGATGCTTTTGAGAACGCGGTTATTAAAAAGATAGATTAAAATGGGATTACAATTTAAGGAATTAGTTGTTAAAGAAGAACTTGAAATTAAGGATTTAAAGGATAAGATTCTGGCGGTTGATTCTATGAATCTGTTATACCAATTTTTAACAACTATCAGATCAATGGACGGTTCTGCTTTAACTGATTCTAAAGGTAGAGTGACTTCACATCTAATCGGTTTATTTAGCAGGACAACTTCTTTGATGGAACAAGGACTTAAGTTAGTTTTTGTTTTTGATGGTAAAGCTCCAGCGATAAAACAAAAGACCTGGGAAAAAAGAACAAAAATTAAAACAGAAGCTACTGCGTTGTTTAAGAAAGCTGAAGAAGAAGGAGAGGTAGAAGAGATGCGTAAATTTGCTTCTAGAACATCTGTATTGGATAAAGAAATGATTGCCGATGCTAAAGAAGTTATTCGGGCTCTAGGTTTACCTATTGTACAGGCTCCTTCTGAAGGGGAAGCACAAACTGCTTATATGGTAAAGAAAGGAGATTGTTTTGCTTCTGTTTCTCAGGATTATGATAATTTGATTTTTGGATGTCCAACTTTAGTACGTAATTTATCTATTGAAGGTAAGCGTAAAAAAGCAGGGAAGTTTGCTTTTGAAAAAGTGAAACCAGAAATGATCAAACTGAAGGATGTTCTCACTAATCTTGATCTGACCTTAGATCAATTAATAGTTTTAGCAATTTTAGTGGGCACGGATTATAATCCTGGTGGAGTTAAAGGGATTGGGCCAAAGACAGGATTGAAGTTAGTCAAGGAATATGGAGACAACTTTGAGAGAATATTTGATGAAGCTAAATGGAAAGAACATTATCCAGATTTAAATTGGCAAGAGGTTTTTGATACTATCAAAAACATTCCTGTTAGTGATGATTATGAGTTAGAATGGAAAGCTATTGATGATAAAAAATTATATCATCTACTCGTTGAAGAACACGATTTTAGTGAAGAACGTGTCAGAAGCAAAGTTGAAAAATTAAGAGAACAAAAAGAGAAAAGTGCCCAAAAAGGATTGGGGAGTTTTTTTTGATTTAATTTTTATTTTGTTTAGAACCCTTCTTCAAAATGGTCATGGTCGGGGTTCCATTGAATCCAAGAGTAACCCCTTTTCGTCTTTTTCCAATTATTCACGCCAATCTCTTTTAACATCTCATAAATTTTATGTTTGCCTTGAGCTGGGTCTTCAATCTCTCCTTTGAATTCTACTTCTACAAAGAATCCCAATTCATCCACTTGATCACAATCAAATTGAAATTCTTTATATTTATAACTCATTCTGTGTTTACTAATTACAGAGGTTTGTTTAAAGCCTAGTGCATTGATTATTTTTAAAGCAGCTTCTTTATCACCAATAAATGTTTCAATTTCATCAGCGTATAATGATCTATTTGTTTCTGGATCACGATGCCAAAGTTTATAGCAAATTTCATTACCTTTTTCAGAGACGCGAATTCTAAACCATTCATCTGCATCTTTAGTTGAATCTTGTGGATTGTCATAAATGAATGTTTTGTGTGGCGGGTCAAAATAGTAATCCGTGTGAGAACTTTCTTTGACTAATTGGGCATTGTCCTTTAACCAATCTAATAATTTTTGTGGTTGTTCTAATTTTAATTTAACTTCAATTTCTATAAATTTCATCTTGACAAGCATTCCGGGAAGTATGTATATTTAAATTCTTTTAAGATTATTGACAATTGATGAGATCTGAGCTCATCTTTTAAAATCGCGCGAATTTCCATCAAAATGCTGTTTAATTCATCACTTGTCTTTAACCGGATCTCAAATTGCAAATCCTGCTGACCAATAGTCTTGTAATAATAAGTCATATTAGGATTGTTTAAGATATAATACTGTAATCTTTTTTGAACACTTTGATTATTTTGGTTCAGTTTAAGCATTACAAAATACCAACTATATCCGATAGACTTGCTTCCAGACCAAGCACTGGGGCGGTATTTAATAATGACTTTATTCTTTTCTAATTTTTTAAGATGATGACTAACTAATTCTCTAGATATTCCAATGGTTTTAGCCATATCTGTTGTCGGCATTCTTGCGTGATGCGATAATAGTTTTAGAATATGTAAATCTATTTCTGAAACTGAGATTGGATCAGAACTTTTTTGAAGGTTTATCTCTTGTTCCTTAATTTTTAATGGAGCGTAAAAGAAAGGTAAAGGTATGGGTTGTTCCATTTCCACGAAATTTAAAGTATAAGAATCGATGTGGCTTTTGAACTGCTGTTCTAATTCTTTCATTACAGAATTTGCTTCGATATAATTGCGTACAAATATCTTTAAAATTAAATCATGGTTGCCAATGCATTTTAACACCTGAGCAATATTAGCATGAGACACCATTGCCTTGATTATTTCTTCTTCAATCTGGTTATTAATATTTCTTAACTTTATATTAACCAAATAAATTTCCCAATTTAGCCTGTTAACATCCAAGACCGTATTAAAACGAATCAGTATTTTATTATCAAGCATCCTTTTTATTCTATAATTGACCACTTCTTTACTTAATCCAGTTCGTTTGCCAATAATGGAAAAAGGTGTTCTAGCATTATTAAACAATTCCATTAAAATCTTACGGTCTTTTATAGATAAGATATTTAATGGAATTTCATATTTTGTACTCATAATTTCATTTAAGTAAGGAATAATATTTAAATGTTTACATAAGATAAAAAATAACGTAATAAATTTTATATTTCTTCTTTTGACTTACTTTCTGATTACAAACAAGGGGGAAGAAAATGCAATTAACAGAAATAACTGAGGCATTGGAAAGAGAGGGGTTTCAGGAAGAACCGACGAGAAAAATAGTGTTTAATGACATCAGTAGGGCTCATGATTCGCGTTGGCATCGATACACTACCAATAGGGATGATATCGCTGGGACTTATTTTTTCCTGAAAGGTCCGAGAGATATGGTGTCTTTTGTAGCAATAACCTTGCCCGATGTAATTCAATTTTTGTATCTTGATGCTGCTAAAAAAGTGGAACGGGATAGCACTGTACCCTACGATCCCAGTAACGAACTACCTTTAAGGAGAACTTCTCTTGTAACTTCTTGTAAGGTAATTTACGAAACTCTTTTTGATGGATTTGATAATTATCTTGAACATTGTGGGGTTAATCCTACTATAAATACTATTAATGGTAATCTTAGAGATTTTAAACTGGATTTTTTTATGATGGGACATCCAGGAGATGAAAAAACACTTGGTGATAATTTTAGGTTGGCTTTGCTATCGCGACATCTTTTGGATGTTGATAGTTACATGAACTTTGTTAGAAGATTGCCAGAAGTTATTAATAAAATAAACGATTCTAAAAAATTTTTTAGCGATCTAGTTGATGGTACGGCAAGGCATGCTAAGACCATGTCTGATTTCTATCAATTTATGGGGAAAGGCAGGTTTTAGTTTTTTTTATTAGCATACCCTTTACTTACTTTTTCACTCCAAAAGCTTGGTAAGCTATTAGTGATGAATCCTAAAAATTCATCAGAGAAGATATAAGTTATTCCAACAGTATCTTTTAATTTGCTGAACTCTTCATCTACTCCTTCATAAATATCTCGAATCTTTTTTCTTTCGAAATCTTTTTGTAATAAACTACTTGGTTTAAGAATTAAATAATCAGCTTGCCTAATGGCGTTTACTTCTAGATTGGCAGAGTTTTGAGTAATAAAAATGACACTTAAATCTTTATGTCTAGCAATAAGAAGAATTTCTGAAAGAATTTTGTTAGCGTTTGTCATCGCTTTTCGCGAGGAAAATTCTATGCCTCCTTCATCAATTAAGATAACTGAATTATTTTCAAGGTCATTGATGTTGATAATGACCTTAATCCATCTGGGTAAGGATTCCTCTTTGAATCCTAAGGCATAAATATTCTTATTGGTTTTGGCTTTATAATTTTCTAACAAGCGCATGCCAATAGCACTTTTTCCCGTACCTCTTGCTCCTAAGATTAACCCAATAGTACTTTTGTTTTTGTAAAGTTTTTCTTCAAATCGATTGATATCTCCTTTTTTAGCCTTAATTAATTTTAAGGAATCATATTTTGCTGAACTATTATCTCTTTTCAGTTCTCTAACCTTATCTTTAGTTGCAGCTTTTTCTTTTTTGATGAGTTGTATCAATTTTTGAAATAACCAAGCTAGAGCTTTAAATGGATAATAAAATATTGATTTTAAGATGAATAATAATACCTTACCTAATTTTTTCTTATTTCTCTTTTTCATCAAGTAAATTATTCTTTTGGGTATTTTAAATCTTTGCAATAAATTATAAAACTTTTTGAAATAAGAGTATTGTACCAAAATAATGAACAATAGATTTATAAAACTAAAATTCTTATCTTAAATAGATGTTAGCAGCAGAGACAGAGTTAAAGAACGCTGAAAAGGTTAAAAATTTTCTCATTCAAAAAGGACTTTTAGAAACAAATCACCTTGCTGTCAAGGAGTTAGGGTTAATTTATTTCCCTATAAACAAAAAAAGTAAAGTTCCTGGTGCCAAGGTTGTTGATACTAAATTTTCATTTCCAAAGAAAAAGTTAGTTCCAAAGGTAGAAAATTTGCTTAAAGATAAATTATCTAACAAGGAGATAAGGTTGATTCCGCGATCTCAGGAGATTGTTGGGAAAATAATGATCTTAGAAGTTCCTGAAGAGTTAAAGAGTAAAGAAAGAGTTATTGCAGAAGCATACCTACAAATTAATGAACATGTAGAAACTGTGGTTAGTAAAGAACAATTTCATGAAGGAGAGTATAGATTAAGGAAAGTCAAGTTTCTGGCTGGTAAGAAGACCAAAGAGACGATTCATTATGAGAATGGTGTTAAAATTAGGTTAGATTTAGAAAAGACTTATTTTTCTGCTCGTTCTGGAAATGAAAGGTTGAGAATTGCTAGGTTGGTTAAACCAGGAGAAGAGGTTTTAGTTAT
This sequence comes from Candidatus Woesearchaeota archaeon CG_4_10_14_0_2_um_filter_33_13, assembly GCA_002792115.1. Taxonomy (GTDB): domain Archaea; phylum Nanobdellota; class Nanobdellia; order Woesearchaeales; family GW2011-AR9. The sequence continues at coordinate 2,198 of PFNQ01000014.1, read as the reverse complement.
GTTTTCCGGAGCAGCCCCCTATCCTCTTGTTATTGCTAAGAACTCAAAGGCCAAGGTAGTTTATGGAGTAGAAATGAATCCGTTATCTCACCAGTATGCTTTAGAGAATGTTAAATTAAATAATTTGGATAATAGGGTCGCTATTTTTGAAGGGGATGTAAGAACAATAGTTCCAAAGATTAAGAAAACTTTTGATCGTATCGTTATGCCCTTGCCTAAAACGGGGCAACAATTTTTATCTTTGGCATTGAAAAAAATTAAAATTGGGGGCATAATCCATTATTATTCTTTTCTGAGCGAAGAGGAAATGGAACAAGAAGCTAAAATAGTTAGGGATATTTGTAAAGAAGAAGGAAACCAGATAAGGATTGTTAAAAAAGTAAGGTGTGGTCAATTCTCACCAAGAATTTTTAGAATTTGTTTTGATATCAAGGTTTTAAAGTAAATAAAAAAAGAATAAATAAAAAATAGTTGATCTATTGCTCAACTTCTTGAGTATCTTCTTCTTCAACGTTTTCTTCTTGATACTCTTCTTTTGGTTGACTTTTCTTACCTTCTCTTGCTTCTGCAGGCAAGTCGGTTCTATCTGAAGCTTTTGTTAACAAAGCTACCTGATCTGCTTTAAGGCCTTTATCTCCTTCAACAGCTTCAAAAGTCACTTTATCGTTGTCTCTCAAAAAAGTACCTTGCTTTAATGCAGTGAAATGCACAAAGTAGTCTTTTCCATCATCGCCGGTTATGAAACCGAATCCTTTTCTCCTGTTAAAAAACTTTACAGTTCCTTCCATTTTTTCCTCCGACTAAAATATTACCAAGAAACAAGTGTCCTTTTCATATTCTAGCAAACTCAACTTTTTATGCGGAATGGAGGGTGATTTTATAAAGATTCCCATAAATTTATATTATATCAAAGGTTCTTTTGACCAATTGAAAGTGTGGAAAGCGTGATGATTAGGTGAACACCATAGGTGCAATACCTTACGGAAGTAACTGATGAGCGCCCATAAACTGAAGATGACAACTGTTTTTGTAATTCATGGTATTTCTGGAAGTTCCCAAGAGAATTGGTTTCCTTGGTTAAAGGAGAGGTTGGAGTCTTTTGGAGTAAAGGTTATTGTTCTTAATTTTCCAGATGCTGATAATCCAAAGCTGGGAGAATGGTTAGATTATTTTAAACAATATGCTTCTGAATTGGATGAAGATAGTATTGTTATTGGTCATAGTTTAGGTGTACCATTTTTATTGTCTGTTTTAGAAAAACAAAAAGTTAAAGCGGCATTTTTTGTAGCTGGATTTTGTTCCTTACCCGATAATGGGTTTAAAGACAAGATGAAAACCTTTGTTAAACCATTTAATTGGCAGAAGATCAAAGATAATAGTGAGGATTTTTTTGTTTATCATTCAGACAATGACCCATATCTTCCTTTAAGTTTGGGAAGAGAGTTAGCTGAGAAGGTTGGAAGTAAAGTGATTTTGGTTAAAGGGGCGGGGCATTTTAATATTGCGGCGGGTTACGATAAATTTGAATTGTTGTTAAAGAAGATAAAAGAATGGTTGTAATCACTTTTTAGACTCTTGTAAAAGTTCTTTAAACATCTTATAATATAGTTCTAATTCTTCTTTACATATTTCTAAAGAAAGAATATTATGTTTTTCTTCTAATTTTTCTTCTACACGATCAATAGCATATTGAAAATTACTTTCTCTTTTTCCTTGCAACTTTAAGAATGCAAATAAACCAGTTGGATGAATAAATCTATAGCAGTCAGCGTTGGCACAGATCTCTGCTTCTTTGCAAATCCATTCCTTTTTACCATGATGGCCTTCAACGCAATTAATAATCTGATTCTTTAAATCATCACTTAAATTAAACTGGTTCAGAAAATTTTTTGTTGCTTTTGCACTACGTTCAACATGTTCTTCTACTTTGCCTTTTTTTCTACACTCACCCAATTTGATGTCCATTAACAATGTACCTAAAAGAACAATGTCTTTGTTTGCTCCCAATCTTGTTGCTAATTCTTGTCCTTTTTTGTTTGATAGTTCTAAATGTTCAAGAATTGGGGTGCCGTTAAGTTCAGTTTCTTCTAAAGCCCATTCTTTGGCTTTAAGAATTATTTCTTGCATCTTTTAACCAAAGAACTTTTTATCTTGTTCTTCTTCTTCTTCACGGCGGACTTTTTCTATTGCTAAAAGAA
>PFNQ01000054.1 GCA_002792115.1 Candidatus Woesearchaeota archaeon CG_4_10_14_0_2_um_filter_33_13 | reverse complement strand
ATTCTATTAATTATCGTCGATAAAGAGGGAAATTTAATACTTATTTTAATTCATAAAAATGGAACCAGAAAACCAACCAAAAAAGGAAGAAATTCAAGATAAAAAGTCCAGTTATGAAGCTTCACAAATTCAAGTATTAGAAGGATTAGAAGCAGTACGTAAAAGACCAGGGATGTACATTGGTGATACCGGAGTTAGAGGTTTACATCATTTAGTTTATGAAATTGTTGATAATTCTATTGATGAAGCGTTGGCCGGTTATTGTAATAAAATTACTGTTATAATTCATCCAGATGATTCTGTTACGGTGATTGATAATGGTAGGGGAATACCTGTTGGAATCCATCCTGGATTAGGGATACCCGCCGTACAAGTTGCGTTAACTAAATTGCATGCTGGTGGAAAATTTGATAAATCAACTTACAAAGTTTCTGGTGGGTTACATGGCGTTGGTTTATCTGTTGTTAATGCCTTGTCCGAAAAGTTAGAAGTTTGGGTTAGGCGTGAAGGAAAAGTATATTATCAAAGATACAAATTGGGTACTCCTCAAACAGAATTAGTTGTTGAGGGAGAGACTATAGAAAACGGAACAACTGTTAAATTTAAACCTGCAAGAGAAATATTTCCAATTACAGAATTTCATTATGATGTTTTGACAAAAAGACTAAGAGAACTAGCTTTCTTAAACAAAGGAATTGAAATTAATCTGATTGATGAACGTGAAGAAGGAAAGAAAGATTCTTTTAGATATGATGGTGGTATTAAAGAGTTTGTTGAATTTGTTGATCATAACAAGAATCCAGTTCATGAAACCATTTATTTTGAAAAAGAAAAAAATGATATCCAAGTGGAAATTTCCTTACGTTATAATTCTGGATATCAGGAAAATGTTTTTTCTTTTGTTAATAATATTAATACTATTGAAGGTGGAACACATCTTTCTGGATTTAAGACTGCTTTAACACGTGTTTTAAACAATTTTGTTAAGGTGGTTAATCCTAAAGCAGACGTCAAACTTAGTGGAGATGACGTTAAAGAAGGACTTACTGCCGTTATTTCTGTTAAGGTTCCAGAACCACAATTTGAAGGACAAACTAAAACTAAGTTAGGTAATAGTGAAGTTTTTGGTATTGTTACTTCCGTTGTTAATGATGAATTAAGTATTTACCTTTCTGAGCACCCTCAGGTGGTTAAACTAATTGTGGGTAAAAGTTTAGATGCCGCGAGAGCAAGAGAAGCGGCTCGTAAGGCAAGAGAATTAACTAGAAGAAAAAGTGCTTTGGAAGGATCTGGATTACCTGGAAAGTTGGCCGATTGTTCTAATCGTGATCCAAAAAAGTGTGAAGTTTATCTTGTTGAGGGAGATTCTGCAGGGGGAAGTGCTAAACAAGGACGAAATAGAGAGTTTCAAGCAATCTTACCGTTGAGAGGTAAGATCATCAATGTTGAGAAAGCTAGACTTCACAAAATCATGGAGAATAGAGAGATCATTACCATGATCACTGCCTTAGGCACAGGAATTGGAGAAGAGTTTAATTTAGACAAATTAAGATATGATAAAGTAATTATCATGACTGATGCTGATGTTGACGGTAGCCATATCATGACATTACTACTTACATTCTTTTATCGTTATATGGCTCCTTTAGTTGAGAAGGGTCATGTTTATGTGGCTATGCCACCATTATTCAAATTACAAAAAGGTAAAGACATTCGTTATGCTTATAATGAGAATGAGAAAGACAAGCTGTTAGCCGAGATGGGTGAAGGAGTATCTATGCAACGTTATAAAGGTTTAGGAGAGATGAATCCAAAACAATTATGGGAAACTACGATGGATCCAGAGATTAGAGTTTTAAAACAGATAACTGTTGAGGATGCCGTTGCTGCAGACCAAATTTTTACTGTTTTGATGGGTGATGAAGTAGAACCAAGAAGAGAATTTATCCAGAAACATGCTAAAGAAGTAGTTAATTTGGATATTTAAAATCTCTTCCATTTATTCTCATTTCTTTTGTTTTTGTTCTTTTGCATAGAAATCTTTTTAAAATCTAAATACTATTATTATAATTAATTATGATTATGGGGGGGTTTAAATAAAATGCCGGGATTTGATAAAAATTTGGATAAGGAGCTTTTTTCTGGGTCTGCCGAAATAAATAATAGTAAAGTTACAGTGGCTGTGTTTTCTTACAATGAAGGAACACCAAAGTTACAGATAACTAGGCAAAATAAAACATCTGGTGGGGAATTTACTTTTACTAAATTAGGAAGACTTAACAAAGAAGAAGTAGAAGCAATCCTACCAATTATAGAAAAAGCTAAGGCTCATCTATAATTTTTTTTATTTTAACTTTTTTTTAAACTTAATTCGGCCCTCTTAAAATATGAGAATCGTTGATACTTCTGAAGCAGTTTTAATAAATCCAGAAGAAGAAGCTAATACTGGTGATTTTTTACATGGTTGTTTTGTTTCTTGCATTATTTATGAATTTGGGCTGGCTTTAATGGCGCATTATGGTCCGCATCCAAGTTTTAGTGAGATTCATCTCAGAAAGATTCGAGAATTTCATGAACAGGTGCAACAACCAGTTAAACAGGCGTTCTTATGCACTCGGGATCAAAATTCTTATTACGACATGCGAATGCCTTTAGATGATTATGAACGTCAAAGAATAGCATTTAAAGAAGGTTTAGAAGCAATTGTTGGGTGTGAAGTCGAGTGCAGAACTTATAAAGCAGGAAATGTTGTTAAATTAACTGCAAAAAGAGAAGTAAAAGTTTGCGGCTATTAATCTTAATTCTTTCAACTATCAAATATACTTTACGTCTGTTTAGGATGTTCATGGCCAACATCTTTCCTTTGTTGTAAATGTTTAATGTGATCTTCCTTTTCCTGTTTTAAATCAATTTTCTTACTGCGATGTTGTTCAATAATATTTCCTACATGTTCTCCACCTAAAAAATGTGGTAGAATAACATAATCTGCTCCGTTTTTATACAATTTTAAAGCATCTTCAATTTCATTAGCAGTAACAAAAATCTTGGCCTTATGATTAACATTCCTTAGTTTTCTGATTAGATGTAAATTATCATCAATACCTGGAATAGTCGAGATTAACATAGTAATTTCTGAGAGGTTCATCTTGTGAATAATTTCCTCATCAGTAACGTTTCCATAAATACAATGGTAGCCTTCTTTAACCATCATAGCAATAATTTCTGGATTGTAATCAACAACTAGGATTTTCTTTTTAACTTTGTGAAGCTTTCTTAAAATACTATATCCTATTCGATTATGGCCACAAAGAATAATCTTTGATTTTACTTCTGTAGGCAGGTATTCTAAACCTTCCGTCGTAAACATATTAAAAATTTTTAATGGTTTTTCAGAAATTTTAAAGAACCACTGGTCATATTGGATAAAGTAAGAGGTTAAGGTTATAGAGATTATTGTCACAATCACTGTTAATGAGAACAAATCTTGTGAGATATGTCCCAAAAGTAAACCTTGGGCTGCTAAGATTAAAGAAAATTCTCCAATTTGTGCTAAAGATATAGCGGTAAGAAAAGCTGGCTTTTTTGTGTACCTAAATAATGAGCAGATCAACATTATAATGAATGGTTTTAATATTATGGTTGCTAACAATAAGATTATTAGTTGTAACCACATGTCTTTAAGAACACTTAATGATAAAGCCATTCCTAAAGAAACAAAAAATAGTAAAGAAAAGAAGTCTCGTAAACTTTTAATTTTTGCGGCTATTTCAAAACTGTATTCTAAGTTTCCTAAAGCAATTCCTGCTACAAAGGCACCAATCGCTACAGAGAAGCCTAAAAATTGGAATGCCAAGGAAAAGATAAAACATACGGCTAATGATGAGATCAAAAGTAATTCTTCATTTTTGGCAGCAAAACGGAAGTATTTTGGGAATAAAAATTTACTAAATAAATAAGCTACTCCAAATAATGAACTAAACTTTAAAAGAGCAAAACCAAAAATAGTCCATGAAAAACCATTTACTGATGTTAAAATAGACAATGCAAAAATTGCGATTATGTCTTGCAATAAAAGAATTCCTACAACGATTCGACCATGTAAAGTTGATAACTCTCGTTTATCAGAGAGTAGTTTCATTACTATCATTGTGGAAGAGAAAGATAACATTAAACCAATATAAGCAGCTTCTAAATTTAAAAATCCCAATAATATTGCAATTAAATAACCAAACACAAAAGTTAAGATAATTTGTATTATTCCTCCTACGCTCGATACCAATGTAACTGTCTTTAATTTCTTTAATTCCATTTCCATTCCCACAATAAATAGTAAGAATGCAACACCGATTGTAGACATGGATTCAATTATGGTGGAGTTCGTTACTAATTTAAATACTGGAGTAATTAAAATCCCTACTAAAACGTAAGCTAGAATTTGTGGTTGTTTAATTATTCTTAGGATAAACGCAGTTAGGGCTGCAATTACAACGATTACTCCTATTTCAACAAAAATATCTCCTGTAACGCCTACCATCTCTTTTTAGTATAAAAGTAAAAAAACTAGCTATATAAACTTAATCATTTTTGAATTACAGATCTCAATCTCATTGATTAAGTAAATTAAAATTATAAAGAAAGAATTGGAAGAGGTAAACTGTCATATCCTGCTTGACCTTTTGTTTTAAGGGCTTCTTCCTTTTGTCTTTGAATTTCCTTAGCTTTATATAATACTTCATCAGCTTGCCCTAATAAATCTTGAGCATCCTTTACACATTCTGGAAATGTAGCTATTCCAATAGATGTTGTAACATGATCTGGATTATAAGGGTAGTAAACATCTGAGCCCTTATCATTTACCTGGTCGGTCCTAAATCTATGGTTATGGATGTTGTGATAAATTCTTTTTGCAACAACCATGGCACCAGCATTATTAGTTCCAAGTAATACTGCTATAAATTCTTCTCCTCCATAACGAGCGGCTTCTTCTCGGTTTCCATTTGCTGGACCAGTTCTTCTGAAAGACTCTTTTGTTTCAACAATACTAGCTAAATCTGTAGTCCGATAAAGACTTTGATTTACAATTTCTCCAACTTCTGTTAAAACACTATCTCCATGTTTATGTCCATAGCGATCGTTAACGCCCTTAAATCTATTCAAGTCAAACATCAAAAAAGAAATAGGAGCATCTGGATTTTCTTCTGCAAACCTTATTACCGAAGGAAGAATTTCTTTGAGAAAGTAATTTTTATTATGTAGCCCAGTATGTAAATCGTATCTTGCTAAGAGCGTTTCATCTTGTAACTGTTTAGATGTTGCAACTAACTGACCAGCATGTTCTCCTAAATAAGAAAATAATCCATCAGTTCTTTCTTCAACATCCATTGGAAGGTCGTGATCAGACAATTCTATTAATAATGCTCCCAAATTACCACAATCCTGATACCTTAACGGAATTATTGCCTGTGTAGATTGTGTGGAAACCTCACCAACAATAAAGTGTCTTTGCTCATGATCAGAATAATCTCCAGGAATTCTAACCCTTAATTCTTTTGGTGTAATTAATCTTACGGAGGTACCTAAACTATTAGAACATCGTATAGCAATTTGTTCTGTTACATATTTTGGGTCCGGTTGCACACATATTTGTGCTAAAGCTCTTGATACTTGTATGTTCCTGTTTAAAAGATCTTCTAAGGCCCTTGTCATAACTGATTTTAAACCAATTTACTTTATAAAACTTTCGTTTATTATCACTATCCAGAGACTACAAAAAGCATTTACCTTATTTGTTAAAGATTTATATTCTTCCCCATTTAATAATGTTCATGTTTTTTGCAATAATAATTGCTCTCCTACTGGGTGTTCTTAGCGGTATCATTACCGGCTGAGTCCAGCACGATTTGTCGTTAAAATTCTAATTCTGTGCCCTTGAGGACAAATTCCGTACAAAGCATAAAAAGAGGTTTAGAAAGATGGTTTATGGGACAAGACAAATGCTTAATCGGAAAATAAGGGAAAATGGCGTAAAAAGGAATATCTTTGACAAAGTTAGTGAGATCAAACAGCACATTAACATGATCTTACCTGAGATCGATGGCGATAAGCTCATCAATATGATGAGCCATTGCCGAAGATATTATGAGGGAAAATTACACTACGGAAGAAGGAACGTTAAAGAAAATTTAGATAAAAAGAGAGATTTAACAGAAAGTGAGAGAATCTTGTATGATCTGCTTCTTAAACTGAATCTTAATCCCAGTACAACGTATCGATGGTTTCTAGCTACAAGAGTTCCTGCCGATATTAAAGAAAAATTGGCTAAGGGACATATTAGCCAGAAGAAAGCCTTAGAAATCAGTGCTAATCGTAAGAGAGTAAAGGAAAGTAATGTTGGATTATTGATGATAGAAGAAATTAGAACAATTATTGGAGGTCTTTAAAATGAGTAATATGCGATTTGGTGGAAAGAATAGATTGCCTGATGCTTTTAACATTGAGCAGTTGAACAGATTATTTGAAGCGATTAATCGGCCAAAGTTAGCCATTGCTGTTTTTATTACCTTTTTCTGCGGTCTCCGCTTGAATGAAGTTTGTCAGCTTAGGATTGAAGATATTGATCTAGAAAATAGAAAGCTCAAGGTAGTTGACTCTAAGAATACTAATCGTTCAATAACAGGTTATGGAAAGGATAGATATGTGCCTATTCCCGCTAAGGCATTAAGCCCATTAATTAAATGGCTAGAGATTATTGGAAGCAGTAGTAAATGGTTTCTTCCTTCAATGAATTCTCCAGACAGACCGATAAGGAAGAAAAGTCTGTACGAACAATTTAGATTTGCTTTGGAGAGAGCCAACCTTTCAATTCCGGTGTATACCTACTATGAAAAGAAGGGGCCACATAAAGGGCAGAAGAAAGTTAAGTTCAAGTATTATTTCCACACACTTAGACATTCTTATGCTACTTACTTGCATGGTAAGGGTGTTGATATTTACACTATTTCTAATCTCTTGGGACACAACCATGTAAGCACAACACAGATTTATGCACATATAAGTACAACACAACAAAGGAAAGCTATAGAAGAAGCTTTTAATACGCCTTTGATGGAATTCCGTCCAAATTATCGACAGACTATTAAAAGTAAACCACAACCAGATGATAGTTTAGAACGACTAAGATTAGAGGTAGAAAAGTCTAAACTAGAATTTGAGAAGATGAAACTGATGAAAGAGAACCAAATTTTAGTCAGTGTTCAGAACGGGATTTGATTCCAGACAAATTCCGTACAAACAATATAAACCCCTCTTTTTCTTATTTTTTCAGAAGTGCGCACTTACTGGAGGAAAAGATGAACTGCAAAATCTGCAAAAGAGAAACTGAAGGAAAGCTTTGCACAGCTTGTCGAGGCTATTTGAAGTGGAGATATCCAAACGAAGATCCAGAAGTGGTCTTAGAGAAGTATAAGGAATTATCAGATGCCCACTTTTACTTGAAGAGGGGGAGAAGAAAATGAATGTCATAGTGTTTGCTCTTTCAGGAATTGGGCTTGTTTTCCTATACCTTGTAAGTGTTGAGTTATTGATCCTTTATCGTAAGTGCAAACGGAAGAATCGTTATAGAAAAACCATTGCTAGAAAAATGCAGATTCTAGCTCAGCTGGAAAAAGAGCTGGAGCCAAAGAAAACATTGCTTGAAAAAGCATTCTTGCCAAATTTTGGTTATAACTCCATGGAGGTGGAACAATGAAAAACTGGTTTTTGTGCTTGTTGTTTGTGGGTTTGCTGGTCTTTCCGCTAGTTCTGGCGGATGATCAGAACGCAGATATAAATACGCAGATAACGCCGGAAGAGAAAGCTAAGTTTGATGAGATCCTTACGCCAGTGTTTAAGATATACAACTTTGTGAAATATATTGCTACTGTAGTAGCAGGGATATTTCTGTTGTATGCGGGGATAACTTACATGACATCTGGCAACGACCCAAAGAAGAGAGACACCGCAAAGAACATCGCTGCTTATGTTGTTTTAGGTCTGATAGTTATCTGGGCAGCGCCAATAATCATTAATCTATTGGTATGAAATCTCTCTTAATTTTTATTTTTGTATTTTTGTTGCCGTTAGCTACAGCGATAGATTGTTCTAATGTTGCTAATAAACAATGGTGTGCAGAGATTCAAAGTAGTGGAGTTTCTGAGGCAGATAAAGAGTATCTGCTTTCTGATATCATTAGCGATAAGAAGTTCTCCCCGGAACTGGCTTTGGTTGAAGAATGGAATTTAGATTTAGATAGAAGCGTTGCTCCTAGTGGTGTGATTAAACAGAATAAAGGCTATATCAAAAATGCTTGGTTGCATATTTATGCAGTAATGCCTGCTGTTCTGTTGAATGATACTCTATTAATTCCCAACCAGGGGAAGATGTTAAGTGGTTCTGGTTACAATGTACAGTTACCTAGCGGAAAAGACTATAGTGATTGTAAAACAGTTCGTTCTGTGATAGAAAATAATGCTCATTACACCACTTACCTTAATGCTGACCAACAAGGTGGTGGCAATTATGCTGATTACACCACTTCTTTATCCGGAGAAGTTACACTAAGAGTAGAGTATAAGATTAAAGTAGTTACTAAGATAACTCATTACCGCTGGAAAAAAGTTTATGATTACTGGCAGTGTAAATATTACTCTACTAATTATAAAACTGATGAGTTAGTGTTAACGGACGAGGTTAAAGCTAAGATTCATAATCCTTCGTTGTCTGCTC
>PFNQ01000047.1 GCA_002792115.1 Candidatus Woesearchaeota archaeon CG_4_10_14_0_2_um_filter_33_13 | reverse complement strand
ATGGCAAAAGAAATGGCAAGAAGCAGAGTTAGGTAAAGCGAAGGTTGAAAAGAATAAAGAAAAGTTTATGATGATTTTTGCTTATCCAGGAATTTCTGGTTACTTGCACGTTGGACATATGCGCGGTTTTTCTTATACTGATGCTATTTGTCGCTTTAAAAGATTGAAAGGGAAAGAAGTTTTATTTCCAGTAGGGACTCATGCTTCTGGGAATCAAGCATTAGGTTTTGCAAATAAAGTTAAGAACAAAGATGAGAACTGGTTAACCTATCTAAAAAATAATGGTTGTTCTGAAGAGCAAATTAAAGAGTTAGTTAAACCAGAAGCGGTTGTTGATTATTTTAACCACGTTTACATTAATGATTATTGGAAAAAGTTTGGTTTCTTATGTGACTGGGATAGATTTACTTGCACAACTTATCCAGATTATGAAAAGTTTATTCAATGGCAGTTTAAAAAATTGCAGGAAAAAGATTTACTGATACAAAAACCTTACTTTGCTACTGCCTGCATTAATTGCGGCCCTGTAGCAGTTGATCCTTCTGAAACAGATATCTCAAAAGGTGGTAATGCTGAGAAGCAAGAATACACTTTACTTAAATTTAAATTGGGTAATGATAAAAATGATTTTTTGGTTGCTGCAACATTAAGGCCAGAAACTATTTATGGACAAACAAATCTTTGGGTTAACCCTGAGGCAGAATATGTTAGAGTAGAAGTTGAAGGAATGAATTGGATATTAAGCAGAGAAGCTGCTGATAAGTTGAAATATCAAAAAGATGATGTTCTACTTAAAGAAGACGTTGATATAAAAAAACTTATTGGACAAACAGTTATTGCTCCTGGTATTGAAAGAGAAATAATTATTCTTCCTGCTAAATTTTGCGATCCAAAAGTTGGTTCTGGAATAGTTACTAGTGTACCAAGTGATGCACCTTACGATTATGTTGCTTTAAAAGTTTTACAAGAAGATTCAGAAACATGTAAAATATTTTCTTTAAATCAAGAGGAAATAAAACAGATCAAACTAATACCAATTATTAAATCAAAAGGTTATGGAGATTTTCCAGCCAGAGAGATTGTGCAAAAAATGGGCATTAATTCTTTAGAAGACCCTAAATTAGAAGAAGCTACTAAAGAGATTTATAAATCTGGTTTTCATACTGGAATAATGATGGATACTTGCGGTAAGTATGCAGGTAAAAAAGTTGAAGAAGCTAAAGAGTTAATGAAATCAGAATTAATTGAAAAAGGTAATGCTGACATCTTCCACGACCTTACTGAAGAGGTAATTTGCCGTTGTGGTGGAGATGTAATTATTAAAAGAATTGATGATCAGTGGTTTATTCGATATTCTGACCCAGAGTTAACGGAAAGAAGCAAAGAACAAGCTAAAGAAATGAAGATTTATCCGCCAGAATATCATGACAATATGCCATCAGTGTTAGACTGGTTTGGTGATAGAGCGTGTGCAAGATTAGGTAATTGGTTAGGAAGTAAACTTCCATTTGATGATAAATGGACAGTAGAACCAATTAGTGATTCAACATTATATCCCGCTTATTACATTGTTTCTAAATTTACTAAAGAAGGTAGGTTAACAACTAAAGACCTTACGGAAGAGTTTTTTGATTATGTTTTTTTAAGTAAAGGTAAGGGAAAAGATAACTGGAAAGAAGTTAAGGAAGAGTTTGATTATTTTTATCCATTAAACCTTAATTTAGGTGGCAAGGAACATAAAACAGTCCATTTCCCAGTATTTTTAATGAATCATGTTGCCATCTTACCTGAAGATAAGTGGCCACAAGGCATCTTTGTCAATTGGTGGGTTACTGGTAAGGGAAGTAAGATCTCTAAAAGTAAAGGTGGCGCTGTGCCAATTCCTGAAGCTATTGAAAAATATGGTGTCGATGCGATGAGATTATATTATTCACACATCGGTTCTCCACACATTGATGTTGTTTGGACTGAGGAAACAGTTTTTAATTACAAGAGCACTTTAGAAAGAATTTATTCTGTTATTGAAGAATTATTAATCCCAATTATTAAAGATGGCAAGGACGGAAAAAAGAATCTGATTGATCTTTGGTTAATATCAAAAATAAATCAACATATTAAAAAGATTAATAGTGATATGCAAGATTATAATTTGAGAGAATTATCTACCACCGTCTACTTTACAATTTATGACGATTTACGCTGGTATCTAAGAAGAGGTGGAGAGAACAAAAAAGTAATTAAAGAGTTCTTAAAAAGTTGGCTGACTTTAATGAATCCAATCACTCCACATTTAAGTGAAGAGCTTAATGAATTGTTAGGAGAGAAAGACTTAATATCTGTTAGCTCGTGGCCAGATTCTGATGAAAATAAAGTTAGCTTGAAAGCAAATGCAGGAGAAGAATTAATCAAAGACTTAATTGAAGGTATGCGTAATGTTTTAAAATTAGCAAAATTAGAGAAAGCCAATACCTTTACTTTATTTATTGCTGAACCGTGGTTGTATGAGTTATATAATCTTATTAGTAAAGAAATCAAAGTTACTAGAAATGTTGGAGAAATAATGAGGACGGTTCTCGACCAAGAAGAATTAAAGATGAAAGGAAAAGAAGTCAGTAAAATTGTCCAATCTTTAATTAAAGATGTTTCTAAGATTCCTTCAACCGTTACATCACAAGAAGAGGAGTTTAATGCTGTTAAAGAAGCAAAAAGTTTCTTAGAGAAAGAGTTCTCATGTAAGATAAATATCATTTTAGCAGAAGAATCTGATAATCAAAAAGCTAAGAGTGCAATGCCTGGAAAAGTGGGCATTTTAGTGGAATAGATTTATATAGCCTTGTGAGGTTGTAATAAACATGGGTTGGTTTACTAAAAGAACAAATGAAAAAAAAGTTAGGTTAGCCACATTGTTTGTATTCTTCAAACATGATCTTAAACAGACATATCCTTTGCATAATCAACAATATTTATTAGCAAGAAACTCAAAACTAATTTTTAATGAGGGAGAACCAGTACAATTAAATGGAAATAGGTTAGATATTGGCCATGATCAAATTTTAACCCGTTCAATTTCAAGAGAACACGCCTTATTATTAAAAGGCCAGAATGGTAAATTCACAATTAGAGATAATTCTACATATGGTAGCAGAGTAAATGGTTTGCCAATAACAAAAGGAGTAGATCACATCTTAGAAGATGAAGACAAGATTACACTAGGTGAATCAGGTAGTTTTTTACTGTTCCAGATTAAGTATAGTTACTAAAATACTTAGTATTAAAAAATTTAATAAAAATAAGAAATAAATAAAAAAATTATTTTCTTTTTTTAGTTGCTTTTTTAATCACAGTCTTGGCTGCTTTCTTAACTGCTTCTTCTCCCCAAGCCATAATTCCAATAACTACCAAGTTCACAATTGGAATTAATAACAATAAGCTCCACCAACCCGGTCGACCAAGTTTTTCTGCTACTAACCACCAAATATAAATTATTCCGGCCAACATTGCTACAGAACCAATAACGGGAATTACTGGCAAGAGTACTATTAACGTCCATAACCCATGCAATCCAGCAATCTGAGTTAGTAGATATACATTTAGTATTGGTACCCAGGCCATCCAAGCATTCTCTGTTTTAGTCTTCTTAGCAATCGTCATCAATGCCAGGGCAGCATAGATGTAAAAAGCCAAACCTAATATCAAAAACACTGCAAAAAAAGCTCCTGCAAATACCATTCCAGGAAACATCATACTATAAGGATTAAACATTTCTAAATCACCTCTTTTTTTAAAAATAATCTTTTCTGATTATTTAAATTTATCCTTTAGTCAAACAAATTAATTTGAGAAATGTTTTTATAGATTGCAGTGTTAACAGATTTCAATAAAGAGGTCATGATGAAATTGATACAAGGTTTAATACTTGTTTTGTTGTTTATTTTTATTAGTGGATGCGGATATAATGAGGAGCCCCCACAATTACAGAATACAGTTATCACACCAAATCAATCTGAATACAATCCACCTAATCAGGATGATCATCAGATTGAAAAAGAGAATAACTTTACAGAACAATTAACTCAAAACCAACAAGCAGTAGAGGATACTAACTGTATTGGAAAAAATCTGTTTGAATATTCTCCCACAAATTTAGATAAGATAGAATTTATCACACCATTAGGCCAGATGGCTGCAGAACATGTTTTGCCAACTGACCACCAATATTATTATGGGAAAGATGAAAAGGCAGAAATTGAGATATACTCTCCTGCGGAAGGACAAGTAACTTTTGTCCAACATATGACCTCACCAGTTGCTGATCCTGGTGCGATTAGAGAAGTTGATGATTATTATATTTTGATTGAACATGCTTGTGGCAAAGATAGTGCCTTTATTCATGTTGATTATCCAATAAAAGAAATTGTTGATGCAGTTGGAGATAAAGATTATGTACAGATTCACCTTCCTGTTAAAGCCGGTCAATTAGTTGGAACGTATACCTATAGTGTTGATTATAATGTCTTTGATAAAAATGCCAAAACTAACTTTGTAGATAGAAGTAGTTATGAGGGGAGCAGATTTTTAGAAGTAACAGATCCGTTTGATTATTTCTCTGAATCCATCAAAACAAAAATGCAAGAAAAATCTTTACGCTCAGTAGAACCTTTTGGTGGGAAGATTGATTATGATATTGATGGAAAATTAGTTGGAAATTGGTTTGAAGTAGGAACCAAACATTATCAAGGATTAAAACTAGAAAGATATTGGGCCGGTCATCTAAGTATTTCTTACAACAATTTAGATCCAAACTTAATCATGATCTCAATGGGGACTTATGAACCAGATAAAGCAATGCAGTTCGCTGTTAAAGGAAATTCTCCAGACCCTGCAGAGATAGATCAAAATTCTGGCATCATCAAGTATGAATTAGTTGATTATCAATTTTATCATAATGGGGAAAGTTGGGATAGACTTACCTATACAAAAAATCTGGTTGGCAAACCGATGCAACAAGCACATGGAACTTTATTAGTCCAGATGGTTGAGCCTAGAAAGATTAAATTGGAAGTTTTTCCAAACAAAAATGGTAATCAAGTTAATGGATTTACTTCCAAAGCTAAGTTTTTTGAAAGATAAAGATTAAAAAAGTTTATTAACCACATAAACAAAGGTTAGCAAATGGATAAAAAAAAGGTTTTGATTACGATTGCCATTGCGGTTATTTTTGCATTATTCATAGGGTATGGCATTGAAGTATTTCACGATAGTCCAAATGTGGATGATTTCTGTAATCCGAACCTTTATGATATCAAAAACCAAAGTTCTTGTGAACAGAATAATGGGACTTGGCAAAAGTATCAACAACTTGAACCAAAAATTGAAGGCCAAGAGGGTTTTTGCCAAACTCCAGAGAAGTGTTACCGAGACTATGATTTGATACAGTCTGGACATGATAAAATTGTTTTTATTGCTTGCATCATTATTGGGTTAATAGCAATTGTTGCTGGAATTTTATTAAGAAAAGAAATTATTGGCACGGGATTTTTAAGCGGTGGAATCTTAGTTATTCTCTACGGAACTTTAAGGTACTGGCGTTATGCTGATGAAGTTTTGAAGTTTGTTCTTTTAGGAATTGTTTTAGCAGTCTTAATTTGGATAGGATATAAGAAAATTAAGTGAGTTTAGTATTATTTTTTAAATTTTTTAAATTGTTGAACTATCTTTTAGCAAGATATTTACTTGCTGGTTGTTCTATTCGAACATGAAAATGATCTTTATGACCATGAGCATGTTGAAGAACCTTACCAAATTCTGCCCACTCTTCTGGACCATACTTTTCCTGTACAAATCTACGTGTTTGATTGATATAAGATTGGTCCCAGAAGATATAAGTTATTTTCTGATCCTCTTGCAATGTTTTGATGAACTGCCAATTTGCTTCTAAAGTTTCAGGATTCATCTTACCATGTAATGGAGCAAACCTATTACCATAAGTTCCGTCTTTATGAACATAAATACCTAAATCAACATCCCTACCATTCTGATGAGAAAGGTGAGGACTAAGTTTACCGCCACCTTTTTTACTAAGATCCTTTACAACTAAAGGGGTTTCATAATCCTGAGCCATTTGACATCCGGC
This sequence comes from Candidatus Woesearchaeota archaeon CG_4_10_14_0_2_um_filter_33_13, assembly GCA_002792115.1. Classification (GTDB taxonomy): domain Archaea; phylum Nanobdellota; class Nanobdellia; order Woesearchaeales; family GW2011-AR9. The sequence continues at coordinate 24,641 of PFNQ01000047.1, read as the reverse complement.
AAAATTAATCAATTGAACTAACTCAGCTGAACCATACTTGTTTCGGCTTTGCACAGATAAATAATCTTGATTTTCTAATTTCAAACCATTTGTTAACCTTCCTCGGTTTGGGGCACCAATTGCCTTTGAAGAATAGCTTAGATTAGGAAAAGTACAAGAATTATTCTGCTCAACTTCTACTTCTAAAGGTTTAGAAAATAGAGGAACTTCTGTTTGTCTTAAACTTGCTAATTCTGGAGCTGATAATAAAACATCTAAAGAAGGTAGTTCATTTTCTGGTACGAATTCTGATTTAGCTGTCGCTACTAATTGAACAGAACCTATTTTAGGAACATTTGCACTTGAAGTATAAGCAGAGATATCATCTAAAGAAGGAGCTGCGGGAGCCCTAGCTAATGGAGCAAAGGCTATTCCCATTAGCAGTCCAGCAATTCCAAGATAACGATTTCGCATATAACGATTTTGCATTTTACCCTTCTTAATGATTTATTATTACTATTTTTTTGTTATCTTGGTTTATAAATAGTAAAGGCGAGATAATTGGTTAAAAAGGTACAAAAAGAAGGTTTTTATACTATTAAATTATACAAAAAGTTATGAAACAAATACCAATTAAATCTAAAGAGCTAAACAAAGAATTGGTAAAGTACAATCTAGAATTAAATAAGAAGGATCAGGTAGTAGAGCTACAAGACGAAAAATACAAAATTATAATGGTAAATAAACAGCCTTGGTTCTTTTACTACAATGACAGGATTGTGCCAACATTACGATTATTACAAAACAAAGATTTGTTGAAAAAAGTCATTGTAGATATGGGGGCAATTAAGTTTGTTATCAACGGAGCAGACATCATGCGCCCAGGTGTTGTTGAAATTGATGAGATGATTACAAAAGAAGATTTCATTGTTGTGGTTGATGTTAACAATAAAAAACCATTAGCTGTAGGAATTGCTTTATTATCTGGTATGGAGATGAAAGCAGCTACTTCTGGAAAAGTTATCAAAAACATCCATTACATTGGTGATGAACTCTGGAATTTAAGTTAAACAATACACCCAAGGATAATAGTGCTTACTTTTCTTTCTTTTCCAAAAGGGATATTTAATCTTTTATTTCCAGAAGGCACATTTACAACCTGGTTCTTAATAAACAAAGTGCTTGAACTTCCCCCATCAAGATTAATGGCATTCTTTATTTTTAATTCTAACAACCAAGAAGTTAATTCTTTAAAGTGAAGTCCTCTTGATTTATCAGAACGTCCGTCAACAGCTATAAAATAATAAGTATCCTCGTCCTCAGCAAAAACGCTTCTGGGAGCAGGTGAATCATCAATATAACTATCAAATAAGTTTTTATTATCTATAAAATAAGAATAGTCAGACATTTCAGAATAATTATATACCAGAATAGGACCGCACTGAAAATAATTTTCTTTATCATTTATCACTTGCTTTAATATTTTAGCCTCACCATCTCTAAAAACAACTCCAGGGAAATTCCTAATTACTTGAACCTTATAATTAGAATCACGATATCCCATAAACGGTAAAAGGGTGTTTACATCAAAAAAACCGGCATTAATTGCAATATCAGCTCTTTCTTCTTTAGCAGTTTTGCTCACAGTATCTTGAGATAATTTAACTTTTAATCTTAAATGCTCTTTCTTTACTGAAATAATATGAATCTTGGACCATAAGTAGATGATTTGTTTATAATTAATCATTGCATTATCAAAGATTTGATTAGACATAATAACCGGTTTATTTATTATCATTTATTATTCTTTGGAATCTGTGCGAAATTGTATCCCAAGAATAAACCTCTCTGATCATTTGAGCATGAGCATTAAATGACAGTGTATCCAAATGAAGGGACTTAACAATTGCATCCCTAATATTTCTAGCAGTACGTTCATAATCTTCTTCTCTTTTAAAGACATAACCACCCCGTCCGGGGATAATTAAATCTTCTAATACCCCTACATCACTTCCTACAACAGGAGTTCCACAGGCCAATGATTCAACACAAACCAATCCAAACGATTCATAATGCGATGGTAACACAAACAAGTCTGAAGAAGACATTATTCTAGCTAACTCATCCTGCCTTTGTGCAGGCAGAAATCGAGCATCAATACCCAGCCTCATGGCTAAATCCATCAACCCGGGCTTTTCATTTCCATCTCCCACAATTATTAACTGTTTATCATAAGAGAAAGAATGGTCTGAAAAAGCTCTAATTAAATCATCAATACCCTTCTCTGGAGTTATTCTGCCAGCAAACAAAATTTTTCTTTTCTCATCAGCAATGCCAACTCTGTCATAAAAATTATGATCCGGACAAGGATAAAAAATATTATTATCAAAACCACCAGTTACAACAATAGGCTCTTTCTTTAGATCTTTACAGAATAATTTCTCAGCCAAAGTCTTCTGTTTTTCACTCATCACTAAAACTTCTTTACTTACAGAAATGCCAGAATGAATGGCTTCTGCGACATAATCAGGAAGACCAGATTGTAATGCTAGCATTTCAGTACCATGCAAATAACTAATTACAGGAAATCTTTCTGATAACTTTCTTGCTAAGATAAAACCATGATGTACCAAAGCCAAATCATGTTCTGGAACATCAGAAATAGCTTTCTCAATCTCTTGTAAGTATCTTTGATATTCTCTGCGGTTAAGGTTAGAGAATCTTTTTCCTGAACTTTGAGGATGACTTAAGAAAACTGGAAAAGTTCCATCATTGTATATCTGTGATGAATTCTCACCTACGGCCCAAGGATTACAAATACTGGGAACATATCTAGCTAGGTTCTCAGCCACAGTATAACTTCCGTTTCCTTTGGGAAAGTGTAAAAAATTTCCAACCATCATAAATCATTTTTTACCCTTTTAGTTATAAATCTTTCTTTGTGTAACCTCTTGCCAGGAGTTACTTGGTTGTCCTATTGAGATTAAGAAATATTTAAATAACTAATGACCATAACAAAAAGATGATAAAAAGAGGTAAACAGATTATTTCAGATAATGAACTTATTTGTAAGAGTATGTGGTCACAGGCCCGAGGTTTAATGCTCAGAAGAAGAAAACAGAATTTAATAATGGTTTTTCCGAAAGAGAGAAAAGTTTCGTTACACAACTTTTTTGTACTTTACCCAATTGATGTTATCCTGCTCAATAAGAATAAAGAAGTGATGGAGATCAAAGAAAATTTTCGACCATTCACTTTTTTCACACCAAAAAACAAATGTCAATATTTAATTGAATTAGCAAAAAAATATCCCCCAATAAAATTAAAAGATAAGTTAGAGTTTTAAGAATAAAATTTTAAGATTAATGTATTAAAATCTCAATTATTTACCTGCGTTCCTTGCCTCCGCTTCCCTTTTTGCAGCAATACCTGCTAACTTCACATACCTTTGACGATCTTCTCCCTGACTTTTGAAAGCTTTTTGTTCAAAATACTCTTTAACAAACCCTTCCGTTTCCGCTTCAGACTTACATCCTGCAGCATGAGCAAGTTCATGAGTAATAACATATTCAGTCATAGCCTCTTGACCAATCCCGTAGGTACTAGCCATTTCCCCAACTCTCTCAGAGAAAGTAACACCATTATAATTACTAAGGATTACTCCTTCCAATCCATCATGGATAATTGCAGCAACAGTATTCTCACCCAAATCACCAGCACCAACACCATTAATTTTCACAAATCTTTTTCCCCTTGATGCAACATAATTAGAAAAGTCTTGACCTTTATCTGAAGTTAAATACCCTTGAACAATATCGTTCATTCTTTCTGCTTCTGAAAGATGAGCTTGCGGATTATCGCTATAGAGTTTTATTGCATTTGTTGAATCATTAACTACTAAAGCGAGGCCCATATTGTATTGCCGGCCTAATTGTTGTTGATACTGCTGAGACACCATTGTATATTGTTTGATAATAAGGTAAAGAAGATTAAAAATATTGCTGAGAGAAGTGAGACTAAAAAATCAAGACAGACAATTAAATAAAATCAAATAAGATTAAATTATTAAGTTAAGAACTCAACTTCCATTTCTAATTGATCGGCTGTAGGATACTCAGTAACGATTGCTGGTACTAACCCGAGGGAAATCAATTTTTTCTTATTTAGCTTAACATGTTTTTTTGATAGAAGAATTCTCGGCTTGCAAGTATCTAAGAACAAGTCTTCATCTTTTAATTGCAAATTTTCTTTTACTTCAAGAAGTATCTTATTAAGCTTTTGAATAGATTCTTTTTGATCTTGTTTAAGAGATTCTCGATACCCGACCCCTGGTTTAAGTTCCTCAAGGTATAAGGCCCCCCTGGTTAGAAGACCTTCATTATCAACAAGATCAAAAACTTTTTTTGTTCCTTGAGCTTCACGTTTAATTCTTTCTGCTAATTGTACAGAATCCTTTAATTTAGCAGTACACAAATGAACCTTTAAATGATACCCTTTCTCTTTAATATATTTAATCAAACTTAAACCTAACTCTAATGAACCTTCAATAGCATAACTAAATTGATCTTTTGTTTTAAAGCCCATCTCTAGTAACTTTGATTGTGAATTATCAGCAACCTCTAACTCATTTAAGTTTAAGAACATAACTTTATCTTGAATAAAATCAATTAATTGTTTGAACTCTTTTTCCTTACCAGGAATTAAAGGTGCTTCAATACCAACTTCCCAAGGAAATTTAGTAGCTAAATCAATCCTTTTCCAAAATGAATCTGAATCCAGATCTGGATGAAATCGAATTTCATCTAAACCGGACATATATAGTTTTTGTAAATTATCATCATTGACTAAACGTAGAGACGTATAAAGATGAGCATGAAAATCTTTGCCAAAGTGTTCTTTAAGCTTTTTGATAAATCTTGTAGTTCGATCTAACTTAGCTAGGGGATCACCACCAGTAATGCCAACTCCCTTAGCTTGCATCTTTTCTGCTTCCTTAATGACATCCTCTGAAGTAAAAGACCTTTGTTCGTTGGCGAAGATTACATCTTTACCATATTTTTCATCAGAAACAGGACAAAAATAACATTTTCGTGGACAAACTCCAGTCACAAATAGTACTAATTTTTCACCTTTAACACAGAATTGGCAGCCCTTAGGCATATTACCTTGATTAAATGAATGAAATTTGTTCTCCTTTAACATCTATCCACCATCTCTTAGTCTGCTCTTTTAAATGTTGGGATTTGGCCCATAACATTATTTCCAATACTTATACCTGAACGGATCTCTACCAACACACCGCTAGGCACATTATAACCAATATCATTAAGAGTCTTACCCAAAGTATAAAAATAATCACGAACCCCGGTTGGGTCAGTACATGTATTTATCAACCCAGACATTGAATTCACTGCACGGAATAATTCTTCAACATCGGTTCTACTTGTTGAGACATCAAAAGTGTTTCGAGAAGTAACAGGAGTATTACTACTGCCAAACCTAACTCCAGCTGCTGCTAACTTTACTGTTTTACTAATTGCATCAGCAAAGAATCCAGCAGTTAGGTCAGCATACTCTCTTTCGGTCATAATCTGACCAACAACTTCTCCAAACTGACCATTAACATAGGAGTCTAATCTTTTTACTAAATCTAAATCCATATTTCTCCAAGCGTGTTCATAAGAGTGATATACATGACGATAATGAGGAAAGTTCTCTGAACGAAAAATGTGATTATTTCCTCCACTGGTAAGAACAATACAATAACTACTGATATCAGAAACTGAAGATGCAGGACCAAAATTCTCTAAATCAACAAAACGGTTTGAATAAGGAGCCTTACCGGTAACGATCATATTCTGACCATTACAATCATTATGTTGATAGCGAACCGGAACATGAAGACGTTTACTAAGCTGTTGTAATTCAGAAATTCTAGAATCTAAACTGATCTGTTCAGCTCTTAACTGATTTAGAACCTCTTGAGTATCAAATTCAAGACCAAAATGATCAAGATGAAAAGCATCAGAATGAAAAGCATAATATAATCTTATCAAGTTACATTTTAATGCTCGATTTTCTCTAACCTGATGTTGTGTAGCTTCTTTATTGAAAATATCTGGAGCATCCATCCGGTTTTCTTCTGCATTTATTAAACCATCAAATTTAGCTACATCTTTAATTCCTCGGATAAAATGACCTTCAAAGATATCTCTTTGATTTGGGGTTTCTGAAGTTTCTGGCACACGCGACAACAAGTTTGCTAGAACTTCTCCAGAAATAAAAGAAGTAGTTAAAGCAAAATGATCAAGAGAAGCACCATGAAATTGTGGAACAAGATAAGGTTTTCTTACACCAACAGAAGTTGAAAATCTAACTTTTCTATTTATCCAAGACAAAACTCTTGATTCTCGGGACCATAATCTACCAGGATCGTGCCTTTCTTCATAAGCAGCATCAGAAGAATCGTTTGCGTGTTTAAAAACCTTCAAAGCAAAGTGTGCAGAATTAGCTCTACAAGAGTTAGGATTTGGTTTAACCAAGATCATATGGTAAATATCAGCATGAGAAGTAGGACGTTGATGGATTTGAGGACTAAGAACATAAGTTTTAAAACTATCTCCTAATGTAGTTCTAAGAATAGTCTCGAGTCTACGATCTACAGCCATAAGCAAGGTTTTATTAAACTTCCTTTATAAACCTTTCGACACTTTCACCATTATTTAATAGTTACTAATGGTATAAACTACTCGCCCAAGATTATGAATATGGCTAGTAAGGATCCTCATTCTACTAATTGCTTTAACAAAGTTATCAACAACAATATTTCTTGCTTCTACTTCAGTAAGTAAGTCCATTATCTCTTTCTTTTGGTTTGATAAAGCTAATGCTAGATCTAATTCACCATTATATATTGACTTCATAGTCTCTAAATAAAATTTATTAATTCTGTTTAACAACTTTTCAATCTCATCTTTATCTGCACGAGAAATCTTTAACTGATTAATGTACCTAGAGATTCGTCTAGCTTCATCGGCAATCCCTTCAATGTAAAAACCACAGGTGTTATACATCAAAAGCTGAATAGCCTTAAGTTTAAACTTTTTGAGTGCATTAGTTGGATTCTCTAAATTAAATAGAATAGAACGATAAAGTAAAAAATAAAGACGATCGACATCACGATCCCGTTCTGCAATTCCTTTGGAGTTATCCTCATTAAACATATTAATTGTTTCAGTCAACATCGTTCTTGTTACAATATCCATTTTACGGATTAGTTCTTGAACAGAAACCGTATCCATATTCAAAAAATCCTTGGCAATAATTGTTTCAGAAGTTTGTTCCATTATTTCAAGAGCAATCAAATTCTGAATAATGGCTTGAAGTTCATTAACTTTTGAACGAATTTCTTTTCCTTTAAGAGTAATCATCCGGCAATTCTGAATATAAGCAGAACTAACTTCTCTATCAATCAATTTAATGCTTTTCCCATCAACATTAATAACTGCAACCTTCTCCTTATTACTCTCGGGATTCTTTTCGCTAGCAAGAACAAGATTTGGACCACTTTCTTCAAAATAAATCAGATCACCTTTTTTAAGTTTGTTTTGAATTACCCAACCTTTTGGGATGGAGACAACATAGCTACTCTTACCAAATGAAATTAATTTTCTATGTTCCATATTAATTCCCCCACTAAATTATAATTTACCCCTGTATTGACGCGCGCATATGCCCACTATATAGTATTTGGGAAATGTATTTATATTTAAATGTTATGTATTTGTTATGATAGAGGTTGTTCTATCATTGAAGGGGTGGTAAGTATGGAAAACGTAGAGGTTGAGCTGGAAGAGCTTGATGAAGAAAACATTTATTCAAGAAAAGCTCGAGCCAAATTAGTTGACGAAGATGTCCTTAACAACGATGAAGACGGGTTTATGGAAGGATATGAAAAAGATGAAAGAGGACGTTAAGGTGGCCATTAAAAAGATATTAGGATTAGAAGAGTGCCCTTTACAAGACTGGGAGATTATGGAAAAGATAGCAGAAGCACAAAGAAATAATGTAGAGTTAGTAGAGTTCTGCTATGGCAAGCTGAATGTTAAAGTTAAATTAAACCGTATTCGTTCGGATGGCATGATGAGAGGAAACAGAGGATATTACAGCGAGTAAGTCTAATTAATTCATTAACTAACTAGTTAGCTCAGAGTTGTAAGATGATTAAATCATGTCAACAAAAAAATTGTTAGGTTTAGAAAATTGTCCTTTAACTGAGGCGGAGATTATGCAAAGAATAGCAGAAGCTAAAAAAAATAATATTAAAGTAGTCGAGTTCATATTTGATCAGCACAAGGTTTCTGTTAAGGTAAGTCAAGTACATCCAGAAGGATTAATGCGTGGATGGGCAGATTATTTTAAAGATAATTGGTAAAAATAGAAAACCATATAGAAATAGAAAGCTCTATAAACTATTTCTCTTTTCTAGGTTAGATGCGTCACTTAAAAAGAGGTTTGCATCTTACTTTAAATGCAATAAAACAGCATAAGAGCTTGTTTATCTTAATGGTTATCTTACAGTTGATATTATTGTTTTCAGTAACTTATATTTCTATAAATTATCAGATTAAAATTATTAATAATGCTCAACAGATTATGGAACCATTACAAAGCGCCAATTTTAACGTAACCAGTATTCAAGCTGGTCAGCCCTTTACGACTGAAATCTTAGAAGTCTACCAAGGATACAAATCAATGATTAAATACATCTGGCAATTAATATTCTGGTTAAGCAGTTTGTTTATCTTGTTTAACGGAGCATTATGGATTATCTCGCAAAGAATGTTGGGATATAAAAACTGGAAAGGACAGATTCTTAAGTTTTTAACAACATCAATTATTTTGATTGTGCCCTTTTTTTTGGCAGCATATTATTTATTAAAACTATTTTTAGGCATGGAGTTGGCAGCTGAAATTTTTTCTATAATCTTGCAAGTAGTAATTTGGGCATTCTTTGTGTTATACTTCTTTATCATAACAGCATATGCTTTTATTGACGCTAAGAGCTGGAAAGAATTTGTAAAAAGTATTTACAAAGTAGGAATCAGAAGAATTTACTTCACTTTGATTGTTACGTTGATAAACCTAGTTTTAATATTTTTAGGATTACTTTTGATTTATTATACTGCTAATGAAGAAACATTATTACCTTTAATGGTTTTAGCAGCGTTACTTTTTGTAGTTGTAATTTTATTAACTAGAATATTCTGGATCGCCTGTTTAAAAGAAATTAACTCTGAGAAAAATATTCCCTAACCTTTTCTGGAGTGTATTCTCCCCGTTCTAACAAGGCTAAAGCATAATTGGTTCTAGCATTAGAAAGACGAAATTGTGCTCTTAATCGCTCAAGTTCTACAGCACCAGCCCCCTGCAGAGAACCAACTACTTCATCGATGCTTTGAATACCTTGAATATCTTGAACACCTTCAGTTTCTTCAACCATACATTTGAAAAATGAGAAGTATTTAAAAAGGTTTTGGTTATTGTCACATACCAGTAGTACTTTATTGGAATATTTGAATGACTGAATATTAAAATATTGGAGAAGTGGATAGTTGATTAATCAATTAACGTTTTGGAACTCTATTTCTGAAAAGGAAGCTGGTTCAACTTGGGTATACCCTAATTTCTTAAATTGAGTTTCATACTTATAGAATTTACCATACTTAACTGCTGGACATCGTGGAGAAAGAAAGAACTTATCGTCTTTCAAAAACAAAGGAAAATCCTTACAGCATTGTGGCCGACTCTTATTTTTGTGAATACTACATTGCATATTATCTAATCGAGGACAAGGGAATTGAGAATTACCTATAAACAAAGAAAAATTACCATTATTTTGTTGTTTAATCAACTTAAGTTCATCAGCCAGTGCTTCCTGACTATTTAACAATAGATCCAATTCTTTCTGACTTAAAACTAAATATCCCTTACGGCAACAATAAGCTCCACACTCATCATGGCAAAATTGTCCAATACTATTACGAGCTTTCTTAGCTAATAGCTCTCCTTTTTTTGTATCAATTTTTGTACTAATCGGAATTACTGGTGTGATAACAGGGATAGTAACCGGCTTAACAGCAATTTCAATACTTCTTACAGCTTTAATCATGAGAATGAGTTACTCTAATGTGGAGTTTATGAATGTATGGTAAGAAATATCAACATCGTACTAAATTAAGTAGAAATAAAATCATATTCCGTTTAATAAAACTTAAATTACTTCCTGACCAATTCAATAACTGATTCCATATGGTTAGTCTGCGGAAACAAATCAAATAGGGCTGCACTCTTGATCTCATAAGACTTAAACCGTTTTAATTCTTTTCCCAATTGTTGGGGATTACAAGAAATATAAACCAGCACATCTGGTTTAAGTTCATTAATGTAACTAATCGTTTTCTCATCCATACCACTCCGAGGAGGATCAGTCAAAACAATCAAAGGAGCAGGAAATTTAAGTTTTCTTAAACTTTTAGCGTCAAGTAAGATAGCTTTCGTGTTGGAAGCATGATTAAGGAGAATATTTTCTTTAGCTGCTTTTATACATTGAGGTACACTCTCTATGATAGTAACTTCTTTAAACAAATCAGCGTTGATAATTCCAAAGTAGCCAACTCCTCCATAAAGATCTAATAAAGAGGCAGTAGGACCATATGCATTAGTATAAACACTGTTAGTATAAACACCAAGTAAATCATGACAATATTTATGCATCTTTTCAGCCATTACCGGATTATTCTGAAAAAATCCTAATGAATGATAAAAAAATCTTTTTCCAAGAAATTCTTCTTCAAGCATTTCACTGCCTTTAATAACTAAAAAGTTATCATTATAATCTGCCTTAAAATCTGTATTTATTGGTGAAAGAACAACCAAAACGTTCTTAGCCGTTGTATTCTGTGAGAAAGCTCTGACTCTTTCAACAGCAGCTGTAATTTGTGGAGAATCTGGGTTAAGCAGAACAGATATTGATGAATCACCTAATCGAGTAATCCTAACAATTGCCTCCCGAAAAGTTCCTTGATTAGTTCTAAAGTCAAAGGCATCATTGTCATTAAAGAACGTTCTTAAGTCGTTCAAAAGAACGTTAACCTCATCATCAGCGATCACACAGTTTTCAATATCAACCAAACCACTTCTTCCGCGAAAACCCAAACCTTTAGACATAAACTGAAAATCCATCCGATTACGATAACTATATTCCTGGCCAGAAAAGACCTTTATATTTTCATAATTTATCGCCCTTATCAAATTAGCTGTTTTATTTTTCAATTGCAGAGAATAGTCTAGATGCTGAGTGCTACAACCTTGACAACGATTAAAGTATGAACATTTGACCATAAATATCTATTTGACAAGGTAATCTTTTAAGTTTTGCTATACCAAATCGAGATAAACCCAAGAAGACAACAAAAAGTATTAAATACCGTTAAAAACTAATGCCTCAATCAGATGAATATCAGAAGAATTATCTTAGATACAAATGTATTAATGGCTATTGCTGAGTTTAAGTTAGATTTAATCTCCGCATTAGAAGATACTTGCGATTTTCATTACGAACTTTATGTGTTACAGGGAACGATTGACGAATTAAACAAAATCATGGATGAACAAAGGTTGAAATACAGACAAGCAGCAAAACTGGCTCTAGCAATCCTAAAAGTCAAAGGTATCAAAATCATTCCTTCTGAGAAAGAGAGTAAAAATCAGAAATATGTCGACGACCAATTAGTAGATCTTTCTAAAAAAGGAGATTTAGTTTTAACACAGGATGTACAACTTAAGAAAAGGTTAAATAAACCATACTTAACTATTCGACAAAAAAAGAGTGTAATGATCATAACTTAAAGACTAACGGAGGGGAATAACCATGTCAAAAGTAACAATTGTTGGTGCAGGAAATGTTGGTAGCCAAGCTGCATTTTATTTAGCATTAAAAAGTATTGTAAAAGAGATTGTAATCCTCGATATAATTGAAGGTGTTCCTCAAGGAAAAGCTTTAGATTTACAAGAAGCCATGCCCATTGCAGGAAGTAATGTTAAGATTACCGGAAGCAATGATTACTCAACAAGTAAGGATTCAGAGATTGTTGTAATAACCGCAGGTGTTCCTAGAAAACCAGGAATGACTCGAGATGATTTGTTAAGTATAAACTCTAAAATCATTACTTCTGTTGTTAAGGAAGTTGTAAAGCATTCTCCTAATTGTATCCTAATTATTGTTACCAATCCTTTAGATGCGATGGTCTACAAAGCTCAGCAAGTTAGTAATTTTCCCAAAAACAGAGTTATAGGAATGGCAGGAGTTTTAGACACTGCCAGATTTAGAACATTTATTGCTGATGAACTTAATGCAGACGTTAAAAAAGTTGAAGCTTTAGTTTTAGGTGGTCATGGTGATTCGATGGTTCCAGTTATTAAATCTTGTACAGTTAATGATAAACCAATCACGGAATTATTATCACCTGAAAGGATTAAGGAGATTGTTGAAAGAGTTAGGAATGGTGGAGTAGAAATTGTTAACTTACTAAAAACAGGCAGTGCGTTCTTTGCTCCAGGATTAGCTATAGCAGAGATGGTAGGAACAATAATTCAAGATCAGAAAAAATTGTTACCTTGCTCAGTTTTATTAAACGGAGAATACGGGTTTAAAGAAATATTCATGGGTGTACCAGTTGTTTTAGGCAAGGATGGAGTTGAAAAAGTTGTTGAAGTTTCTCTAAGTGATCAAGAGAAGGTTGCCTTAACTAAATCCGCTGGGCATGTTAAAGAACTAATTGAAGCTTTAAATAATCTTAAGGACAATTAATCTTAGGAACTGAAATCAAAAAATAAAGTGAAGAACATGTCATTAAAAACACAAGCTGAAGAGTTAAACAATATTTTAATTGATAATAATAAAATCATTTACGAGTTACTTTCAGAGAAGGGAAGAGCGATTTATTTTCCAAAAGAAGGGATATTAAGCCAGTCGGCTCAAGCTAAGGGTAAAAAGATTAACGCCACAATCGGTACAGCCATTGAAGATAATGGAGTATTAGCCTCCTTACCAGCACTACAAAAAAATATATCTTTACCCGTTGATAAAGCACTAGCTTATTCTCCAAGTTATGGGCTTAAGGAATTAAGAGAAATATGGTTAAGGGAAATAAAGGAAAAAAATCCTTCACTAAAAGATAATAATGTATCCTTACCGATTGTTACTTGTGGTGTAACTCAAGGTTTGTATTTAGTAGGAAGCTTGTTTGTTAATCCGGGCGATGAAATTATTATTCCAGACAAAATGTGGGAGAATTATAACTTGATCTACGAAAATAACTTTAAAGCCAAGTTTGTTAAATTTAATATATTTGACAAATATAATTTTAATATATCCGGATTAAAAGAAAAGTGATCTAGAAACAAAAGTCAGAAAGTTATTTTATTACTTAATTTTCCAAACAATCCTACAGGTTATACTCTACAAAAGAATGAAGCAGAAGAACTAATGGCCTTGATTAAAGAAGCGGCTGAGAAAGGTAAGAGAATAATTGTACTTTGTGATGATGCTTACTTTGGTTTATTTTATGAAGAAAATATTTACCCAGAATCTTTATTTGCTAAATTGTCTAATCTGCACAAAAATGTTCTTGCTATTAAAGTTGATGGAGCAACAAAAGAGGAGTTTGCTTGGGGATTAAGAGTAGGGTTCATTACTTACGGAAATAAAAATTTAAGTTCTGCCTCAGCTAAAGTATTAGAGGACAAGACCTCAGGAAGCATCAGAAGCAATATTTCTAACTGTTCTACACTAAGTCAAAGTTTAGTTCTTGCGGCACTTAATGAGGAGAATCATCAGAAAGATAAAGAAGAAAAGTTTAATCTTCTTAAAGCACGCTATCTGGAAGTTAAGAACGTTTTAAATGATAAAAAGTATGAGAAATATTTCAAAGCATTACCCTTTAATTCTGGATATTTTATGTGTATTGAAGTGGTTAAAGAGATTTCTGCTGAGAAAGTACGCCAAATATTATTAGAAAAATATGATACTGGCGTAATCGTTTCAGATCAGTTAATTAGGATAGCTTTCTCTGCTGTTGCTAAAAAAGACATTAAACAATTATTTGAAAACATTTATTCTGCTTGTGAAGAAATTTTATAAGTTCTTGATACTCAACAAACTTAACGTAGTTAAGAAAACGAAGAAGAAATAATATCTACTCCACAATAGCAATATATATAAAGATAATCTTTTCGTAAGACTTTATATTAACTAATAGTGGGGTGGATTTAAATGATAGGTATTATTGCAATAATCGTAAGTTTAGTTGCATTAGCGTATGCTGGTTATCTTTCTTTGAAGATTATGAAGATTGAACCGGGCACGGAAAAGATGCAAGAGATTGCCAACGCCATCAAAGAAGGTGCGATGGCTTACATGGCTAGACAGTACAAAACAATTGCTGTCTTTGCTGTAGTGATTACATTAATTCTCTGGAAACTTTTTGGAATTCCAGTAGCAGCAGGATTCTTATTCGGAGCAATACTTTCTGCATTGTCAGGATTTATCGGAATGAGTATTTCCGTTCGTGCTAATGTTAGAACAGCGGAAACTGCTAAAAAAGGTCTAAGTGAAGCTTTAGACGTAGCTTTCAAAGGTGGTTCCGTAACTGGTATGGCTGTTGTTGGCCTAGCTTTGTTAGCGGTTAGCGTTTTTTACACAATTTATAAAGATCCAGCTATGTTAGTTGGCTTAGGATTTGGGGCTTCTTTAATCAGTTTATTTGCTAGAGTTGGTGGTGGAATTTATACCAAAGCAGCAGATGTAGGAGCAGATTTAGTAGGTAAGGTAGAAGCAGGAATTCCTGAAGACGATCCAAGAAATCCAGCAGTTATCGCCGATAACGTGGGAGATAATGTTGGAGATTGTGCAGGAATGGGTGCTGACCTTTATGAAACATATGTTGTTACGTTACTAGCTGCCATGTTATTAGCAATGATTCCTTCTGTCTCTCAGATGTATAATCAAGCTGTTGAATTTCCTTTATTGTTAGGTTGTGTAGCTATTGTTGGTTCTATTGTGGGGACATGGTTTGTAAAGTTAGGAAAAAGTGAAAACATTATGGGTGCTTTATACAAAGGACTTATTGCAGCAGGTGTTGTTTCAGCTGCAGGTTTTTACGCGGTTACATACTACACAAAAAATCCGTTGAATCTTTTCTATGTAACTTTAGTAGGTTTAGGAATTACTTTGTTAATCAACATAATTACTGAATATTATACTAGTCAAAGTTACAATCCAGTCAAGAAAGTTGCCGAAGCTTCTGTTACAGGAGCAGGAACTAACTTAATTTATGGGTTAGCTGTGGGGATGCAATCAACAATTCTTCCAGTATTAGTTATTGTTGGTGGTATCGTTGCTGCTTATCTTTTAGCTGGAGTTTACGGAATTGCTATTGCTGCCGTGTCAATGCTTTCTTTAACCGGAGTTATCATCGCTTTGGACTCTTATGGACCAATAACGGATAATGCTGGCGGAATTGCAGAAATGGCAGAGCTAGATAAGAAAATAAGAAAAACAACTGATGCTTTAGACGCAGTTGGGAACACCACTAAAGCAGTAACGAAGGGTTATGCCATCGGTTCTGCTGCCTTAGGAGCACTAGCTTTATTCGTAGCTTTTACTCAAGAGATCAATGTTGCAGTAGGAACTCCTATTAACTACTTGTTAACAAATCCTGCTGTAGTGGTTGGCTTGTTCATCGGAGCAATGTTACCATTTGCTTTCTCAGCTGTCTTAATGACGGCAGTAGGAACTACTGCACACAAAATTGTTGTTGAAGTAAGAAGACAATTTAAAGAAATCAAAGGTATCATGGAAGGTAAGGCAAAACCAGAATATGGTAAGTGCGTTGACATTGTTACTAAAGCAGCACTTGCAAATATGATTGTGCCGGCAATAATTGCTGTTGCTGCACCTTTGGCTGTAGGAATGATCTTAGGAATTAAAGCTTTAGGCGGATTATTGATAGGAGTAATCTTATCTGGTTTGTTAATGGCTTTATTCATGGCTAATTCCG
Organism: Candidatus Woesearchaeota archaeon CG_4_10_14_0_2_um_filter_33_13; assembly: GCA_002792115.1. Taxonomy (GTDB): domain Archaea; phylum Nanobdellota; class Nanobdellia; order Woesearchaeales; family GW2011-AR9. Next base: position 8,541 of record PFNQ01000047.1, on the reverse strand, counting down.
GAGCTACTTGGGATAACGCTAAGAAGTATATTGAAGATGGAAACCATGGTGGAAAGGGCAAAGATGCACACAAAGCTGCAGTTGTCGGAGACACTGTCGGAGATCCATTCAAAGATACAGCCGGGCCAGCACTTAACGCTTTGATTAAAGTAATAAACACATTAGCGATAGTTTTCGCACCATTGTTTGTTGCTTACGGATTAAAGTTGTTCTAGAAGCTAAAAATATCTTTTATTTTATTTTATTTTATTTTAACTTATTTTAGTTAGTTTAATTCTAGAATTTCTTTAACAAAAAAAAGATTATTTTAGGTTTATAATTAGAATTTATAATTAGTGGGATTACAGTGGCAGCCAATTAATTGTTTTAAAAGAGTCTTTTGAGCCTTATAACCTTCCATCCCCATAGGTTTAACAACAAATGAATGACCAGAAACTTGCCAATCCCTTTCCACGTCAGGGTTTGGAGTAGAAGAATTCCCCAAAACAACTCCACGATAGTTTAATTCTTTTAAACGACTAACAACCTCTCTTGGACCGTACCACCCAGCACCAAAGGTATCTGAGATGACAGCATCATAATCATGAACTTCTGCACCAATTTTGGCAGGATCATCCACTGTGTCCACACTAAAACCCAAATATGAAAAAAATAATTTAGATAAATCTAATTGTGTGTGATCATCATCAATCACTAAGGCTTTTGGTTTAAAATTACAGTTTCCGTTTACACAATTATCTATACTCATAAATAAGTAGATAAGCGAAAGATTTAAAAGCTTATCGGAACATGTATATACATCATATGATTAATTCTGGTTTAGCAAGTTAAAGTAATTTTTAAAGTGAATCTCACCTTCTTTTTAGGTTAACCAACCATCATTAACTTTATAAATAAAATAAAAATAAACTCAAATATGATTTGTTTTATTGCTTTAATTATATTTGGGATTTTAGGAATATTTTCTGCCACACACAGAAAACTAGCGTTAGAAGCGTTTGACTGTGTTTTCAGAAAGATAACTTTAAGAAAATGCCACACCGGTTTAGACATAAGATTAAAAAGTGGAATAACTGGAAAGTTATTATTAAAAAGTCCAAAAACTGGAAAGTTTGTTTATCACCATTTTGAATTTATTTCTGGAGTCTTTACGATTTTACTGATTGGCAGCTTAATCTGGAGTGGAATTTCTGGATATAATTATTATGTTTATGGAAATTGCAATGGAGCAAGTGTAGAAGATCAACAAGGATTATGTATTTTCGATCCAAGCGGTGATAATGCTCAAATCAGTTCTTGTGACAATGAAGATTTACAATTACAGACAGAGGGGGCTGAACCAAATATTGAAGAGATTGAATTAAGTTTATTTCCCAGCTACAAACCTAATTTAAAAAAAGACACGTTAGTTTATGTAGGGTGCTACACTTGCATAAATACTCGAAAAGTGAATCCTACAATCAATGAATTGATGGTAAGAAATAAAGAAACATTAGAATTTACGTTTATACATTTACCATTATCCAAGGATCAGGAATACCTCTCAAAAATTGAAAACTGTTTATTTATAAAAGATAAACTAAAGTTTTGGGAGTTCCACAATTCCTTAATGCAAATGCCAATTGATGATGTTAAAGATAGTCAAAAAGTGTTAAGTTTACTAGCAGAGATCAAGGATCTTGATAATACGGAAATTATCAAATGTTCAGAATCAAAAGCAAGTGAAGATTTGTTCAAAAAGCAATTAACAGAAATTAGTAAAATGAATGTGGAAGGAACTCCAACAATCTTTGTTAATCAACAAGCATTCATCGGACCTAAGCCGTTGAGAGTTTATGAAAGACAACTTTCTACAAACACCGACTGGTTTGGAATTGGTTTAGTTTCTTTAGGTGCAGTAATTGTTTTAATAATGTTATATTTTGCAATCTTTAGAAGAGAAAAATAATTAAACAAAAATGATGGTTAAGGATTAAAATGATTTTGGAAAGCCTATTTAACAAAAAAGTTGAATTAACAGAATTAAGGAAAGACTTTACTGTTTTAAGCAGACAGATTAATAACAAACCGATTGTTTATTTTGATAATGCTTGCATGTCTTTAAGACCTAAACGGGTTTTAGAAGTGATGGAAGAGTATTACAATAAATTCCCAGGATGTGCAGGAAGAAGTAATCATACTATCTCAAATGAAGTTGGGAAGGCTGTTGATGAATCTAGAGAAAAGATTGCTAAATTTTTTGGTGCTGATAAACATTCAATTATATTTACAAAAAATTGTACCGAAGCCATTAATTTAATTGCTAACGCTTTCCCGTTCAAATCAGGAGATTTAGTTTTAACAACAGACAAAGAACATAATTCTAATCTTTTACCTTGGTTAAGATTAGAAAAAAAATGGGAAATTAAGCACGACTGGGTTGAATCTGGTGTTAAAAATGAGTTTTCCATGGACAATTTTATCAAGAAAATAACTGAATACAAAGGAAAAGTTAAGTTGGTAAGTATTGTACACACTTCAAACATTGATGGAGTTACTAATCCTGTCAAGGACATTGCAAGAGTTGCCCACCGTCATGGTGCTAAAGTATTATTGGATTGTGCACAATCTGCTCAGCACCAAGAGATTAACATCAAAAAGTTAGGCGTAGATTTCATTGCTGTCTCTTCTCATAAATTATTAGGACCAAATGGGGTTGGTGCATTGATTAGTACTAAAGAAAATTTAGAACAGTTAAACATGTTTTTAGTAGGTGGAGAAACGGTTAAAGATTCAACAATAGTTGATTTCGTTCCTGAAGACTTACCGGAGAGATTTGAAGCGGGATTACAAAATTATCCTGGGATTATAGGTTTTGCCGCTGCTGTTGAATATTTAGAAAAGGTAGGAATCAGAAATATCCACAAACATGTTGTTAAGTTAAACGAGATTGCTAGTAAAGGTTTATCCACTTTAAAAGGTATTACAATTCTTGGTCCAAAAGATGCTGAAAAACGTTCTGGAATCTTATCTTTTGTGATTAAGGGAAAAAATGTTCATGAAGTTTCATTACTCCTTAACAATATGCACAACATCATGGTCAGAAGTGGTGCTCATTGTGTTCATTCTTGGTTCAATAAAGAAGAAAACAAAAAGTCTCTATTTAAAGAAGGAACTATAAGAGCAAGTTTTGGCTTTTATAACACGGAAGAAGAAGTTGAAAAATTTGTAAATGCGGTTAAAGAGATCAGTGAGCTATAGAGTTATCTAGAGAAAATCTTTCTTGATTCTCTACTAGATATTGTAATGTTTTGTATTGCTGGTGGGGGAACTGTCTTTCTTCTATCAGCAAAGATCGTCTTTTAAATTCTCTTAATTGATTATCTGCAAACCAAGTGGATTTCATCATTTGTGCTGCACCCCTTGGTGTTAACCAGGCCATACTGATAACTTCACCACCTAAATCTTCTGGAAAACTTAAACCAGCTGGATTAATCCCATAAGCAGCAAAAAATTGTATTTTATACAAGAAACCATTATCTTGTTGTTCAGCTTCACGTAGAAGAAACGGTTTTCCTATCGGACCATCGTAAAACAATTCTTCTCTAAACTCTCTCATTGCAGTTGCTTCTCTATCTATATCGCCAGGTTCCATAGTTCCACCAGCGAAAACCCATTCCCCCGGATAAGACATCATTTCCCCATTAAGTTTAATAAAGTTTCTTCTAGTTAAAAGAGCTTCCAGCCGTCCACCATCCTTAACACGTAAAGGACAGAGTACACCACAATAAATTTCTTCCATTTTTGCTTTACGCCAAATGGCTATTTATAAGTATTTTGGTTAAGAGTTGCTGTCCAGAAAGGTATTATTTTGTATACTGGTGCCAATGGAGGCACATTTTGTGAGCAGGGCACGGGACAATAATTTTTTTAATTTACTTTATTTTCTTCACTTTGTTTCAAGTAATATGATTAAAAATTAAAAAAATGTCCCTCAATTGGCGCTGCTCAAAAAATCATCGCGCCGTGCTCCAGTATACAACTGTTCTACTCTCTGGACAGCACCGGTTAAGAGACTTGTATTTTTGCCATCGCTAGAAAAATTTATATCTGAATAGAAGATCAATTAATTATGACCAATTATCAAAAAGTCTTAAAAATTCTAGAGAAAGACCATCAAGAAACGATGTTGGAACAGTTTTCTGATCGCTCAAAATTCCAGATGTTAATTGCTACAATGTTAAGTGCCAGAACTAAAGATAAAACAACCATTCCAATTGTCATAAAGATGTTTAAGAAATGGAAAACACCGCAAGATTTTTTGAAGGTTCCATTATTAGAGCTGGAAAAAGAATTGTACGGAATTGGCTTTTACAAAGTTAAAGCCAAGAATATTAAAAAGTTAAGTCAACAATTAGTTGATAAATTTAATTCTCAGGTTCCAGAGACATTAGAAGGAATGATTTCTTTAGCAGGAGTGGGAAGAAAGACAGCCAATTGTATGTTAAATTATGCTTTTGGTGTTTCTGCTATTGCCGTAGACGTTCATGTGCATCGCATAAGTAACAGATTAGGTTGGGTTAAGACTAAAGATCCTGAAGAGACAGAAGAAGAACTAATGAAAGTATTACCTCGACGATTATGGAGTAAGGTAAATATGTTATTTGTTAATCATGGACAAAAGGTTTGTTTACCGATTAAACCGAAATGTAAAGAATGTAAAGTGAAAGAATATTGTAAGTATTACCAGAAGGACTAATTTTCCTCGTCCAATATTTCCATAAATAAATCATATTCGTCCCTAGGAACAATTTTCTGTGCCAAATCAGCGATTGTTTTTACATCGGAAAAGTCTCTTGCTTTTCTTGCCAGCCTTACCAATTTACTAACTTCTTGTGGATCATCTTCTCTAACAAAACTGCAGATATTATCGTGACCTTGTTGGTGAAGAAAAACTGCTCGTTTATTGCCGTTCTCAATCAAATAATTACCGCCAAAGGCATAAACAGATGCCGGTGCTATTGACTCAACTGTTCCGTCATAATTTCCAGCAATTTCAGCTAACCGATCTTCTGGTACTAAACATTCAGTAGGAACTAGTTTATTGATTGGCAAGTACACTGGTCTTTGAATCATAAATCCGTTTGGGTTAACTCTATTTAAAAAGTTTCTCTTAAAATTTTTAAGTATGAAAAAAAGCAGTATACTAATTTAGAAGGTAATTTATTTATGCTTCTTCTTAACTTTATGCGGAGCCGTTTTAATCAAAATAATTTTGTAAGCTGCTACTATGAACCAAACACTATTAAGGATTAAGAACGGCCAAACCTTGCTAGTGTAAGCATAGTAAGCTAAAAGTCCCGAACCAATGATGTTAGTAAGGTTATATTGAATTGTATTCTGATTAAACCTTTTTACAAACTCATCTAATATAAAAGCAAGCAAAATGAAAAACATGCCTACTGCCCCAATAAAGAAATCAATCGTGAATATGAACGTCATTTGGTCTATCTTTTATCTTCTTCCTCCCAATTGTGTTTGTTTAGTTAAGACTACAAGGTGCCTACCAATATCTCTAGTAATCACTTTATGATCATCTGCCAACTTAAGAAGTCCTTTAAGATATTTTAAGTGTGGCAGTTCCATAAAAAAAACTACTTCTTCTAAAGAAAGTTGTTTATGCAAAAGTTGGTTAACTTCATGATAGTTCTGTTCAATATGTTTCACATGAGACTCAAAGTTTTGCACTTCAGTTATCGTTTGCTTTATGTTAAGAAAGTCATCGTTCAACATTCTACTGCTAAGCATCTTCGATTTTGATTGATCACCATTAAATGTAGTTAATTTAAGTTCAATAAGATAACGGGCATAATGTTTCAGTTTATCGTTGATTAATTGGCTATCTTTAACGTTCTGAAAAGAATCGCTTAAAAGTTGCAATCTTCTATTAAGCTCTTGTTTAGTTTCTTGAGGAAGGTCTTGCAAGAATGGAATGTGTTGATTAGTGTTACTTCTAATTGGTTTGATCCAACTATCTTGAAAGCCCTTCAGATGCTTATCAACACTTGGCAATAACTCTACCTCTTTTTTAAGTTCTCTTAGATCCATCACTTACTTTAGGGGGAAGTTTAGGTATATAAAAGTTATCTTTTATATGATTTAAATTGAGCAAGGATGAGAATACAGAAAAGATTAAATATTAAATAAAATTACTATCAATATTAATTTAGGGGGAACATCAAGATGTTAAGAGTTAAAAAGTGGATGATTGTTTTTGCTCTTAGTTTAAGGTTATTAAAGGGATTTGAAACTGAAGCCTTAGCTCAAGAACCAAGAAACAGAACAGTAGCAACGCAAGTTGCTGAAATCAATGCTGCTAAACAAAACTTAAGCCCAAAAGTTAAAGTATACTTGGGAGACAAATTTCTTAATGCCGATGAATATGCTAGTTTAAAAAAAGGGATTGAAGATTTAATCAGCAAATTAAAGGCTTTAATTGCATCGGAAGGAAATAGCGAGTTAGCTAAGATCGGTAAAGAAGAAGTTAAGACCCTTGAACAATTACTGAATGATCTAAAATTAATCTTTGAAGAGGATACTGCTATACTTGCTAGTGCTCCAAATTTGAATGTAAATAAATGGTGGGGAAAAACAGGTATTTTTAAAACTGAGGTTGGTGGCAAGCTAGCATTATGTTTTGTTGTCTACAATCCATCAAAAATGGTCGGAACGAGCAGAACTTTAGCTCAAAACAAAGCTAGAGAAGAAGTTAGAAAATATTTAGGTGCATTTGGTTGGGCCAAAATGAAAATGCAAATGGAATTTCACGAAGATGAAAAGAAAGGCGGATCTTGGGTTAAAGCAATTGTGCCATTAGATTAATTTGCTTTATTTTTTATTCTATTGTTTTTAACAGATAGATTCTAAACCAAGCCAAATATAATAAAGAAATAATCATATTTATCGTTACAGAAAAGAAAAAATTAGATGCATAAAGTGTTCTTAACGGCCACATGATCAAAGTTAATAATAAAGCTGTTCCTATTGCTTGAAGCAAAAACTTCCATAATTTTGACCAATTCTGTTTAATCATCTGAAAGGAATGCCCAATCGATTCCCAAATACGATACTTTTGAGTGAAACTTTTGTAAGTAAAGAAAAGAATTATTAAAAAAAACAACACTAAGAAAAAACTCACTATACCGTTAAGAAGTATAGTAACCCCTTCCATAATACTTTGATAAGTCACATAAAACGTTGGTGAAATGGTAATTACCTTTGAGAACAGCCAACTAGTGATGAAAGTTATAATTGTAGCCACAATTATGTAAGATAATAAGGGAAAGATTAATGACAAGTTAAGTAAGTTCCATCGCCAATAGGTTTTTTTGTTAAGTTTTTTATTTTCTAAGTGATTCCAGATCAATGCACGGGTGTAAGAAAAGTACAAAAACGAAAGAATTACTATAATCAAGATCATCACTAAGGAGAAAAATAAAAATGATTTTAGTTCTGTTAAGAAAGGTAACAATTTTTCGGGAGTACTGGTTGTTAAAAGATTTTGTAATTCTGCAGAAGTTTTACCACCAAGAACTTGAAATGAACGATTTTGCAAATAATTGCTAAAGGTATAGTAAACTATTCCGATAACTGAGAAGAAGATAAAATCTATCAAAAAGATTTGCCAGAATTGTTTTTTGACTTTAAAGGAGTCCAGATAATTCTTAAGATGTTTATTCATTTTTACCAATTACTTGTTGTTTGTACTTGCCCGGCAGAAGCTTTAGTTGACTGAGTTCCACCGCCGGCAGAATTAAAATCTACAGTACCGGCAGTTACTGTTTGAACATCATTACAAACACTACCAATATAATCTCCACCGGAATTAAATGCGCCAAGGTATGATTTCATTCTCTTATCCCAAACAATACAGACACGATCATAATTCTTACCGGTATATCTCATCACTAAATCTTTATCTCTATCCCCATTCCTTAACTCTATTGGTCCAGCAATCTCACCGCCATTCTGATAAATTGGTTTTGATTCACTTCCATCGCTAGGATAAACCCAGACATTAAATGAAATAGCTACGCCATCTTCGTCAATGTACGGCGTTTGTTTTTCATCTTGTGGTGCAGAAACGCCCCAAGTAATTTTGTACATATATCCTTCAACCGGTTTTTCTTCATCAGGTTGACCATTCTCATCTTTATCTTGATAACAGAACCCATCTTCTACACAAACTTGTTCTTTATCGCAAATAAACTCTTCATTAGATTCATTGTCTGGATTTCTTTGACACAATATTGGAGCGGAACGATCAGAGATTTCTCCTTCAATATGAGCAACGTATTGATACGTTCCAGAGACTGTTTTCATAATTCTTGTACCTTCCGGTTGAATATCATAATGCGATTCACAGATTGCAGAAGGTATGGCTTCTGAAAACATTAACGGTGCAAAGGCACTATCCATTGCTCCTCTCCAATCTTTATACCATTGTTGGTCATCCCACAACTGGTTTAATGGTGAATAATCTTTACTTAAAACATTGGCAAT